>CAYNGZ010000096.1:0-16921 GCA_964396695.1 uncultured Pseudomonas sp.
GGTGACTGGCGTGGGAAGGGAAAACAAGACGGGGGCCCACTTTGCGATTAGGCGTTTTTCGGGGTGTTGGTCGACGACCTGATTACCCTGGGTACTCAGGAACCGTACCGGATGTTCACGTCCCGCGCCGAATACCGTTTGATCCTGCGCGAAGACAACGCCGACCTGCGTTTGACCGAAAAAGGTCGCGAGCTGGGTCTGGTGGATGACGTGCGCTGGGCGGCATTCTGCAAAAAACGCGAAAGCATCGATCTGGAAGAGCAGCGCCTGAAAAGCACCTGGGTTCGCCCGGGCACGCAACAGGGTGATGCGATTGCCGAAAAATTCGGTACGCCACTGACCCACGAATACAACTTGCTCAATCTCTTGAGTCGTCCGGAAATCGACTACGCTGGTCTGGTCGAAGTGACCGGGCAGGGCGCCGAAGATCCACAGGTCGCCGAACAGGTTGAGATCAAGACCAAGTACGCTGGTTACATCGACCGTCAACAGGACGAAATCGCCCGTCTGCGCGCCAGCGAAGACACCAAATTGCCTGTGGATATCGATTACACAAACATTTCCGGGCTCTCCAAAGAGATTCAGAGCAAGCTCGGCGCGACCCGTCCAGAGACCCTGGGCCAGGCATCGCGAATCCCGGGCGTAACCCCGGCAGCGATTTCGCTGTTGATGATTCATTTGAAAAAACGCGGCGCGGGCCGTCAGTTGGAGCAAAGCGCTTGAGTTCGATGGTCACCTCGCAACACGCCGAAGAGTTATCCACAGGTGCTCGCCAGCTCGGTGTCAACCTGACCGAAACCCAGCATGCGCAACTGCTGGGTTATCTGGCCCTGTTGATCAAATGGAACAAGGCTTACAACCTCACGGCCGTGCGTGACCCGGACGAAATGGTTTCACGGCATCTGCTCGACAGCCTGAGTGTGATGTCCTTCATCGAAAACGGTCGCTGGCTGGATGTTGGCAGCGGCGGCGGTATGCCGGGTATCCCACTGGCGATCCTGTTTCCCGAGTCGCAAGTGACGTGCCTGGATAGCAACGGCAAGAAAACCCGCTTCCTGACTCAGGTCAAACTCGAACTGAAACTGGATAACCTGCAAGTTATCCACAGTCGTGTCGAAGCCTTCACGCCTGAACTGCCGTTCAACGGGATTATTTCCCGCGCATTCAGCAGCATGGAGAACTTCAGCAACTGGACTCGCCATTTGGGCGATAGCGATACACGTTGGCTGGCAATGAAGGGCGTTCATCCACGCGACGAGCTGGTAGCATTGCCGGCAGACTTCCACCTTGATAGCGAACACGCCCTGGCCGTACCCGGTTGCCAAGGCCAACGCCATCTGCTGATACTGCGCCGCACGGCATGATTGGGAACACAAGCAAGAATGGCTAAGGTATTCGCGATAGCGAACCAAAAGGGTGGTGTGGGCAAGACCACCACCTGCATCAACCTCGCAGCATCCCTGGTCGCGACCAAGCGCCGGGTGTTGTTGATCGATCTTGATCCACAGGGCAACGCCACCATGGGTAGCGGTGTGGATAAACACGGCCTGGAGAACTCGGTCTACGACCTGTTGATCGGTGAATGCGATCTGGCCCAGGCCATGCATTTCTCCGAACACGGTGGTTACCAGCTGTTGCCGGCCAACCGCGATTTGACGGCGGCCGAAGTGGTCCTGCTGGAAATGCAGATGAAGGAAAGCCGTCTGCGCAGCGCTTTGGCGCCGATCCGTGAAAACTACGATTACATTTTGATCGACTGCCCGCCGTCGCTGTCGATGCTCACGCTCAATGCTCTGGTTGCATCCGACGGGGTGATTATCCCCATGCAGTGCGAGTACTTCGCGCTCGAAGGGTTGAGTGACCTTGTGGATAACATCAAGCGCATCGCCGAGTTGCTGAATCCGAACCTGAAAATCGAAGGCTTGCTGCGGACGATGTACGACCCGCGCCTGAGCCTGATGAACGATGTGTCGGCGCAGCTCAAGGAACACTTCGGCGAGCAACTGTATGACACCGTGATACCGCGCAACATCCGTTTGGCCGAAGCCCCCAGTTACGGCATGCCGGCGTTGGCCTATGACAAACAATCCCGTGGCGCACTGGCCTATCTGGCCCTGGCGGGCGAGATGGTTCGTCGTCAACGCAAAAATTCACGCATTGCTGCTGCTCAGGCAACTTAAGGAATCCCCATGGCCGTCAAGAAACGAGGTCTCGGACGTGGACTGGATGCACTGCTGAGTGGGCCGACGATCAGTTCGCTCGAAGAACAAGCCGTGCAGGCCGATCAACGTGAGTTGCAACACCTGCCGCTGGACCTGATTCAGCGCGGCAAGTACCAGCCGCGCCGGGACATGGACCCCCAGGCTCTGGAAGAACTGGCGCAGTCGATCAAGACTCAAGGCGTGATGCAGCCAATCGTGGTTCGCCCGATCGGTGCCGGCCGCTTTGAAATTATCGCCGGCGAACGTCGCTGGCGCGCCAGCCAGCAGGCTGGCCAGGAAACCATCCCGGCGATGGTGCGCGATGTGCCGGATGAAACCGCGATCGCCATGGCGCTGATCGAGAACATCCAGCGTGAAGACCTCAATCCGATCGAGGAAGCGGTAGCCCTGCAGCGATTGCAGCAGGAATTCCAGCTGACTCAGCAGCAAGTCGCCGAGACTGTGGGGAAATCCCGCGTGACCATCGCCAACTTGTTGCGCCTGATTGCATTGCCGGAAGTCATCAAGACCATGCTCTCCCACGGCGACCTGGAAATGGGTCATGCCCGTGCTTTGCTCGGTTTGCCGGAAAATCAACAGGTTGAGGGGGCGCGACATGTTGTCGCACGCGGCCTCACCGTGCGCCAGACCGAGGCCCTGGTTCGCCAGTGGTTGAGTGGCAAACCGGCGCCTGCCGAACCCTCGAAACCTGACCCGGATATCGCTCGTCTCGAACAACGCCTGGCAGAGCGCCTAGGCTCTGCGGTGCAGATCCGCCACGGGAAGAAGGGCAAAGGGCAGTTGGTGATTGGTTACAATTCCCTTGATGAGCTTCAAGGCGTCCTCGCACATATACGCTGAAACATTTCCTCATGTAGCGCGGAATCCGAAATCACTACCTGACAGTTGAATAGGGGCTGAACCGCCCCTATACTTTGCGCGCATTTTGTCGGCACAAATTATGCCAAGTTATTGAGTTCTGGCAGCCGGCCTTTGAGGAGCAAAAGTGATGGAAACCCGCACGCCAAACCGCTTGCCGTTCCATCGCCTGGCGGTTTTTCCCGTGTTATTGGCGCAATTTGTCGTTTTGCTGCTTGCCGCTTTGGCGCTCTGGCGATGGCATGGAGTCGTAGCCGGATACTCAGGACTCTGTGGAGGCCTGATAGCCTTGCTTCCCAATGTTTATTTCGCTCACAGGGCATTTCGGTTTTCCGGCGCCCGAGCAGCTCAAGCCATCGTCCGGTCTTTTTATGCCGGCGAGGCGGGCAAACTGATTTTGACGGCAGTGCTCTTTGCATTGACGTTTGCAGGTGTGAAGCCATTGGCGCCGCTAGCTGTATTCGGCGTCTTCGTGCTGACCCAACTGGTCAGCTGGTTCGCTCCCCTGCTAATGAGAACAAGACTTTCGAGACCTTAGGGCGTTTGAGGCAACCATGGCAGCAGAATCCGCTTCGGGCTATATCCAGCACCACTTGCAGAACCTGACCTTCGGTCAGTTACCTACCGGCGGCTGGGGCTTTGCCCATACCGCAGCAGAAGCCAAGGCAATGGGCTTCTGGGCTTTCCACGTCGATACCCTCGGCTGGTCGGTCGCGTTGGGTCTGATCTTCGTTCTTCTTTTCCGCATGGCGGCGAAGAAGGCGACTTCCGGTGTACCGGGGGCTTTGCAGAATTTCGTTGAAGTATTGGTCAATTTCGTCGATGGCAGCGTGAAAGACAGCTTCCATGGCCGTAGCCCGGTGGTTGCACCACTGGCACTGACCATCTTCGTCTGGGTGTTCCTGATGAACGCCATCGACTTGGTACCGGTCGACTGGATCCCGCAACTGGCCGCGGCCATTTCCGGCAACCACGAGATCCCGTTCCGTGCCGTATCGACTACCGACCCGAACGCTACGCTGGCCATGGCCTTCTCGGTGTTCGCGCTGATCATTTTCTACAGCATCAAGATCAAGGGCATCGGCGGTTTTATCGGCGAACTGACCCTGCACCCGTTCGGCAGCAAGAACATTTTCGTTCAGGCCCTGCTGATTCCGGTGAACTTCCTGCTGGAATTCGTGACGCTGATCGCCAAGCCAATCTCGCTGGCACTGCGTCTGTTCGGCAACATGTACGCTGGCGAGCTGGTGTTTATCCTGATCGCCGTGATGTTCGGCAGCGGCCTGCTCTGGCTTAGCGGTCTGGGCGTTGTGCTGCAGTGGGCGTGGGCTGTGTTCCACATCCTGATCATCACCCTGCAGGCGTTTATCTTCATGATGCTGACCATCGTCTACCTGTCGATGGCGCACGAAGAGAACCATTAAGACCGGCTTCGGCTTGTCTGATGTCCCTCTTGCCTCGGTGAGAGGGGGCCCACACCGGGCTTGATGAAACGATTTGTTTTACCGCTTTAATCTAAAAAACCTAAACCATACGACGTAAAAGTCGGGAGGAAAGATGGAAACTGTAGTTGGTCTAACCGCTATCGCTGTTGCACTGTTGATCGGCCTGGGCGCACTGGGTACTGCAATTGGTTTCGGCCTGTTGGGCGGCAAGTTCCTGGAAGGCGCTGCGCGTCAACCAGAAATGGTTCCAATGCTGCAAGTCAAAATGTTCATCGTTGCCGGTCTGCTCGACGCCGTAACCATGATCGGCGTTGGTATCGCTCTGTTCTTCACTTTCGCGAACCCTTTCGTTGGTCAACTCGCTCACTAATCACTCGGATTTTCGAGTTGAGCAAGTGTGATGGACAACGAACGAGCGAGGTGTTGGCGTGAACATTAATGCAACCCTGATTGGCCAGTCCGTTGCGTTCTTCATTTTTGTACTGTTTTGCATGAAGTTCGTGTGGCCTCCGGTCATCGCGGCTTTGCACGAACGTCAGAAGAAGATCGCGGATGGATTGGACGCTGCCGTCCGAGCAGCTCGCGACCTGGAATTGGCCCAAGATAAAGTGGGTCAACAACTGCGCGAAGCAAAAGCTCAGGCAGCCGAAATCATTGAGCAGGCCAAGAAACGCGGTAATCAGATCGTCGAAGAGGCTGTTGAAAAAGCCCGTGTCGACGCTGAACGTGTGAAGGTGCAGGCTCAGGCCGAGATCGAACAGGAACTGAACAGTGTCAAAGACGCGCTGCGTGCCCAACTGGGTGCTCTGGCCGTTGGCGGCGCCGAGAAGATCCTGGGTGCCACAATCGATCAAAACGCGCACGCGGAGCTGGTTAACAAACTGGCTGCTGAAATCTAAGCGAGGGCGATCATGGCAGAACTGACCACGTTGGCCCGACCTTACGCTAAGGCAGCCTTCGAGCATGCCCAGGCCCACCAGCAGCTGGCCTCTTGGTCAGCCATGCTCGGCCTGGCTGCAGCAGTGTCGCAAGACGACACCATGCAGCGCGTGCTCAAGGCCCCGCGACTGACGAGCGCAGACAAGGCCATCACGTTTATTGACGTGTGTGGCGACAAGTTCGATGCGAAGGCACAGAACTTCATTAAAGTCGTTGCCGAAAACGACCGTCTCCTGTTGTTGCCGGAGATCGCCACTCTGTTTGACCTGTACAAGGCCGAGCAAGAGAAGTCGGTAGACGTTGAAGTGACCAGTGCTTTTGCATTGAACCAAGAACAGCAAGACAAACTCGCCAAGGTTCTCAGTGCACGACTCAGCCGGGAAGTGCGCCTGCAAGTTGCGGAAGACAGTTCCCTTATCGGGGGCATTGTCATTCGCGCCGGCGACCTGGTTATCGATGGTTCGATTCGCGGCAAACTCGCGAATCTTGCCGAAGCATTGAAATCTTGAGTTTGAAGGGGCAGCAGAGCAATGCAGCAACTCAATCCTTCCGAAATTAGTGAAATCATCAAGGGTCGCATCGAGAAACTCGATGTGACCTCCCAAGCCCGCAACGAGGGTACCGTCGTCAGCGTTTCTGACGGTATCGTGCGGATTCACGGTCTGGCCGACGTCATGTACGGCGAAATGATCGAGTTTCCAGGTGGCGTGTTCGGTATGGCCCTCAACCTGGAGCAAGACTCCGTTGGTGCGGTAATTCTGGGCGCATACGACACCCTCGCTGAAGGCATGAGCGCCAAGTGCACCGGCCGCATCCTCGAAGTTCCAGTGGGTAAGGAACTGCTGGGTCGCGTTGTCGATGCTCTGGGTAACCCAATCGACGGCAAAGGCCCGCTGAACAACACCGAGACCGATGCGGTCGAGAAAGTTGCTCCGGGCGTGATCTGGCGTAAGTCGGTAGACCAGCCTGTACAGACTGGTTACAAATCCGTCGACGCCATGATCCCGGTCGGCCGTGGCCAGCGTGAGCTGATCATCGGTGACCGTCAGATCGGTAAGACCGCCATGGCGATCGACGCGATCATCAACCAGAAAGACAGCGGTATTTTCTGTGTTTATGTCGCTGTAGGCCAGAAGCGTTCGACCGTTGCCAACATCGTTCGCAAGCTGGAAGAAAACGGCGCACTGGCCAACACCATCGTGGTTGTTGCCAGTGCTTCGGAATCCGCCGCACTGCAATTCCTGGCGCCATACGCCGGTTGCACCATGGGTGAGTTCTTCCGTGACCGCGGCGAAGACGCGCTGATCGTTTATGACGATCTGTCCAAGCAAGCAGTGGCTTACCGCCAGATTTCCCTGCTGCTGCGTCGTCCACCAGGACGTGAAGCGTACCCAGGTGACGTGTTCTATCTCCACTCCCGTCTGCTGGAGCGTGCATCGCGCGTTTCCGAAGAGTACGTAGAGAAGTTCACCAAAGGCGCTGTGACTGGCAAAACCGGTTCCCTTACCGCTCTGCCGATCATCGAAACCCAGGCTGGCGACGTTTCCGCGTTCGTTCCAACCAACGTGATTTCCATCACCGACGGTCAGATCTTCCTGGAATCGGCCATGTTCAACTCGGGCATCCGCCCTGCAGTGAACGCCGGTGTTTCGGTATCCCGTGTAGGTGGTGCCGCTCAGACCAAGATCATCAAGAAGCTGTCCGGTGGTATCCGTACCGCTCTGGCTCAGTACCGTGAACTGGCGGCATTCGCCCAGTTTGCGTCTGACCTGGACGAAGCCACCCGTAAGCAACTGGAACACGGTCAACGTGTTACCGAGCTGATGAAGCAGAAGCAATACGCGCCGATGTCGATCGCCGACATGTCGCTGTCGCTGTATGCCGCTGAGCGTGGGTTCCTGACCGACGTTGAAATCTCCAAGATCGGTAGCTTCGAACAAGCGCTGATTGCTTACTTCAACCGTGATCACGCCGACTTGATGGCGAAGATCAACGTGAAGGGTGACTTCAACGACGAAATCGACGCGGGCATCAAAGCCGGTATCGAGAAGTTCAAGGCCACCCAAACCTGGTAAGCCGCAGCGGGGGCTTTGCAGCCCCCGCTTGCTAACCTGATAGGTGTTACATGGCAGGCGCAAAAGAGATTCGCAGTAAGATTGCGAGCATCAAAAGCACGCAAAAAATTACCAGCGCCATGGAAAAAGTGGCGGTCAGCAAAATGCGCAAGGCACAAATGCGTATGGCTGCTAGCCGTCCTTATGCGGAGCGCATCCGCCAGGTTATTGGTCATCTGGCCAACGCCAACCCGGAATATCGCCACCCGTTCATGATCGACCGTGCTATCAAGCGCGTCGGTTATGTCGTCGTGAGCAGTGACCGTGGTCTGTGTGGTGGCTTGAACACCAACCTGTTCAAGGCTTTGGTCAAGGACATGGCGGTAAACCGCGAACAAGGCGTCGAGATCGATCTGTGTGTGATTGGTAGCAAAGGTGCGGCTTTCTTCCGCAACTTCGGCGGTAACGTCGTTGCAGCTATCAGCCACCTGGGCGAAGAGCCGTCGATCAATGATCTGATCGGCAGCGTCAAGGTGATGCTGGATGCTTACCTGGACGGCCGTATTGACCGCCTGTGCGTGGTGTCCAACAAGTTCATCAACACCATGACGCAACAGCCTACCGTGGAGCAATTGATTCCACTGGTGGCGACCCCGGATCAAGAACTCAAGCACCACTGGGACTATCTCTACGAACCGGATGCCAAGGAGCTGCTTGACGGCTTGATGGTCCGCTACGTGGAGTCGCAGGTCTACCAGGCGGTGGTCGAGAACAACGCAGCTGAACAAGCCGCGCGGATGATCGCAATGAAGAACGCTACCGACAACGCCGGTGATTTGATCAAAGATTTGCAATTGATCTACAACAAGGCGCGTCAGGCTGCGATCACCCAAGAGATCTCGGAAATCGTCGGCGGCGCTGCCGCGGTTTAACGGTTCAAATATTCAGAGGATCCAGCTATGAGTAGCGGACGTATCGTTCAAATCATCGGCGCCGTCATCGACGTGGAATTCCCACGCGACAGCGTACCGAGTGTCTATAACGCGCTGAAAGTACAAGGCGCGGAAACCACCCTGGAAGTTCAGCAGCAGCTGGGCGACGGCGTGGTTCGTACCATTGCGATGGGTTCGACCGAAGGCTTGAAGCGCGGTCTGGACGTTGTCGACAGTGGCGCAGCCATCTCCGTTCCAGTCGGTAAAGCGACCCTGGGCCGGATCATGGACGTACTGGGTAACCCGATCGACGAAGCTGGCCCGATCGGCGAGGAAGAGCGCTGGGGTATTCACCGCGATGCGCCTTCGTTCGCGGAGCAGGCCGGCGGCAACGACCTGCTGGAAACCGGCATCAAGGTTATCGACCTGGTATGCCCGTTCGCCAAGGGCGGTAAAGTTGGTCTGTTCGGTGGTGCCGGTGTGGGCAAAACCGTAAACATGATGGAACTGATCCGTAACATCGCCATCGAGCACAGCGGTTATTCCGTGTTCGCCGGTGTGGGCGAGCGCACGCGCGAGGGGAACGACTTCTACCACGAGATGAAGGATTCCAACGTACTGGACAAGGTTGCCCTGGTTTACGGCCAAATGAACGAGCCACCAGGAAACCGTCTGCGCGTAGCACTGACCGGCCTGACCATGGCCGAGAAGTTCCGTGACGAAGGTAACGACGTTCTGCTGTTCGTCGACAACATCTACCGTTACACCCTGGCCGGTACCGAAGTATCCGCACTGCTGGGCCGTATGCCTTCGGCAGTAGGTTACCAGCCGACCCTGGCTGAAGAGATGGGCGTTCTGCAAGAACGTATCACTTCGACCAAGGAAGGTTCGATCACCTCGATCCAGGCCGTATACGTACCAGCGGACGACCTGACCGACCCGTCGCCAGCGACCACCTTCGCCCACCTGGACGCCACCGTCGTACTGTCCCGTGACATCGCCTCCCTGGGTATCTACCCAGCGGTCGATCCACTGGACTCGACTTCGCGCCAGCTGGACCCACTGGTCATCGGCAACGAGCACTACGAGACAGCTCGTGGCGTGCAGTACGTACTGCAGCGTTACAAAGAACTGAAGGACATCATTGCGATCCTGGGTATGGACGAACTGTCCGAAACCGACAAGCAACTGGTTGCCCGTGCTCGTAAGATCCAGCGTTTCCTGTCCCAGCCGTTCTTCGTGGCAGAAGTCTTCACCGGTTCTCCAGGCAAATACGTTTCCCTGAAGGACACCATTGCTGGCTTCAAAGGCATCCTCAACGGTGACTACGACCACCTGCCAGAACAAGCGTTCTACATGGTTGGCGGCATCGAAGAAGCGATCGAGAAAGCCAAAAAACTGTAATCCCGGCGCCCGGCAACGGGCGCTAATCAGGTTGAGGCAAGCAAATGGCTATGACAGTCCATTGCGATATCGTCAGCGCGGAAGGGGAAATTTTCTCCGGTCTGGTCGAGATGGTGATTGCGCACGGCAGCCTGGGTGATCTTGGTATCGCTCTGGGTCACGCTCCGCTGATCACTGAACTCAAGCCAGGCCCGATCCGCCTGATCAAACAGGGTGGGGAAGCCGAGGTGTTTTACATCTCCGGTGGTTACCTCGAGGTTCAGCCGAACATGGTCAAGGTTCTTGCCGACACCGTGCAACGTGCTGCCGACCTGGATGAAGCCTCCGCTCAGGAAGCCGTCAAGGCTGCCGAGAAGGCCCTGCATGACAAAGGCGCAGATTTCGATTACGGAGCTGCTGCCTCTCGTCTGGCCGAGGCTGCAGCTCAGCTGCGCACCGTCCAGCAAATCCGCAAAAAGTTCGGCGGCTAACAGCCATCCGCTTTTTGTGTGATTGATTAAAAAGGGTAGCCTCGGCTACCCTTTTTCTTTTTCTGCAATTCATCTCTTGGTCGCAGCCGCTGACCACCCAGGATTGGTAGCCAGTCATGTCACTTGAAATCATTATTCTCGCTGCCGGTCAAGGCACTCGCATGCGTTCGGCTCTGCCGAAAGTGCTTCACCCGGTGGCGGGAAACTCCATGCTTGGCCATGTTATCCACAGCGCCCGCCAGCTTGATCCACAGCGCATTCATGTGGTGATCGGCCATGGTGCCGATGCGGTTCGTGAGCGCCTGGCCGCCGACGACCTGAACTTCGTGATGCAGGACAAGCAGCTCGGCACGGGCCACGCGGTGGCTCAGGCCGTACCGTTCATCACCGCCGACACCGTACTGATTCTGTACGGCGATGTGCCGCTGATTGAAGTCCCGACCCTGCAACGCTTGCTCAAGCTTGTGGAGCCGCTGCAGATGGGGCTGTTGACCGTGGAGCTCGATGACCCGACGGGTTATGGCCGTATCGTGCGCAACGCCGACGGTCGGGTGATTGCCATCGTCGAGCACAAGGATGCCAGCGAAGCCGAACGTACGATCACTGAAGGCAATACCGGCATTTTTGCGGTGCCGGCCAATCGTCTGGGGGACTGGATGAGCCGGCTCTCCAACAACAACGCCCAGGGCGAGTACTACCTGACCGACGTGATTGAGATGGCCGTCAGCGACGGCCTGGTGGTGGACACCGAACAACCTCACGACGCGATGGAAGTGCAGGGCGCCAATGACCGCCAGCAGCTCGCAGAGCTTGAGCGTCACTATCAGTTGCGCGAAGGCCGTCGCCTGATGGCCCAGGGCGTGACACTGCGCGATCCGGCGCGCTTTGATGTACGCGGTGAAGTGACCGTCGGTCGTGATGTGCTGATCGACATCAACGTGATTCTCGAAGGTCGTGTGGTCATTGAAGACGACGTGGTCATTGGTCCGAACTGCGTGATCAAGGACAGTACCCTGCACAAGGGCGTGGTGATCAAGGCCAACAGCCACATCGAAGGCGCGGTATTGGGCGAGGGCAGCGATGCCGGTCCGTTCGCGCGCCTGCGTCCGGGGACTGTGCTGGAAGCACGCGCCCATGTGGGTAACTTTGTCGAACTGAAGAATGCTCATCTCGGGGAAGGCGCCAAGGCTGGCCACCTGAGCTACCTGGGTGACGCCGAGATCGGTGCGCGGACCAACATCGGCGCCGGCACCATCACCTGCAACTATGACGGCGTCAACAAGTGGAAGACGGTCTTGGGTGAAGACGTATTCATTGGCTCCAACAGCTCATTGGTGGCGCCTGTGGATATCTCGGACGGTGCGACCACGGCGGCAGGTTCGACGATTACCTCGAATGTGGATAAATCGCAGTTGGCCGTTGGTCGGGCCAGGCAGAAGAACATCGATGGCTGGAAGCGTCCGGTGAAAGTCCAGAAGAGCTGAGTTATCCACAGATCGCAAGATCAAAAGATCGCAGCCTGCGGTAGCTCCCACACTGATCATCGTAGGAGCTGCCGCAGACTGCGATCTTTTTTATGGGTTATCCACAGATATTTTTTTGATGCGTCAGCTTGACGAAGTTTCGTCGATAGGTTTTGATTGCTTCCGTTATCTTTCGAATCGAAACTTACTAAGTCATGTCGAAGCGCAATACACCCCAACGTCGTCACAATATCCTTGCCTTGCTCACTGAGCAGGGTGAAGTCAGTGTGGATGAACTGGCCAAGCGTTTTGAAACCTCAGAGGTTACAATTCGCAAAGATTTGGCGGCGCTTGAAAGCAACGGCTTGTTGCTTCGCCGTTACGGCGGTGCGATCACCATGCCGCACGAGTTGGTCAGTGATCCGAGCCAACCGGTCTCCCAGTACAAGCAAGCCATTGCCCGGGCTGCGGTGACACGGATTCGCGAACACGCACGGATTATCATCGACAGCGGCAGCACGACCGCCGCGATGATTCCGCAACTTGGGTTGCAACCGGGGCTGGTCGTCATGACCAACTCCCTGCACGTTGCCAATGCGCTGAGTGAACTTGAGCATGAACCGGTGCTGTTAATGACCGGTGGCACCTGGGACCCGCATTCCGAGTCATTCCAGGGGCAGGTCGCCGAGCAGGTTTTACGTTCTTACGATTTTGATCAGTTGTTTATCGGTGCCGACGGCATTGATCTGATGCGCGGTACCACAACCTTTAACGAACTGCTGGGTCTTAGCCGTGTGATGGCCGACGTGGCTCGTGAAGTGGTTGTGATGGTCGAGTCCGACAAAATCGGCCGCAAGATACCTAACCTGGAACTGCCCTGGAGCAGCGTCCATACCCTTATTACCGATGATCGCCTGCCTATCGATGCACGCGACCAGATTCAGGCCCGCGGCATTAATTTGATTTGCGCGGCAGTCAGCCAGGAGAAATAGCATGTGTGGAATTGTCGGCGCAGTCGCGGAACGTAATATCACCGCCATTTTGCTCGAAGGGCTCAAGCGCCTCGAATACCGCGGCTACGACAGCGCCGGTGTGGCGGTTTACACCAACAGTGAAAAACTCGAGCGCATGCGTCGCCCGGGCAAGGTCAGCGAACTGGAACAGGCTCTGGCGCAAGAACCGCTGGTTGGTCGTCTCGGTATTGCCCACACCCGCTGGGCGACTCACGGCGCGCCATGCGAACGTAACGCTCACCCGCATTTTTCCGGCGATCTGGCGGTGGTGCACAACGGCATCATCGAAAACCACGAAGCCCTGCGTGAGCAGCTCAAGGCACAGGGTTACGTGTTCACCTCGGACACCGATACTGAAGTCATTGCCCACCTGCTGAACCACAAACTCAAAGACCTCACTGACCTGACCGTTGCCCTCAAGGCCACCGTCAAGGAACTGCACGGTGCTTACGGCCTGGCCGTTATCAGCGCGCAACAACCGGATCGTCTGGTCGCGGCCCGCAGTGGCAGCCCGTTGGTGATCGGCCTGGGGCTGGGCGAGAACTTCCTCGCGTCCGACCAGTTGGCACTGCGTCAGGTCACTGACCGTTTCACGTACCTGGAAGAAGGCGATATCGCCGAGATCCGCCGTGACAGCGTGCAGATCTGGGATGTCGATGGCAAAGCCGTTGAGCGCGAAGCGGTGCAGTACCGCGATAACACCGAATCCGCCGAGAAGGGCGAGTTCCGTCACTACATGCTCAAGGAAATCCACGAGCAACCGTCGGTTGTGCAACGCACCCTGGAAGGCCGCCTTGGCCCGAATCAGGTGTTGGTACAAGCGTTCGGCCCACAAGCCGCCGAGTTGTTCGCCAAGGTCCGCAATGTGCAGATCGTTGCCTGCGGCACCAGCTATCACGCCGGTATGGTCGCGCGTTACTGGCTGGAAGAACTGGCCGGGATCCCGTGCCAGGTTGAAGTGGCCAGCGAGTTCCGTTACCGCAAAGTGGTCGTGCAGCCTGATTCGCTGTTCGTGACCATTTCCCAGTCCGGTGAAACCGCCGACACGCTGGCGGCGCTGCGCAATGCCAAAGAGCTGGGCTTCCTCGCCAGCCTGGCGATCTGCAACGTTGGCATCAGCTCGCTGGTGCGTGAGTCCGACCTGACCCTGCTGACCCAGGCCGGTCGCGAAATCGGTGTGGCGTCGACCAAAGCCTTTACCACACAACTGGTGGGCCTGTTGCTGTTGACCCTGTCTCTGGGTCAGGTACGTGGCACCTTGACCAAAGATGCGGAAGCGGAACTGGTTGAAGAACTGCGTCGCTTGCCGGCTCGTCTGGGGGAAGCGCTGGCGATGGACAGCACTGTCGAAAAAGTCGCCGAGCTGTTCGCCGACAAGCACCACACGCTGTTCCTGGGCCGTGGCGCCCAGTACCCGGTGGCGATGGAAGGCTCGCTCAAACTCAAGGAAATCTCTTACATCCACGCCGAAGCCTACCCGGCCGGTGAGCTCAAGCACGGCCCATTGGCGCTGGTCGACGACGACATGCCGGTGGTGACGGTGGCCCCGAACAACGAACTGTTGGAGAAGTTGAAATCCAACCTGCAGGAAGTTCGTGCCCGTGGTGGTCAGCTGATTGTGTTTGCTGACGAAAAAGCCGGCATGAGCAATGGCGAAGGCACGCATGTGATCAACATGCCGCACATCCACGACATCCTGTCGCCGATCCTCTACACCATTCCGCTGCAGTTGCTCTCGTACTACGTGGCTGTGCTCAAAGGCACCGACGTTGACCAGCCACGTAACCTGGCGAAGTCGGTGACGGTGGAGTAAGCGCTGTCGCTGATCGCCTGTTTTTGTGGTTTCAGACAATAGATTTTGACAACAGACAAAATATTCTGACACCAGATAATAGATTTTGACACAATGCCAAAGCCCCTGATTTCAGGGGCTTTTTCTTTTTATGTCCTCCACCATATGTCTGATTTTGGATTGTGATCCCGCTTAAGGTTTAGTCTGGTACCAGTGATCAGACTTATTCACAGGGCAGATAATTTCCTAGGACTTTTTGTGCACATTCCATTTTGAGGATATGTGGAGGCTGCAGAAGGTATGGGAGGTTGGCTTGCGTGGTAGTAGCTTCAAGACGCAGTCCGATATCGATCGGCATATCGAAAAAGGCTTTGGGCAAGGAAGTCAGGAGCTGTATGTGCCATGGCTGCGCGTGCAGGACGTTCCATCTCACGGCCGCTCACGTAAGGTCCACGGAGTAAAGGTTGATAGGCTTCATCATCTGCTGTCAGATCTTGAATACGGGTATTTGCTCGTAGCCGAGTTTTCCCCAGAGGTTTTGGATATCCGTGAGCAATTTCCCTTACTACCGGTACCAACCCTTCAGTCGATTGCCCATGCTTTGAGTATTCGTTATCCCGTTTATCCAGGCACCAAGGTGCCATTTGTGATGACGACGGATTTTCTGCTCACCATCAAGCAGCCAGATGGAAGCACGCGCTTGGCAGCGCGTACGATCAAATACACCGAGTCGTTGAAGCCTAGTAAAGGTCTTGAACGCACCTTGGAAAAGTTTCAGATCGAACGAACCTATTGGACCGATCGAGGAGTGGACTGGAACATTGTTACGGAGAAAGATCTCTCTGCCCCTTTGATCCAGAATCTTGACTGGCTGCGTAAGTCAGCGACCCTCCAACGACATCTTCAGCAACGTCCACTGATCGAGTCGTTTCTGGGAGAGATAACTCGTGTGCGGGAGTACCCGTGGTCGCTTGAGCGCGCATTGCGGCACATAGCGGGTGTCTTGTTCATTCCCTATGCCGATGCCAAGGCAATGTTCATGCATTTGGTATGGCACAAACAGATCCTCTTGGAGCTGACAGCGGAACGTCTTTCAATGAAGAGCACGTTGCCGGCAATCAGGGTCGTATGGCCTTCCAACAATCATGACCACGAACTGAAGGTCGGTTGAAATGGCTGATCTCGGAAAGAACGATGTCCTTCAGGCTGTGACAGAACCTCCTCTACTGAAGGGCCTAGTGAGGGTTCTTTGGGTTGATCGGCGAAGTGATCAGATTGTGCTGATCACGATTGAGCCATCGCCAAAGCGGCCTTGGGTCATGCGTTTGTCTGATTTGAAGACCTGGTTGAGCGCCGGCGATATCAAGACCATCACGATGGCGTCCCCGACCTACATGTTGAAAGTGGAGGATGATCTGTCGGACAAAGAGAAGGCTTTCCGGGATAACAACTGGGCTCGTATTCAATCGATGGTCGACACTGATCCCCCTGATGAGATTTTTCAGCCTGGTTCTATGGGGCGGATGGTCAGTGATCAGGCTTTAAAACTAGAGATACCGAAAAAGACCTGTTGGTGCCGACGCCGAATAGACCCAGTTGCCGAGATTTCGCTGCCCCAGTCTATTTCTGGCGAACCATTGTCTTTGCTGAACTTGTGCAGATTTGGAGGGGGGCAGTCTTGCGTCAGCACGTGGGTCAATGCGGTGTCGGCATCAACAGCCACAGAGCTTCCAGGGTTCGTAATTCACCTCGACGTGCCGTATATACACGCTCAAGTACCAATCCCTGTCGCCCAGGCATTTCATTGAGGAATGCCTGTTGGTTCCGGCTTAGAATCCATATAACGGTCTTTGCAATAACAACCGCTCAGTTGAGATATAGGGGAGGCCGTACTCTGCCGGAGTGCATGCGCTGGTCACATCGAATACAAATGGATGGTCTTGACCACTCAATTCTGTGTCTTGATCTTCCCGATAGCAATTCAGCCCACGACTTCCGTCCTTGCAATCAGCGTGGAATGGTCCATAACTATTCGACAAGGTCTATCTCGGAAAGGGATGCCCCAGGAAGCAGAAGTTTGCGATGAACTGCTGCCAGGGTGGCGTAGCGCTCTTCAAGGAGCACACCATGTTACCGCCCGCGCCATCAGACAAGACAGCAACGCGCAGCCAGCTCGACGTACTTATCCGTGCCGGGCTGATCAGCGTGCTGGCCTTCTTCTGCTTTCAGGTGCTCCAGCCGTTCCTCAATCTGATGCTCTGGTCGATTATCCTGGCGATCACCCTTTACCCATTGCAAGGGATGTTGAAGAGTCGGCTGAGTATCCGTG
>CAYNGZ010000097.1:0-16782 GCA_964396695.1 uncultured Pseudomonas sp.
TTGTCCAGTGGCAGGCTGTTGTCGATCTCAAAGCCCTTGCCGCTACCAACGATCTTGTCAAACAGACGCGCCCGAACTGCCGGAGCATCTAGACCAGCAGCGATATACTCGACACTGAACTCCGGCAACCGTGCGGCCACACAGAGGTCATTCACGGCCTTGGCGCGTTCCAGGCCGGCCAGGACGATGGACTCGCTTTCGAGCTTGGTCGAGCTAAGCAGCGGCTCGACCAAATTGCTGATGCCACCCTCAGCGCAACGCTGTGTGATCATCAGTGCCAGCTTCGCCGAGTCAACCACAGGCGGCGTTGGTGGTGGATCATCAGGCTCTAACTCCGGATCCGGCTCAGGTGGTTCGTCAAGCTGGGCCAGCAAGTCAGCCGGTGCGTGTTGGTAACGCTGTAGTACGCCACCCTGGCCAAGACAGGCCTTAACCTTGACGCCGTCGCCGACTTCATCGGCCAAGCCCAGAGCGACGGCCTCATTGGCCGTCAGCCAGGTTTCCGCGGCGACCAAGCGACGTAACTCAACCTCATCGACGTCCGGCGCCTTCGCTTTGTAGGCTGCGATGATCGCCTCCATGGTCTGATCGAGTACGTCGGCCACCTTGCGGAAGTCCTCGGCATCCCCCGCCGCATAGGTCCAGGGGTTGTGGATCATCAACATGGCGTTGGCTGCGATCACGACCTTATGTGCGCCGCACACCGCCACGCTAGCTGCACTGGCTGCCAACGCATCAATGCGGCCGGTGCAGCGCTCGCCCAAACGCGACAGCGCGTTGTGCATGGCCAGCCCGTCAAACAAATCGCCGCCGATGCTGTTGAACGCCGCGATCACCGGCGAGACGCCGTCGTCCATGGCGCGCAGATCCTGCACAAACTGATTGGCGGTAATGCCCCAGGCACCGATCTCGCCGTAAACGAAGACTTCGAAAACTCGCTCGGCAGCCTCCCCGCTGGCTTGCAGGGCATACCAGGTTTTGTCTTTCACCTGCACCCGCTGGCCAGCTCTGTTGTAAATGCGCGGTTGCGTTCTTTTACTCATGGTTGCTCCTTGTCGTCGATTGGCTGGACGGCGTCGAGAGTGTTGTAGTTGAGACCAAGGGTTGTGGCCCGGGCCAGATCGGCGGCGTTTTCCGCGTCGACCGTTTCGGCGTCGTAGCCGGTACGCAGGACCATTTCGCTGCGCGAGGCAAAACCGGCCTGCACTTCCATCCGCCGCGCTTGTACGTCCTGCACAGGCTGGATGTAGGCCCAGCCTTGTGGCACCCAACGTGTGCGCAGGTACTCACGGCGACGCTGTGCGTAATCCTCCAGCACCAGGGCGCCCGACAAGACAGCCATGTCCATCCAGGCGGCCCGGACCGGGCGGCAGAGTTGGTGGACGTAAACGCTGAATTGCAGTTGCTCCAGTCGACGGCGGAACTCGGTGAGCACTACCCGCAGCGCCCGGTCATTGACCTCACGCATGTCGCCGGTGAGGATCTCGTACGGCGTCCCGGTGCCTGCCGCCGCAGCCATCAGTTGCTGACGCATGAAATCCGGGTAGTTGTTGCCCGCATCCGGAGGTTTGGAGAACTCGACCTCCTCCCCTGGCCCCAGCTCCTGCATGGTGCCGGGCTCCAGCGCGACCATCGGCGTGAAGCCGTCACGATCCAGACTCAACGGCTGGCCGGTGACCGGGTCTCTCGGAACAGGTCCAGAGTCCGGTGCCGGGCGACTGATGAAACCGGCGAACAGATTCGCCACTTCCTGCCGGAACAACACCGCATCGTCGTAGTTGTCGAGACTGCGCAGGCGCTTCAGCACCGGAGACAATCGCGGCACACCCCGAAGCTGGCCGGGCTCGACCGGCTCGAAGATGTGCAACACCTGAGCGGCCGGTACTCGCACCAGTTGGTTGTAGCCGGCGTTCAGCGAAGACGCATCACGCGGGTGAGACAGGTACATCCAGTACGCCACCCGCTGGCCGCCCGGTGTGAACTCGATCCCGGCACGGATGATGTTGCCGGTTTTAGTGGTCTCGAATTTGTCATGCGGCACGAACTCCGGCGCCAATGTCTGGAGCTGAAGCGGAACCGCCAGGCCTTCGTCCAGGCTACGTGGACGCAGTCGAACAAAGCACTCGCCCGAGGTTTCGACCGTACGAGCAATCAGTGCCTGCTGGCCGTAGAAATCGGTGCGCTCATCTGCGTCCGACTCATCGACCCAATCCTCCCAAAGCTCCTGCAGCAACCTGCGCAGGTCATGATCCTCGGTTTTCGGCCGAGGGTTGATACCGGTGCCGATCAGGTTGCTAACGCGCTTGTCGATGACGTTGAAGGCATACGGGTCGTTGCGCACCGCCGCCCGCGAACGGGCGCGCAGGTTGCGCAGTGCCGGGGTGTTGATGCTGTTGACCCCGTTGTCAGGAGCATCCCAGCCAGTGGACCGACGGCCCTCCCCGGCGCCTTCGTAACTGGCCTTGATGTTCGACGGCAACAAGAATCCGTTACGGGTCAGCGTCGGATAATGTCGGGCCATTAGACTCCCTTTCCTCCGTGATAAAGCCGCACCACGCGAGAGCGTGGCCCGGCCGAGTTGACCAGCGAAGTGCGGATCTGGTCGCGAGCCTTAAGCAGCTCATCGATGGATCGGTATTCCACGGTGCGGTCGCCATAGCGCACGGTTTTCTCACCGCGAGCGATAGCCCCCTCAACCGCGTCGAGGTGCTTCTGGGTAAAGGACATATCAGCGTCTCTTCAGGTAACCGCTGCTGGAGCTGCGGCGTTGAGGTGGCGGTGCTGCTGGTCGTGATTGCGCGACCGGAGCAGCGGGTTGCGGAGCCGGTTGAGGCATCGTCTCTGTGTCCTCAGGGACAGTAACGCGTTCCGCGACGATCACCCTTTCATCGAACAGCCCCGCCTGTGCCAGTGACTGTCGCACCCGTTCCCAGTCGTGTTCCTGGTAGCGGTTGATGCCCAGGTAATGCGCCATGGCCAGGCAGTACACCATCAGGTCGAGGGCTTCGTTGCGCTCGGCCTTGCCCTTGACCCACTCGATGCGCTTGTGGCCGCGCACGTAGCGGGCGACCTTGCGCTCGGCCACACATTGGGCGAAGAATTCGTCCGGCAAGTCGTTGGCAAAGTGCAACGCACCCGGCCCGGTTTCGAATGGGTAGCGGTTGTAGATCCAGTCCTTCGCGGTGTCGGTACCGACAAACCACAGTTCGGCGCCACCACGTTCGGTCTGGCCCTTCCAAGTCACGTCGACCATGGACGGCCGCTGAGCGATTACCGGCTTGCCGGGCTTGCTCGCCCCCTTGATGGCAAAGATATTGCGCCAACGACGAACGCGGCAGAACTGATAGACCTCGTCGGTGTGGTGACCTCCGGAGTCGATAGCCACGGCAAGGATCCCGAGGCCAACACCGCAGGGATGCCGATAGCGTGCTTTGAGCAGCTCATCCAGTGCAGCCCATGTGCGTTCGTCCGAAGGGTCACCGGAGATTACTTGGTGATCAATAACCCAACGCTCCATGCCAACGCCCCATCCCATTGCCATAAATTCGATGCGATTGGCCTGCACGTCGACAGAGCCGGTGATCATCATCACGCCTGACGGCATTGAGCCGAGGCCAAAGGCTTCCCTGCGCGCTCGCTCGATGAGGACAGCCGCCTTGGTCTGCTCTTGGGCAGCGTCCCAGACCTTGGCCAGGCGGGTGTTGTAAAACACTTGCATCGGCTCAAGGTCACCTTTGTTCTGCGCTGCTTTGGCCTTTTCGTACTGCATCGCCAACGTGCGCCAATCCATCCAGCCTGGTGGTGAGTACAAGGCATTCAGGTGAAAACCGACTGTTTCTCCATCGCCTTCTGCATGAGCACGCCATTCACCAAGGGCAAGCATCTCTCCCTTGTGATTCTCCTCGATCAGCACATCACAATCAGGCCCGGCGCATTGGTAATGCACCACGTTGAAATCCTGTGAGTAGTGCAACCGCTCCCACTCCAAGACTTGCATGTGGCCGCAGCTCGGACATGGCACGTAGTAATAACGCTGATCACTGCCCTCGAACAGATCTGCAATCCGGGAGGCACCCTTGATTGTCGGGGAGCTGGAGAAATAGAACTTTGCATTGCGGCCAAAGGTACTCGCACGCGTTTCTGCCAGTTCAATCGGATCGCCCTCTTCGCCGATGTCTACTTCCCATCGATCGATTTCATCACCATAAACGTAACGAGCCGACAGCTCCGACAGGTTGGCCGCAGAGCCTGCTGTGGTGACGTACAGCGATCCGCCCTCGAACTCTTTGGTGTCCATGGTGTTGCGCGCTTCGCGCCCAGACGCCACACGCTCACGCAGCACCGGTGTGGCTTTGATCGTTTTGCTGATGCGCGATGACACCCGCTTGGCCAGCCCCAAGCTCGGCAACAGGGTCAGGATGTTGGACGGCGCCATGTGGATCAAACCACCAATCCAGTTGAGGGCGATCTGGGTTTTCATCAACTGCGACGCCACCATGGTGACTACGCGTTTGCTGCGGTGTGCCGGTGACAGGCAGCGCATCGGCTCCCGTGCATATGGCGTGCGAGAGGTACGGTAACGGCCAGGTTCGGCGGCGCCGGTGTCACGCGGAATCCGCATGTAATCATCGGCCCATTCATCAACCCAAAGCTCAGGCTCTGGACGCAGCCCACGGAAGAACGCCTCACGGTACACCTCTGCACCATCAGCATATTTCGCATCCATAAGGTCAATTCTCGGGAGTTACAGCGTGGATAAAGTCTTCTGTGGACATGCGTTCTGCATCTTCGAGCGCTTGGCGAATCTCTGCCACCAAGTGCTTCTCTATGTCCCAGGGGCTGGTCATGGCCGATAGGACTGGCGCAAGTTTGGGCGGCAGCCCCATCAGTAGGTCGCGAGTCATTCGCCCTGATGCAAAAGCGGCTTCGTCTACGACTGATCGCTCAACAAGCGCACCATTGACCTTCTGTAGATCACTCTCGGCCTTCTCGGCTTGCGCCAGCGCCAGCCTGGTACGCGCTTTTTGATAGTCCGGCGCAGCCTTGGGAATCGCGCCCAGAGAGGACTGAGGGAACTCAAGGCCGTCGTCTGATGAGCCGATCACCAGCGGAGTTCTGGTATTCGCCTTACAGCGGGCCGGATCACTTGTCATCGCAAGGTATTGCTCGCTCGCTTCGACATCTACCTTGCCGTCCATGGTCAGCACCAAGCGTCCCTGCTGAACCAGTTTTCCAACGTACTGCCGAGACCAGCCCTTACTGGCCGCGTACTCCGTACGGCTCAAAATGGTCATGTAAACCTCCTGTCAACCTAGGGCTGTCAACCTCGTCAACCTCTGTCAACCAACGTGGAAAAACTGGCCGCTAACACGATCCCGCGGGTTTCCGACCCCGTGTCCTTCAGATACCCCCAGGGTCCCCGGCGGTTTTCGGCGCCCCAGATCGGTGCATCACCCCTGCTCTCCCCCGGCTGGCGGGACTTTGCAGACGCCCAGCCGCTTGGCGGCCCAGCGTTCGTACAACCCGATGGCAACATCGGCACCGGCCATTGCCGTGAGGCAACCCAGGGCGCCCGCCGTCCAGATCGTCATGCCGGCCGCGATCATTAACATCATCGCCGACACCCCGCAGACAATGCAGGCACCGGATCGAAGCGCAAGGCGTCGCAACAATGCCCAACCTCGCGCCCCATCCTTGTCGGCCCGCCACATTTCCCCCGATACGCCACCGACCAGAGCCAGGACGATCACTAACCAGATCGGCATCTCTGCCAGCGCTTGTTGCTCGTTTGTCATCGCCAACCCCTAAACGCAAAAACCCGGCGCAATGGCCGGGTTTGGTGGTGTGGTGCCTGCCGCTCTCTGCGGTCGCACCTATCGAAGATGACTACTTTTTACAGGTCGATTCCGGTGGCAGCAACCCCGGTTTAATGCCACCCGGCGAATAAGTGGGTAACACCGGGCGAACGCCTAGCGAATGTCGGTGAATATCCCACCCCGGCATTCTGTTGTTTCGGCGGCGTCCCATCTGTCCCACCATTCAGCGTCGAAGTGGGACGCCTGAGAGCGCCTAAATTCGGGGCTTCGCCCCACTGTCCTACTTAACTCTTTCCCTTCTCGTGTAAAGGAAGAATTTAAAGAACACGCATGCGCGTGAAACGCGCGTACTGCTGCCCGCTACGCTTACACGGGCGGGAGGCACTTTCTAGCAGGACGGTGGGACAGCCCAACAACGACAAGGCCCGCACCTGTCCCACTGCATCAAAATGCAGCGGGACAAGACGGGCCAGTGGGACAACAACAGCCAAGGTCATGCCTGGGGTCACGCAGCCATCCCCATCACCATGCCAAAGATTTGCAGGTGGGCGTCATGCAGACGCTGGTAGTACGTATCGCGACCACAGCCGCAGTGCGCGTACCGCAAGCGCATGTCGACATCAAAATTGCAGTAGTGCTCCCGCACGACCTTCACCAAGTCGGAGCTCAGGTGCTTGGTCACGATCAACTCAATGTCGAGAGAGCTTTCCAGCGGCGCACGGCTTCCGCGCCGGCCACGGATCAATTGTCCGTCACTCTCCATCATCATGGCGACCATATTGCCCCCAGCGAGCCCGCCTTTCGACAGGTCGGAATGCAACTCCTGCGCCCACAACCTGAGCAGCGAATCGACTTCCTTAATCAAAGCAAGGCTCCTCGACAGGTTCCCGCTTCAATGCCGAAGCACCGCCCCACCCTGCCGGCTTCTTGTAAGCCCACGGCCGCTGACCACTCTTCACCAACGGAGGCAACCGCACACGCCGCCAGCCCAACCGATGCATGATCGCCCCGACCCGCATCTGCTCCGGCTTACCCCAGTGACCGGCGTCAAGTTTCAACGGGCCGGACAACACTTCGCTGCCAGTGGTGGTTTCGCCAATCTGCGAATCCTCAAGCCAGGTCAGAATTGGACCTTCCCACTCATCCACCACAAAACGTTCGTCCTGCTCTTCGCCGAACATCGCCGCCTCATCCAGTGTCACCCACCAGAGATCGCCTGCGTCGTAGCAAAACACGGCTTCGGCCCACAGCTGATCCCGGATCGAACGCAACAGCTCCAAATCCACCTTGGTACACGCTACCGGCCAGTAGCGGCGGTTACCGGTCGCATCCTTGAGGTACTCGTCTTGGTTCGTCGTCCCCACGAACACGCACTGACGCGGCACGTCCATGGTGCGACGGCCGTAGCTCTCGCGATAAGTGTCCGTGGACGCCGAGAAAAACTGCTTGGCTTTGGTGCTCTCGGCCTTGTTGAAGCTGTCCAGCTCACCCAGCTCCACAATCCACTTGCCCCGGATCGCTTGAAACCCGTCCTTGTCGCCAAGGGCGAACGGCGTATCCATAAACCACTCGCCGCCGAGAATGCTCATCGCCGTCGACTTACCGGCGCCCTGCGCGCCCTCGAGGATCATCACCGAGTCAGCCTTGCAGCCAGGCTTCATCACCCGCGCCACGGCCGACAACATCCAGCGCTTGCCCACCTTGGACGAGTAATCGGTGGCCTTCACGCCCATGACGTCTGTGAGCCAGCTTTCCAAGCGCGGCACGCGATCCCATTCGAGCTTGCGCAGGTACTGCCGCACAGGATGAAACGCATGGTCATGCGCGACCACACTGACCGCCTCGATCACGTGAGACGCCTTGACCCGCAAGTTGTACTGCTGCGCGAGCCACTTCATTACCCGCACGTCATCGATGTCCGCCCAATCGCCCGTACCGCCACCATACGGCGCCGCACGCAGTTTCACTATCTTCGAGCTGAAAGCGCTGTAACTGATCACCCCGGACCAGCGCTCATCATTGGCCAGGATCAGCTCGACGTTCTGCATGTGTGCAATCAGCGCCCCGCTTTCGCTTCGAGCCAGCAGATCTTTCCAGCCACCAGCGGCTGGTGGCTTGACCACGGCCAGCACCTGACGGCGCACCGCGTCCAGACCTTCGGCGACGTGCAGGTCGTTGAAGTCGGTCCATTTGATCTCCCGCTCACCAGAAAAGATCGGCGCGACCACCTGGCCACCGATGATCAGGGCCGCGTTGTTGGCCTTCTCCTCACCGGGGTTCCAAGCATCACCGTTCGGCTTCGTGGTCTTCCAGTCATCGTCACGGCAGATGATCAGCGGGCAGCCAGCAAAGCGCTCGCGCATGGCCTTGCAGACCACCAACAGGTTGCCAGCATCAAACGCGATGGCCACGGTCAACGAGGTCGCCATGTGCAGGCTTGCGCCGGTAGCGTACCCCTCACACACCAGCACGGGCTCACCCGGATCCGGATGCGGCCCGATCAGGTGAAAGGCGCCCTCCTTCGACATCCCGTAGGGCCAATAGGTCTTGTCCCGACCGGTGTCTTCCTGCTTGGTTGGATACACCACCTGCAGGCCGACGATCTCGTCGCGCACATTGCACATCGGCACCAGGAACGCACCGGTGCGCGGCGCATACCGAACACCGATACCAACGATTTGCTTGCGATCCAGATAGTCGCTACGCCCCTTCTCCGGCATGCGCTTAAACATCCCCGCCGCCCGCTTGGCCGCACGACGTGCCGCACTGGCTGCGATCTCCGCAGCCCGACGCTTCGCCTCCTCCTGCCGAGCGCGCATGACCTCACGCTCTTCCGGCGACATCCGCCCGGCCTTCACCTTGATCTTCTGCGACTCACCCGAACGCCAATCACCGAACGCGCCGAAAATCAGCGTTTCGCCCTTTTCGGTGCGATGCTCATGGGCGATGTACCAGCCGTTCTTTTCCTTGCCCTTGTCCTGCGCCGTCTTGCACCGTGTCAGCTTGCCAAACACCAGCGGCTGCGCAGGCTCAAGACCGTAATCCGCGAATTGCCCCATTACCTCATCAAGCATGGCGGGCCCCCTTCAGTTCCGCGAGAGAAAGGCACCCCACGCATTGCGTGCAGCCGGGCTGCGCCAAACGACGGGCCTCAGGGATCGGGTCATCGCACGTTTCGCAGAACAGAAACGAATGCGCCACCAAGGCGGGCTTGGTGGTGTTGCGTGCAGCGAGCGCTTGATCGATACGCTCTTGCACAAGGTCATTAGCGAAGTCAGCAATGTCAGCCACGATCAACACCCCCGCGTCGTCTGGTTGACATACGTGGCGCGGTTGAACAACCCCAACAGCCCCTGAATCCCACGAAACACCTGCAGGCGAATCGCGGCCAGTTCCTCATCGGAAACAACCCCATCGCCAATGCTCTTGGCCCACGTATCAGCCAGATCAGCCACCTGCCGGAAGTACTCAGCAATCCCGGTGGTCAATGTCTCGGGCATGTCATTGGTGTAAGCCTCGGCCAGTTCCTGCCAGGTCGTATCACCGACCAACGCATGCACCGCATCCAGAATGCGGCGATCCTTGGTCAACTCCAGAATCTCGCCGAACTCTTGAATATTCACCGTATGACTGGGATGGGTTGGAGACAGCTTGTGCTGCAACGTGGTCGCATTCCGGCCGGTGGTGGCAGCGATGGCAGCAGCGCCGCCGGGGTAGTCCCGTGCGGCATGGTAAAGCGCGAGATCGAGCGGCAAAACTTCCCGCTGCGCCCGGTCTAAAGAGCTCAGAACGATACGGCTCATGGCATTAATCCTTGTAAGTTGCCAGTGCCGCGCGACATGCAGTGGTGATACATTTGCCGCGTGGCTTGAAAGGGCCCAAACGCCGGCTAGATCTTCAGGATCGACACCGGCACCGTGCCGAGGCAAACGATCCGTCGTTCACCTCTGGCGCAACAGCTGCCCTATCTGTGGTGGAGAAGGCAGCAACACCAAGGCATCCGTGCCTTGGAAAGCGCGGTAAAGATCGACGGTTCGCATGTGGTGTGCCCGCCTACCTTTACTGCGACCCGACAGCGCTGTGGTGGTGCGTGCCGGGAGGAACTGGGCGGCCCTTGGGTCGCCTTTTTTCTAAGCTGCTTTAAGGAGGTCGAGCTCCGGTGGAAATACATCGTCGAGCGTGCAAACAGCTCCCAGCTGATTCAGTGCAACGACGATTGCTCGACACTCAACTAAACCGGCTGTACGTCTACCGGATTCGTAGTTGCTTACTCGGGTTTGGGTCCAGCCCAACGCGGCAACTAGCTCTCGCTGCCGAATACCGCTTTTTTCTCTATGCTCAGCAATTCGGTTCATAAAATTGATCTCAGATGACTCGCCGCCATGTTAAGCACGAATCGTGAGCTTTTCAACACGTAAAGTGCGAAATAAATATTTCATATCGTGGTAAAAAAAGCACATGAACACATTAGGCTTGCGCATCAAAAAACTCAGGAAAGCGAAGGGCTTAACTCAGGAAGAGCTTGCTCACGCTTGTCAATGGGAATCCCAATCACGGATAGGGAATTATGAACGGGGCACCCGCCAACCAAACCTGCAAGACCTGGAAAAGCTTGCTAGTGCTCTGGATGTAACTCTTCCAGATCTTGTCGCAGGGCGTGATCGCTCAGAACTTGAATCGTTACCAGATGCAATCCAAGGACGCGTTCGCTCAGAGGACCGACTTGTAAGAGACCATGGCCGCTCAAAGGACCAAGGGCAACCCATTAGCAGCAGCGCAGGATGGGCCAAAGAAGGAAGAGTCCCGGTGGTAGGAAACGCGCAACTCGGCAATGAAGGCTACTTTGAGGCCTTAGACTTTCCTCCAGGACATGGAGACGGATACTTAAACATCCATAGTGATGACCCCGATGCCTACGGTTTAAGGGTAACCGGGGATAGCATGCTGCCCCGGATAAAAAACGGTGAGTTTGTGCTGGTTGAGCCCAACAAAAACTTCTTCAGCGGCGACGAAGTGATGGTGAGAACCTCTACGGGGCGGACGATGATCAAAGAGTTCATTTACCTGCGGGACGGGATGTATCGTCTGGACAGTGTGAATGCCGAACACAACTCGATACACATTGCAGAAAGCGACGTATTAGAGATCCATCTTGTTGGCGGAATCCTGAAATCATCACGCTTCCTTCACAGCACCGCCGAGTTTTAATCACAGTACGTCTTGACACACAACAGCACAATACGTGATATTCACCTCACTCTTCCACCACAGAGCGAGGCAATATCATGCACATCACAGCTACCCTGCACGTCCACCCGGCGTGCGTCAGCAACCCGAAACTGATCGAGCAGCTGCAATCCACCACCGGCTGCTTGGTCATTCTCCACAACAAAAAACCTAAGCTCGTCGCAAAAAGCTACCAGCCCGCCCCTTTCGACCCGAACGGCGGAGGGCACGCAGCATGAGCAAATTCAAGCTCGACAACCGCACCCTGCAGTTGCTCAACGCGCAGGTCAATCTAAGCGAGACCTTCAATCACACGCTACGGTCGACACCAAAGCGCGAAGCTCTGGCGTTTCGTCTCAAGGTTGAACGCAACACATCGGACACCCTTTTCGTCATCGAGCTGGGCAGCGAGCGCCACACGCTGACCTTGCAGAACGAAAAAAAGATGCATCTCAAGTTGGCCGATTTTATCGAGGAGATTGCCAACGGCCCGTTCGATTCCAGTAACACCGCCGACCTGCTGAACCTCCCTCATGCAAGCCGCCAGTATGGTCGATTCGATGTCGAGCATAGGCAGAAGGTGTTCGAGCTTGTGCGAACTGGTGGGGTACTGAGCCTCGACATGGGCTTCGAACTCCCCATCCATGTCGCTATCCATCGCACTAAAACTCGTACCGGCGTCACCACCATCATGAGCATCGGCGTGAAAAGCCCGCGCACAAAGTGCTTCACCGTGTACGGCACCGATATCGAGATCTACGAGAAAGTGGCCGAATCCATCAACCACCTGGCTACCGTGGCGACTCCCGCCGCGCACGCAGCTTAGGAGAACGACATGGAACGTGACCTCAAAGACACCGCTCGGTACTTCGGCATCACCCGACCCGTACTAATCAAGTTGATGCGTGAAAAGGGCTTGCTCAACAACCGCAATCAACCGATCTACCCCAACCGCGACCGCGAATACCTGCGGGTCAAGGATGGCAACTGGTATCACGAAACCGCAGGCATGCAATACAGCCAATCCACCCGAGTGAAGCAACCCGGCATTCGTTGGCTCGCCGAGCAACTGGGGCTGGACCTACCAGAAATCCCGGTAGACCGCCGTGACGTGGCCTAGGGAATACGCCCGCCAGATCGTTGCCATGCGCACACGCGAGGAGCGCAACGCTGCGCTTCTCGAAGTGCCGGAGCATCTGCGGGAGCTGACCAAACGCCACTGCCTGAACGCCTGGAATCACCCGGCAAGAACACAACGCAAGGAGGCCCAGCAAGCCAATGAGTAACGCAAGCCAAACCCCACTGCGGCTACAACCCGCACCGGAATCAGCCACCGTCGAGCTGCTCTACCGCACCTTCGGCGACGTGCTGATCCCACTGGAAAAAGTGCGCGAGCAGTACTTTCGAAACCTCAACGAGCAGTCGTTTGTAGCCGAGATCAACAGCGGACGGATTCAGCTACCCATCACCACGCTGGACACCAGCCGCAAGGCGCCGAAGTACGCACACATCCGTCACGTCGCCTCATTGATCGATATCCGCGCCTACAAGGCCGATGAAGAGATGCTGCGCCCGCAGGACGAACTGACCGAGTAAGACCAGCAACCCGAACGGCTGCCACCACCAGCCAATCGAAACCACCAGGAGCACACCACATGACAGCTATTCAAATCTGCGCATTGATCGGCCTCATCATCGCGGCCGCCCTTCTTTATTGGGCCGGCTACCGAGGCGGCTTGATCGACGGCCGATTCGAAGGTGAAGAGGAAGGCAAGAACAACGAACGCGCCAGCAACGCCAAGACCATCAACGAGCTGGAGGCTTCATTGCGGTTCATTCGCGCCGATCACCTGCAACTGGCTCAGCTGTGCAAGAAACTCAAAGCCAGCCAGGCACTGAGCCCGGACAACCATCAAAACCTTCTGGCTATCGCCGAAAAACTCAAGCTCGCCGCCGATACCTTCCGAGCCGTGAACTCCCAATACCAGGCAACGCAAGCGCTTGCCCTGCGTAATAAAGCCCTGAGCATGGCCGGCCTGCTGGAGCCCGTCGCGCAGGAAGATGCCGCATGAGCCGCGCCACTCCAAAGATGCGCCTATCCCCCGAGGCGGCAGGTGCTCTGCAACTGCAGCACACCAAAGCCACCACCGAACTGCGAGCGCTCACTCGCTACAACAAGGAACTCGACCGTCAGTTGAAAGCACTGATCGGCTACGAAGCCCTGCGCCAATTGCACAAAGACACCAAGAACACACTGCTGTTGGCAGACCTGGTCAAGGAGGCCGCATGACTCAGATTCTCGCCACCACCGCAACCCAGCTCACGCGTAACCAGCGCCTGACGGACCAACACGCTATCGAACATCGGAGGAAAGCGGCATGAAGATGGAACAGAACACCACCAAGACATCGACCGCTTTGCTCTGCAACGCCAATGGCGTCGACACGCAAGAAACAGAGAGTCTCTGCTGCGCAGCAGCAGGCATTATTGACCCTATCAGCGCCACCACTGAAGTGCTTATACCCCACGAAAAGCTGCGCGAGGCAGCCACACCCGATGCAACGCTAATCGCTCAGAATCGCCCGCCCGCGCAGCCTGTCGAGGGGTATAAGAGCCTTCAGAAATCACGTAGGAAAAACGTCCACTTCTGGGACCCCAGCCGCTTTGCACATTCTCTTATATGCACTGAGCGCTCGGTCTTTAGCCACATCCATGTCGTAGTACTCGCGACTGTCGAAGCCCGGATCAGAAAGAGACCGCCTAAGCACGCCACTCACATCACCCACAGCATGGCGAAGTTCAATCCACTCAAGAGCAACATTGGCGATAGGCACTCGAACAAAACCGACCTCTTTCAAAAGGCCCTCACAATGCTCAAGCCGAGCCGAATAACGAAGCACGACGTTCACATCTCTATTATCAGGAGTCCCATACTTAACAGCATTAACTGCGATTTGAGTGGCAAACTTTGCTACTCCAAGAATTTTATGCAGAAATTCTTCTCGCTGGTTCCGTGCATCTTTAAGCCGTTCATTGTTCTGGTAGCTGGCAACCCAAACCGCAACCAATATCGCAATTACAGACCCAACGGCCTGGACCCAAGCAGCTGTCTCTCCATGATAGGGCCACCCCAAGGAAATAAAGAACAGGACTGCAAGCAGAGTCAAAACTCCAGGAGCAGAAACACAAAACTTAGCGAGGACTACCGGATTCATTTCCTTAGCTCTCCCACTCCGAGCGGTCTCCAGTTCCGTTACCTGAGGATGGCAGCATGAACACCGCGTTTATATTGATGGCCCAATACAACGGCCAAGCGGTCATTCCCCTCGACCGAGTCTGCAAGGACTACTTCACCCACCTCACCGTTGAAATGTTTCAGCGTAAAGTAATGGCAGGACAAATCAAAATCCCGATCACGCGGATTGAGCCTAGTCAAAAAAGCGCAAAGGGGATCCATATCAGTGATTTGGCTGAGTACCTAGACACCCAACGAGCCGCAGCCGTGAAGGAATACAACCAGCTCAATGGGTTCCGCCGAGCCAGTTAATTTACTGCTTCCCCCAGGCGCCCAGCTTCACGGGCGCCTGAATGATCCTCTCCAACCACGACCAGCCCGCATAGTGGTCACCTCTCCCGCGCAGATGGGTGTACCGGCGCAACGAGTTCCAATCCCGGTGCCCAGAAACGCTGGACACTCGCGGGATATCCCAGTCCATTTCAAACAACCGGCTCACCCCTTCGTGCCGCAGATCGTGAAAGTGCAGATCTTCGATCATCAGAAACTTGCACGCTTTCGCCCAGGCCGTGGCGATTGATGACGAGTTGTAGGGGAAAATCTCTGCGCGCTCTTTTGGCATACTCTGCAGAATGCGCCAGGCTTCATCGGGGAGATGGCACCAAACGTCGTTGCCGATCTTCTGGCCAGGGTTCTTCATGTCCCGCACCATCACCTGCTGACGCTCCTCATCGACGTCCTCCCAGAGAATTCGACCGATCTCGTCCTGCCTACGCGTGGAGAACAACGCGAAACCGGTGACCTTGAGCATATTGATCGAACTGGGGCGCCGCTGCTGAATGCCGACAAAGTGCTCCAGCAACTTTTCCAGCTCGTGCTTGGTAGGCCGCCGGTCACGCTCGCGGCTTTTCATGTTGTAGCCCAGTTTTTTCAGTACCTTTCGGGCATCTGACATGGAGTGGGCATCGACCTCGTAGCCCCACGCAGGGCGCGCAATTGATAGGACAGCCCCAAGGTGCGCCAGATCGTTACCGACCGTCTGCGGCTGGACGCCGCCGCCCTCCTTGCTCATCCGCCAGAGTGCAAAGTCCACCAAGCGCTGACTGTTGATGTCCGAATCAACGGTCTGGCCAAACTCAGTTGCTGCAATAGCATTGAGAGTGGCTTCCTTGGTTTTACCCAGCGGCCGGACTTTTTCCATTTCGTCCAGGTACTGCTTAATCATGTCCTGAAGAGTGACACCTTTACGGTTCGCTCGCTCGATCGCACCTGGCTGATCTAACTCGGCCTCACGGCGACGCGCCCAGACTTGAGCGGCCTGTTTCCGGGCGAAGGTTTGACTCTCTTGGTAGACTATTACACCTTTCTGCTTAAGGCGGATCTGGGCCGTATAACTGACCGATCCGTCGACCTTTTTTCTAGCTCTAATGGTTGCCATGGTGTCGGTGGTACAAATTAGAAAGTGAGTGGTACATTGTACCACCGACCTTAGAAAAACGCCTGAAAACGCCCTAAAACACGCTGAAAACACGTAGAGCAAAATGATACAGAAATCAGCTATATACCCAGTAAACTCGGGCCCTACAGTGTCTAGACGCTTCAGCGTTGCCCCCATGATGGACTGGACTGACCGCCATTGCCGTTTTTTCCTGCGTCTGCTCTCCAAGCACGCCTTGCTCTACACAGAAATGGTCACCACTGGCGCTCTCCTCAACGGCGATCACGAGCGTTTCCTGCGTCACAACGAAGCCGAGCACCCACTGGCGTTGCAGTTGGGCGGTAGCGTCCCAGCCGATCTGGCCGCCTGCGCGCGCATGGCCCAAGAACACGGTTACGACGAGGTGAACCTCAATGTCGGCTGTCCGAGTGATCGGGTGCAGAACAATATGATTGGTGCGTGCCTGATGGCGCATCCGGTGTTGGTGGCGGACTGTGTGAAGGCGATGCGCGATGCGGTGTCGATTCCGGTGACGGTGAAGCATCGGATCGGGATCAATGGGAGGGACAGTTACGCTGAGCTGTGTGATTTCGTCGGGACGATTCGGGATGCCGGGTGCACCAGTTTTACCGTGCATGCGCGGATTGCGATTCTGGAGGGGTTGTCGCCGAAGGAGAATCGGGACATTCCACCGCTGCGCTATGACGTGGCGGCGCAGTTGAAGGCGGATTTTCCGGAGTTGGAGATTATTCTCAACGGCGGGATCAAGACGCTGGAGGCCTGTCACGAGCATCTGCAGACCTTTGACGGGGTGATGCTGGGCCGTGAGGCGTATCACAACCCTTATTTGATGGCTGAGGTGGATCAGCAACTGTTCGGCAGCACGGCGCCGGTAATTTCGCGTGCCGAGGCGTTGGCGCAGTTGCGGCCTTATATCGCCGCGCACCTGGATGCGGGCGGGGCGATGCACCCTATCACTCGGCCTGTGTTGGGTCTGGGCCCCGGTTTTCCGGGTGCTCGCAAGTTTCGGCCGTTGTTGTCGGTGGAACTCCACAAGGCTAAAGATC
>CAYNGZ010000098.1:0-16776 GCA_964396695.1 uncultured Pseudomonas sp.
ACCAGCTGAAAGCAGGTTGAGGGCTTCCCCTCAACCATAGAATCTCCCACATTGGTTTGCGGTGCGCTCACTGTATTGTGAACACCGCCGAACCTGTGGGAGCGGGCTTGTTCGCGAAGAGGCCCGCCAGAACAGCTCAGTTCATCGATTGGCAACCTTCACCGACTGACTCCACCCCCCGCCCAGCGCCTTGTACAAGTCCACCTGATTGATCTCCCGCGCCAGTTCCATCTGCGCCAGCTTCTGCTGCGCATCGAATAACGAACGCTGCGCATCCATCGTCGAAAAGTAGCTGTCCAGCCCCGCCTCGAAGCGCAATCGGGATTGTCGATAGGCTTCTTGATAATCCCCCACCAGACGCTTCTGAGACTCGACCTGGGTGAGCATTTCCTGGCGGGCGTTGAGGGCGTTGGCGGCCTCGCGAAAAGCGTTCTGCACCGTGGCTTCATACGCCGCCGTACGCCCGTCGAACCGTGCATGGCTGGCGTCCACCTGCGCCTGTCTCGCACCACCGTCGATCAGGGTCAACGACCCCGCCAGAGCCACTGACCATAACTCGGCGGGTGCACTCAACAATCGCGAAAAATCACCGGTCAGGCTGCCCAGCACCGAGGTCAGCGAAAAGGTCGGAAAGTAAGCGCTGCGGGCTGCACCAATGTCCGCGTTGGCAGCTCGCAACAAGGCTTCGGCCGCCATGATGTCAGGTCGCCGCGCAATCAGTGACGACGGCAACCCGGCCGGCACATCAGCGGTAGCCAAGTGCTCACCCAGCACGCCAATGGGCAATAGCCCAACGGGCACCGGCTGCCCGACCAGCACACGCAGCGCATTCATGTTCTGCGCCACTTGCATGCGGTACGTATTGATCTGAACCGCCGCCGTGTTGGTCTGCGCATCCGCCTGATGAACATCGATTCGCGCACTGGAACCCAGGTTGTAACTCTTGCGCAATAGCTGCCCGTAGTGGTCCTGGGATTGGTAGGTGTTCTGTGCGAGGTCGAGCAGATTCTGATTGGCCTTGAGGCTGAGCCAGGTGCTGGCCACTTCACCGATCAACGCCAGGCGAGCCGTCTGATAGTCCGCCTCGGTCGCCTCGAAGCGCGCACCTGCCGCGTTTCGCTGACTGCGGATGCGACCGAACAGGTCCAACTCGTAAGATGTGAAGCCACCGCTGACCTGAAAGGTATTGGCAATGCTGCCCGAACTGTCGCCACCTCCCGGCGTCCTTACCAGTGGTGGCAACTTGCTGCGGCCGGCGTAGGTGTTGATGCCGATCGAAGGAAACAGCCCGGACTCGGCACTGGCATACCCTGCCCGCGCCTCCTCGACGCCGGCCTCGAACTGACGCAGGCTTCGATTGTTCTTCAAGGCCAGTTCGATCAACTGGCGCAGTCGGTCATCGAGCACGAAGCCGTGCCAATCCTTGTCGAAGGCCTGTTTGGCGCTGCAACAGTCACTGGCCGAACTGGCCGGCCATTGCTGATCGATCGGCGCCTCCGGTTTCTCGTATTTGGGTTCCAGAGAACAACCACCGAGTAGTAACAGCGACATGAAACATGAGGTGGGTAAGCGTCTGTTCATGAGGCGCACCTACAAGCGTTGGCCGAGCAAGGCTCGTAACGGAGTGAGAAGGAAAGCCCAAAGACCTGAGCGGGTGGCGCTGATTTGCGGCAGTGGCTGTTGACGCGAACGGATATTTATCGGGCGTAATCCAGGCAGCGCACTGTAGGACGGCGCCTTGGCCCGCCGCCGCGAACGCAGCGCTGTGCGCTTCTCGCCGAGCAACGAACGCCGCAACAAGGTGCCGAACGCCAGGCCAGGTTCAGCCTTGCTGACCACGTTGACCGGCGCCTCACTGAACAGCCGTGCGATCAACCGGCGCCGAAGCGCTTCGTCAAGGTCGATGAACCTCAAGCCCAACCGGTCCTCGCCGTGATAACGCATGACCTCGACATCCAGCCAGCCGATCCTGTTGATCCAGACCTGACCACGCAGCCCCGGCTTGATCCATGCCGCAAGGGCACAGGACAAAGAGACACCGCTCAGAGAAATGTCCACCAGCTGGCCGGCCAGGGTTTTACCGGCGAAGCGCAACCCGCTGGGTTTGTCGAAAGGAAAGCGCTCCTCCCCGTGCAAGCGTGGCCGGTCAACACAGGCCACCAGGGTCGCCAGATTGTAAATCAGCGCGACCGCCGTCCAGCACAGGTTGAACAGCATGTTGCCGTCGAACGCGGCGGCGGTACTGATGGCGATGTAAGCGCCTATCTGCGAGAACAGTGTCAGCGCAAAAAAGAACCCGAACAGCGTCCAGTGGACCGTTGTGCGCGAACGGTCCAGGCCCTTTGCCGTGACCTTGAAGGGCCGTCCGAACGGTCGGACCATGGCACTGGCGATGGTGGCTGTCACCGCCAGTGAGGCGACGATTTGCGTGACCTCGGTAAAAATCGGCAGGGTACGCCGGTCAGTGACCCAGGTCCCATAGCCCCAGAATGCAATCAACGCCGGCATGCCGAAGGCCAGGAAATCCACCGGCCGGGCGTAGAACCCGGCAATACCGAAATACCAGTACAGCACCGGCGAGACCAGCAACATCAGGATGAACGGCTTGGAGAACCAGTGCATCAAACCATGCACGAAGTGCAGCCGGTGATTGAGTGTGTAGCCACGGCCACGCAACGGGCCCTCCTTGAGCAGAGCGACCTGGATCGTCCCCAGGCACCAGCGTCCACGCTGATTGATGTACTCGGTCAACCCCTCGGCGGACAGACCTATCGACAGGCGCTCATTCAACCAGCGGGTGACGTAGCCTTTTTGCTGCAGACGGCAGGTGGTGTAGATGTCTTCGCAGACCGAGCCAGTGGGAAAGCCGCCGATCTGGTTGATCAAATCGCGCCGCACGACAAACGAGGTGCCCACGCAAAACGCGGTATCCCAACCATCCTTGGCCGGCTGGTAGACATCGAAGAACACCCGCTGCTCATCGACCCAACAGGCGGATGAACCGAGGTTGTGCTGAATCGGATCAGGGTTGTAGTAGAACTGCGGCGTCTGCACCAGGCCAACCTTGGGATCTTCGAACAATCCCAGGGTGCGCATCAGGATTGGCTGCTGTGGTGCGAAATCGGCATCGAGCACCAGTATGTACGGCGCATTGCTGCCGACCGCCGACAGCCGCAGACCGTTGTTCAGGTTACCGGCCTTGGCGTGGGAGTTGTCGGGACGTCGGGCGTACTGCACGCCGACCTCGGCGCAGTAGTCGCGCAACCAGTCGCGGCGGGTGTCGTCGAGCACCCAGATGGTGAAGTTGGGGTAGTCGATAGCCTGGGCGGCGATGATGGTTTTCTCGAGGATCTCGAGGCCTTCGTTGTAGGTGGCGATGAACACATCCACCGCCGGCACCGACCGGCCCTGGGCACGCAAGCGTTGCTCTCCTTCATCGGCGCTGGCGTGGTGATCCGAGCGGCAAAGCATGACGATGATCGAAAACAGCGTGTAGCCGATCGCCAGCAATTCGAAGAACAGGAATGTGTACGCCCAGACCGTGGCAAACCCGGAGTGACCATCGGGCAAGGTGTCGCGAATCCGCCAGGCCGCGTAATTGATCAACAACAGCGCGGTCATGGCCCCGAAACCGGCACGCGCCGCCCATTGATCACGGCGCGTCAGGCAGGCAAACAGAATCACCGCAGCCACGGTCCAGACATTGATTTGTACAAGTTGCAGCGAGTCCGGGGCGTGGAGGGCGGTCAGCGTTTTGAAAACCGGGAAAGGGGTTGAGGCCAGTGGCAGCGATCGTGGCCCATGCTGTGGCGCCCAGGTGAGGCAGGTGGGAATAGAAAAAGTCTTTGGTTGTAGAGTCCGGGCCCAGGGCCAACCCGGTACTGATACGCGGTGCGGGTGTTGCAAACAGCCATCCATTGCCGGCCTGTTGGGCCAACAGCACACCCCACAGTGGCTGCGCCTTTTCGTTCAGGCCGCTCAAGTGCGCAACGGCGGCGGCTTGTGCAGTGCCCTCGGTCCATAAACCGTCCGGATCACGGTTGAAGCCGTACCCGGCGCCGGCGCGGTGCGCCTGATCGATAAACGTGAAGACGCGGCGCCAGTCCGCGGGAGGATCACTCAAGGCGATCAAGGGCCAGATCTGTGCGTCCAATCCTGAACGCTGGTGATCCGAAGTTCGACCATCCGTCCCGGTGCCGATCAGAAAGCGCCCTTCCCCCGCATCCCACTGACTCGACACGAATTGTCGGGCCGTTTGTGCCTGGCGTGCCGCCCCCGGATCCGGCGCCAGCGCGTTAAGTGCCGACCACGCTGCCGCGAGGTCGACGTTGTGCTCAGTGGACTTCCAGGTCTGCTGAATCTGCTTGGGGAAATACCCGTAGTAACCGCCGCTGAAACCCGCCGGTGCTTGCCCGTCGTAAGTGTTTTTCCCGGACCACTGCAACACCCTGCGAGCCGCCTCCAGGTAAGAGGCATCACCACTGCGGCGCGAGGCCTCCAATAATGCCAACGCGGCCCAGGCCTGATTGCCGGTGGCACTGCTGACCTGATAGGCATCCTGATTCCAGGCATTGCGCTCGAGACTCCAATAACCCGGCAGGCGCATCGACGACGCCCCCACCGGGCCTGCCGCGTAGGCGTTACGCAAGCGCCCATCCTGATATTCCGGGTCGTGGGTCGTAGCGAAGGCCAGCGCATCGGCAATCCGTCGTGCTGACTCGGCCTTGCCGCAGGCAAACAAGGCGATGCTGGCCAAGGCGTTGTCGTAGGTGAACGCGACCCCACGCAGCGCCAGAATCGGCGCTGGCTGACCGTCCAGAGGCGGATAGCTGGCCAGCAACACCGGCCCCGTCGCTTGCGAGCGCACCGCCTGATCCAGTGCGGCACAGGTCATCGCCGCCAGCGCAGGCCTGGCTTGCGTTGCCAGTGCCGGCCCCGCGCTGCTCATTACCATCAACCCGCCCAAACCCAGCAGCCACGGCCATCGCGCAACGTTGCAGGGGCTCATGAGTGGGATACCTCGGCGCTGGCCCACAACCCTGGATTGCAGGTCAAGGCTCGCTGGCTGTCGGTGAGATCCGCGGAAAAAGTGCCGACAACGTACACCGAGTTCTGCTCGGCATAGGGGAAAGGAACGCTGTAGCTGTTAGGGCGAATATCCGAAGAGCTGGATAACAACTGCACGACATTGGCCTTGAGCGGTTCGTCCAGGCCACGGATTTTCACCGTCAGGACACTGTCGCGATCAATCTTGCTGGCCATGCGTTCGGGAAACACCGCGACGACATAGCTTTCTTTGCAGTTGGTGGCGCGCAACAAGGTCGACCCGGCTTGCACCACCGTCCCTTGGGGCGCCAACAGCTCTTGAACCGTGCCAGACGAATAGGCCACGACCTCATAGCCAGCCATCAACTTGATCCGATTCTGTTCGGTTTCGATCAGGTGGTTGAGATTGTCGAGTTCGCGCTGATAGGTCTCGCGGTTGCGAGCTTGATTTTCCAGGCTCAGTTTCAGGGTGGTCATCTGCCCGCTGAGGTTGAACATGCGCAATTGATCAGGGTCAAGGTAGACCTGCTGATTGGCGGCACTGAGATCACCGTCATTGATTCGCAGCTGCGAACGGACGGACTCTGCCGCCCCCTCCAACGAGGCCAACTTGGCTTTCGAGGCGGCGACGACTGCGCCACTGACCGCCCCTTGAGTGAACAACTCGAGGTTGCGATCGAGGGTTTCCTGCGCGTCCGTCAAGCGGGCACTGGCGGCACTGCTCTCGGCCTTCAGCGCATGTTGTGCATAGAGCTGACGAGTATGAAACGCCGATTGATAGCGCTGACTGGTTTTCTCCAGTTCATCGTAATACTGCTCGTCATGCTCGGCCTGGCTGGCCGATGATGAGAGTTCCTGTTCCAGGGTCAATCGCCGGGTCTGCAGGGTCAGCAACGTCTCCTGGTTAGCCCGTGGGTTTTCAACCAGCGCAATCTTCTGCCCCTGAACGAAGGTCGAGCCCGGTTTAACCTCAAGCGAACTCACCACCCCATCGATCGGTGTCGTCAGCAGAATGACCGGAGCATTCAAAATTGCCCGTGTCGCCGAGGTCGACACCAGTGGCATCAGCAATGTCGAGAGCAACAGCCAGACGATAAATCCCAGAACCCCCAAGCCCACCAGACGCGGCAACAGGGACCATGAAAAAAACCTTGAGCGTTCTTCTTTCATGTTTAATTCTCTCAATAGACCATGAATACACACGGCTATATGCCAGCACTGCGCAGCCGTCATGTCATATCAGAACGCAACCGCGAAACACATTAAGCAGGATCATCGAAAGCGGATCATCAACGCCCCGGACTGCAATAAAGCCAGCACGGTTCATTTAGATTCTTTGTGATGCGAGCAGGAATTTGATCCCTGTCATTTTGGAATATTAGTTGTCATCATGACGCGCTTTGAAGCGCCATAACGTTTAGAAACAGCATTGCCAAAGTTGTGATATTCACTGCGAATACTTGCCTGACAGTGCAAGCAATTTGCTGCTATCCAGCCTCGACCGAAGCCAGCGCTGCCATGAACGACACTAAATTCAGCTCTAACTGCTGTCAAGCATTGATAAAGTCAATAATATGACGTCAATTATTTATCCACGCACCTATTGGATCCACATAAGCAAACAACGAACTACTCCGCCTTACAACTGTTTATTTTTATTGAAAGTTTTTTTATTTTTGAATTTTTACATCAGCGACATGTCACTCATTATTAAATTCTTACCCGGCACGCAACAAGATTAAAACGATATAAATACATCGCAACAAACAGATATAGAGAATATTGTATTTATCCTTATCGCTTAATAGATCATGCCTAAGTTGCGTGTGCGAGGAGCGCGATCCAGCACAAACAAAAATGCCCCGACAAGTCAGGGCACTTTCATACGCGGCCAAGGCTTAGCGCGCAAACGCTGCCGGGTTTATACCGGCCGCCACTCACTTCTCTGCTTGCGAACAGCAATCCAGTTCGCTCAGGATTCGATGCGCCAGGCGAACCCGGGGCTCGTTGGGGTAACTCTTGTTGGCCAGCACCACAATGCCAAGCTTTTTCTCGGGCACGAAGGCCACATAGGCAGAAAACCCGCCGGTCGAACCGGTCTTGTTAACCCAGACGGCTTCCTGAGCGGCCAGAGGCGGGTTTAATGCTGTGACGGCATGGCTTTCGTAAATCATCTTGTCGGCGTTGCCTTCAATCAGCGCACTCAGCTGCGCCGGATAGTCGTACTGCTCCCAGATCAGGTCTTGAGTCATCGGACCTGCCTGGAAATATCCCTTGCGCGTCTCCATCAGCGCACGACCGAGTTTTGCTTCGACCTTTACAACTCCCAGATTGGCTTCGACAAAGCGAATCAGGTCCGTGGAGCTGGTTCTTACCGAGTAAGCCTCGTCACCCAACACACCGGAATTCAACCTGACCGGGGCATCCTGCTTGTTGTAACCCTGGGCATAGAGCGACATCTTGCTCGCCGGAACGTTGATGAAGCTGTTTGGCATACCGAGTTCAGGGAAGAGTCGTTGCTCCAGCGCCGCCGCGAACGGCATCTTCATGCTGCCCGCCGCAATCATGCCCAGCGCCCCGATGCTGGGATTGGCATAGGTTCTTTGAGCACCCGGCGCATACGTCGGCTGCCACGCCTTGAAGTAGTCCATCAGCTGTTGATTGTTCTGTACCTGATCAGGCACCTGCAAGGGGAAGCCGCCTGCGGTATGGGTCGCCAGGTTGATCAGTGTCACTTTATCGAACGGGCTACCCGCGAGCTCGGGCAGATACTTGCCGGGGTGGTCAGTGAGTGAAAGCTGACCATTGACCTCAGCGTAGGTCGCCAGGGTTGCTGTGAAGGTCTTGCTGATCGAGCCGATTTCAAACAGCGTATCGCTCGTGACCTTCTGTTGAGTTTCCTTTGAGGCCACGCCGTAGTTGTAGAACCGCTGCGTGCCATTATCGGTCACCGCAATGGCCAGGCCGGGAATGTTGTACTGCTGCATGACCTTTTGAGCAGCCTCTTGCACGATGCTATCGATAGCCGACGGCTCGGCATTCGCCATGGCGAGGTTGCCGAAAGAAACGCTACAGGCCAGCAACAATAACGTTGCGCAACGCTTTCCGATAAGGCGCATTCAAGTTGTCCTCAGGTGTTCTTGTTGGGGGGGGCCAACCTATCATCTCGATGCGACGGTTCAATAAACGTTCTATCACAGGATATTTCGCCGATTCTCCAGAGAACCAGACAAACCGCACAAACAAAAACGCCCCGACACACGTCAGGGCGTTTTCATGTGCGGCTAAGGTTTAGCGCGGGAACGCTGGCGGGTTTACACCGGCCAAGTCTTCCATCACGCGAACCACCTGGCAGCTGTAACCGAACTCGTTGTCGTACCAAACGTACAGAACAACGCGGTTGTCCTGGCAGATGGTCGCTTCAGCGTCCACCACGCCTGCATGGCGCGAGCCAACGAAGTCGGTGGAAACCACTTCCTGCGAGTTGACGAAGTCGATTTGCTTATGCAGATCGGAGTGCAGCGCCATGTAGCGCAGGTACTCGTTCATCTCTTCACGGGTGGCGGCTTTCTCAAGGTTCAGGTTGAGGATTGCCATCGACACGTTCGGCGTCGGAACGCGGATCGCGTTACCGGTCAGCTTGCCGGCCAGCTCGGGCAGGGCCTTGGCAGCAGCGGTAGCAGCACCGGTCTCGGTGATCACCATGTTCAACGCGGCGCTGCGGCCACGGCGATCGCCCTTGTGGAAGTTGTCGATCAGATTCTGGTCGTTGGTATACGAGTGAACCGTTTCAACGTGACCGTTGACGATGCCGAACTTGTCGTTCACAGCCTTGAGCACCGGCACGATGGCGTTGGTGGTGCAAGAGGCGGCGGAAACGATCTTGTCGTCAGCGTTGATTTCAGCGTGGTTGATGCCGTGAACGATGTTCTTCAGCTTGCCTTTGCCAGGCGCGGTCAGAACAACGCGGTCGATCCCCGGGCAGGCCAGGTGCTGGCCCAGGCCGTCGGCGTCACGCCATACGCCGGTGTTGTCCACCAGCAGAGCGTTCTTGATGCCGTACTGGGTGTAGTCCACTTCAGTCGGGTTCTTCGCGTAGATAACCTGGATCAGGTTGCCGTTGGCGGTGATGGTGCTGTTGGCTTCATCGATGGTGATGGTGCCATTGAACGAACCGTGTACCGAATCGCGACGCAGCAGGCTGGCACGTTTGGTCAGGTCGTTTTCAGCGCCTTTGCGCACAACGATGGCGCGCAGACGCAGGCCGTCGCCACCACCGGTTTTTTCGATCAGGATACGCGCCAGCAGGCGGCCGATACGACCGAAGCCGTACAGCACGACGTCGGTGCCTTTGCGTGCGGCGGCGTTTTGCTGACCCACGACATCAGCCAGCTCTTCGCGGACGAACTGCTCGGCAGTACGGCCATTGCCTTCGGTCTTGAACTTGACCGCCAGCTTGCCCAGGTCTACCGAAGCGGCACCGAGCTTGAGCTCGCTCATCGCCTTGAGCAGCGGGAATGTTTCGTGAACGGACAGTTCGGCGTCATCGGACTGACGATGGCGAGCAAAGCGGTGAGCTTTGAGAATCGCGATGACAGACTGGTTGATCAGGCTGCGGCCATAGATCGAACTCACCACGTTGTTATTGCGGTAGAGCTGACCGATAAGCGGAATCATCGCTTCTGCGAGTGCTTCACGGTCGATCCATTCACCAAGACACTGGTCGGGCTTCTGAGTCACGGGAACCTTCCACATGTAGGGGCTGAAAAAAGGGGCTACATTATGCCGCCGAGTCGGCCGCGGAGCAATGTGCGCCTGTCGTGACATGCTTTTCCTTTCGTCGGCGGCAGTCTGCAACTGACAGCCGGCACCTTCGCCCGCTACAATTACCGACTTTGTCGCAACGCTGGAGCTCAATCTTCCGTGCCCGTTCTGCGTCTACCGCTTCTCCCTGCCGCGGCAGGTAAACAGCACTGGGGCAACCTGCCCGGTGCCGCCCTGAGCCTGGCCATTGCCGAGGCCGCCAGCGCTGCCGAGCGCTTTACCTTGCTACTGACCGCCGACAGCCAAAGTGCCGAACAGCTGGAACAGGAGCTGAGTTTCTTCGCCCCCGATTTGCCGGTGCTGCATTTCCCGGACTGGGAAACCCTGCCCTACGACCTGTTTTCGCCGCACCAGGACATTATATCCCAGCGCATCGCCAGCCTGTATCGCCTGCCTGAGCTGAGTCATGGCGTGTTGGTAGTGCCGATCACCACCGCCCTACATCGCCTGGCGCCGACCCAATTCCTGCTCGGCAGCAGCCTGGTGCTGGACATCGGCCAGAAACTCGACGTCGAGCACATGCGTACGCGGCTGGAAGCCAGCGGTTACCGCTGCGTCGACACAGTGTATGAACACGGCGAATTTGCGGTACGCGGCGCGCTGATCGACCTGTTCCCGATGGGCAGCAAACTACCCTACCGCATCGACCTGTTCGACGACGAAATCGAGACCCTGCGCACCTTCGACCCGGAAAGCCAGCGCTCCATCGACAAGGTTGAATCGGTTCGGCTGTTACCCGCCAAGGAATTCCCGCTGCAAAAAGAAGCCGTGACCCGCTTCAAGGCACGCTTTCGTGAGCGCTTCGATGTCGACTTCCGGCGCTGCCCGATTTTCCAGGACCTGAGCAGCGGGATTACACCGGCCGGTATCGAGTACTACTTGCCGCTGTTCTTCGACGCCACCTCCACGCTGTTCGACTACCTGCCGCAGGACACCCAGGTGTTTTCCCTGCCAGGCATCGAACAGGCGGCGGAAAACTTCTGGAACGATGTGCGCAACCGCTACGAAGAGCGCCGCATCGATCCGTCGCGCCCCCTGTTGCCGCCGGCCGAGCTGTTCCTGCCGGTGGAAGACTGCTTCGCACGCCTCAAGAGCTGGCCACGTGTGGTTGCCAGCCAGCAAGACGTCGAAACCGGTGTTGGCCGTGAGCGCTTTCCGGCCAGGCCTTTGCCGAACCTGGCCATCGAAGCCAAGGCCAACCAGCCGCTGGAAGCGCTGGCCAGCTTCCTTGATAAGTTTTCCGGTCGCGTGCTGTTTACCGCAGAATCCGCCGGTCGCCGCGAAGTCCTGCTGGAGCTGCTCGAACGCCTGAAGCTGCGACCGAAAACCGTCGACAGCTGGCCGGATTTCGTCGCCAGCAAAGAACGCCTGGCGATCACCATCGCGCCGCTGGACGAAGGCCTGGTGCTGGATGACCCGGCCCTGGCGCTGGTCGCCGAAAGCCCGCTGTTCGGTCAGCGCGTCATGCAGCGCCGTCGCCGCGAGAAACGCGCCGACGCCAACAACGACGCCGTAATCAAAAACCTCACCGAGCTGCGCGAAGGCGCACCGGTGGTGCATATCGATCATGGCGTTGGCCGTTACCTGGGCCTCGCGACCCTGGAAATCGAAAACCAGGCTGCTGAATTTCTGACCCTCGAATACGCCGAGGGCGCCAAGCTTTATGTGCCCGTGGCCAACCTGCATTTGATCGCCCGCTACACCGGCAGCGACGATGCACTGGCGCCGCTGCACCGCCTCGGCTCCGAGACCTGGCAGAAAGCCAAACGCAAAGCCGCCGAACAGGTACGCGACGTCGCCGCCGAACTGCTCGATATCTATGCTCGTCGTGCGGCCCGCGAAGGTTATGCCTTCGCCGACCCGAAAGCCGATTACGCGACCTTCAGCGCCGGGTTCCCGTTCGAAGAAACCCCCGACCAGCAAACCACCATCGAAGCGGTGCGCGAAGACATGCTCGCGCCGAAACCGATGGATCGACTGGTCTGTGGTGACGTCGGCTTCGGCAAAACCGAAGTGGCAATGCGCGCCGCGTTCATTGCCGTGCACGGCGGTCGCCAGGTGGCGATTCTGGTGCCGACCACCCTGCTCGCCCAACAGCACTACAACAGTTTTCGCGACCGTTTCGCCGACTGGCCAGTCACCGTGGAAGTGATGAGCCGCTTCAAGTCGGCCAAGGAAGTGAATGCCGCTGTCGCCGATCTCGCCGAGGGCAAGATCGACATCGTCATCGGCACGCACAAGCTGCTGCAAGACGACGTGAAGATCAAGAACCTCGGGCTGGTGATCATCGACGAAGAACACCGTTTTGGTGTTCGCCAGAAAGAACAGCTCAAGGCCCTGCGCAGCGAAGTCGACATCCTGACCCTGACCGCCACGCCGATTCCGCGCACGTTGAACATGGCGGTGTCGGGCATGCGCGATCTGTCGATCATCGCCACACCGCCGGCGCGACGCTTGTCGGTACGCACCTTCGTCATGGAACAGAACAAGAGCACGGTCAAAGAGGCCCTGCTCCGTGAGTTGCTGCGCGGTGGCCAGGTCTACTACCTGCACAATGATGTGAAAACCATCGAAAAATGCGCCGCCGATCTCGCCGAACTGGTGCCGGAAGCACGGATCGGCATCGGCCACGGGCAGATGCGCGAGCGCGAACTCGAACAGGTGATGAGCGACTTCTATCACAAGCGCTTCAACGTGCTGATCGCCTCGACCATCATCGAGACCGGCATCGACGTGCCGAGCGCCAACACCATCATCATCGAGCGTGCCGACAAGTTCGGCCTGGCGCAGCTGCACCAATTGCGTGGCCGTGTCGGTCGCAGCCACCACCAGGCTTACGCCTACCTGCTGACACCACCGCGCCAGCAGATCTCGCCAGACGCGGAAAAACGCCTGGAAGCCATCGCCAACACCCAGGACCTCGGTGCGGGCTTCGTGCTCGCCACCAACGATCTGGAAATCCGTGGCGCTGGCGAACTGCTGGGCGACGGCCAGAGCGGTCAGATCCAGGCCGTCGGTTTCACCCTGTACATGGAAATGCTCGAGCGCGCGGTGAAATCCATCCGCAAGAGCGAGCAGCCAAACCTCGATCAACCACTGGGTGGCGGCCCGGAAATCAACCTGCGTTTGCCGGCACTGATTCCGGAAGACTACCTGCCGGACGTTCACGCCCGACTGATCCTCTACAAACGTATCGCTTCGGCGACCGACGAGGACGGCCTCAAAGACCTGCAGGTGGAGATGATCGACCGCTTCGGCCTGCTGCCCGAGCCGACCAAGAACCTGGTCCGCCTGACCCTGCTGAAACTGCAGGCCGAGCAGCTGGGTATCAAAAAGGTCGACGGCGGCCCGCAAGGGGGGCGTATCGAGTTCGGCGCGCAAACGCCGGTCGATCCACTGGTGCTGATCAAGCTGATCCAGGGCCAACCCAACCGCTACAAATTCGAAGGCGCCACGATGTTCAAATTCATGGCCCCCATGGAGCGCCCGGAAGAGCGCTTTAATACAGTGGAGGCACTGTTTGAGCGCCTCACTCCAAAAACTGCTTGAAGGACGCCGCATGCGCCTGTTTCGCTCATTGACCCTGTTGTTGACCCTCGTCGCCCCGACGGCGTTTGCCGACAGCTTGTATCAGGTTGAAATGATCCTGTTCCGCCAGAACGCCGTACCCGCCATTGCCAGCCGCCCCGCTCCCGAAGATTGGGCCGCCGGCGCGCAACCGGTAAACCCCGACAGTCTGCGAACACCGAGCCTCAACGCCGAAGCGCAGAAGTTGCGTGCAAGTAGCGATTACACGGTGCTGCTGCACAAAGCCTGGCAACAGAATCTCGGTGACGCCGAGAGCAAAGTCTCGATCAGCGACGGCAAGGAACAGTTCGGCCAATTCCCGATCGAGGGCACGCTGAGCCTGAAACTCGGTCGCTTCACCGACGTCGACGCGAACTTCTGGGTCAACCGGTTCGGCACCAATGGCCTGGTCACCGCCAGTGAACGCCTGATGCAGCAAAGCCACACTAAAAACGGCCAGCTCAACTACCTCGACAACGGCCACCTGGCCCTGCTGATCAAGATCTCTTCGCTGACTGCACTTGCGCGTCCGCCAGTCCCTGACGTTATCCCGGACTGATTGAAGTCCCCATGCCCCCGAGCCTGAGCAAGCCCCTGGCCCCTTCCTGGGTCAGTCGATTCAAGGAACAGAGCCTGGAGCGAGGCCGCCGCTACGCACTGGAGAACCGCGCCAGAATCGTCGAGGCTGGCGACAGCACCATCACCGCCAGTTGCGAAGGCTCTGGCGGCAATGTTTACCGCCAGACCATTACGCTGCGCGAGTCAGCCAAAGGCACATTGTTATTGGTCGATGCGACATGCAACTGCCCGGTGCGCGTTAACTGCAAGCATTGCGCTGCGGTCTTGCTGAAAGTCCAGGAAACCCTTGAGTACCCGGCTGCCGTCAAAGACGCCGAGCTGCTGGAAAAGCTTCAGGCCGTCCTCGAAAACCGCACGCCCGCCCCTTTGCCGCAACACCTGGTGGACAATGTACAACCAGTGCCGCGCCTGTGGCTGGCGAGCATCGAGTTCAGCGCCTTCGAACCGCGCAACGGCAGAATGCAGCGCTATATCCAGCACCGTGCCGCCCTGTCCTTCAGCTACCTGGATGAATACGTCAGCGGGCAAAAAAATACTGACCTCCTGATCCGACAGGAACAGCAAACTTTACGGATCAAACGCCAACCGGACATCGAAAAAGCCTACCGCGAACAGCTGCGAATCCTCGGCTTCAAAGTTGCGACGCGGCAAAGCAAAGCCTTGCCGGAAAGTGCCGGCGAACTGTATGAGATGGTCAACGACAGCGCCTGGCTGACGTTCACCCTCAACGAGCTGCCCAAGTTGCGCACCCAGGGCTGGGAGCTGCAAATTGACGAAGGCTTCGGCTTTGACCTGAGTGCGGTCGACGACTGGTACGCCACGGTCGAAGAGGCTCCGGAGCGCGATTGGTTTGATCTGGAACTGGGGATTATCGTCAACGGCGAGCGCCTCAGCCTGCTGCCGATCCTGCTGAACCTGATGCGTTCGCACACCGAGATTCTCAACCCGGAACGCCTGACCAAACGTCGTGACGACGAATTGATTCTGGTGAACATCCCGCACCGTCCGAGCTCCGGACACGGCCCGCTGCAAGTCGCGCTGCCGCTGGGACGCTTGAAGCCGGTGCTGGCGACCCTGGGCGAGTTTTACCTGCAAGAGCCCGGCGAAACCAGACTGCGCCTGAGCAGCGCTGACGCCACCCGCCTCAACCCGCTGGAAGATATGCCTCTGCTCTGGGAGGGTGGCGAGCACATCCGCACGTTCGCCCAGCGTCTGCGCGACATCAAGGACTACACCTGTGAGGCGCCCGAAGGGTTGAAGGCCACGCTGCGGCCTTATCAGCTTGAAGGCTTGAGCTGGATGCAATCACTGCGGCAACTGGAAGTCGGCGGCATCCTTGCGGACGACATGGGCCTGGGTAAAACACTACAGACCCTGGCGCATGTGCTGACCGAGAAAAACGCCGGACGCCTCGACCGCCCGTGCATGGTAGTGATGCCCACCAGCCTGATTCCCAACTGGCTCGACGAAGCAGCGCACTTTGCCCCGCAGCTCAAAGTACTGGCGTTATATGGTGCCGGACGCAAAAAGAACTTCGAGCACCTTGCCGAATACGACCTGATCCTCACCACCTATGCGCTGCTGCCCAAGGATGTCGAACGCCTCGCGGCGCAGCCATTGCACGTGCTGGTGCTCGACGAAGCGCAATACATCAAGAACCCCAACAGCAAGGCTGCTCACGCTGCGCGTGAGCTCAATGCCCGTCAGCGCTTGTGCCTGAGCGGCACACCGCTGGAAAACCACCTGGGTGAGCTGTGGTCGCTGTTTCACTTCCTGTTGCCCGGCTGGCTGGGCGACGTGAAAAGCTTCAATCGCGATTACCGCGTGCCGATCGAAAAACGCGCCAGCGACGTACGACTGCAACACTTGAACGGTCGGATCAAACCGTTCCTGTTGCGCCGAACCAAGGAGCAGGTCGCCACCGAACTGCCGCCGAAGACCGAGATCATCCATTGGGTCGAGCTTAACGAGGCGCAGCGCGACGTTTACGAAACCATGCGCCTGGCCATGGACAAGAAAGTCCGTGACGAGATTACCCGCAAAGGCGTGGCTCGCAGCCAGATCATCATTCTTGAGGCACTGCTCAAGCTGCGTCAGGTGTGTTGCGATCTGCGCCTGGTCAATGAGGCCGCCCTGCCCGCACGCGGCGGAACCTCGGGCAAGCTCGACAGCCTGATGGAAATGCTTGAGGAGTTATTCGAGGAAGGCCGCAAAATCCTGCTGTTTTCACAGTTCACCTCAATGCTGTCCCTGATCGAAGATGAGCTGAATAAACGCGACATCGCTTATGCATTGTTGACTGGACAAACCCGTGATCGACGCACTCCCGTGAAGGATTTCCAGAGCGGAAAACGTCAGATCTTTCTGATCAGCCTGAAAGCCGGTGGTGTTGGCCTGAACCTGACGGAAGCCGACACGGTGATTCACTACGACCCGTGGTGGAACCCGGCGACGGAAAACCAGGCCACCGACCGCGCCTACCGGATCGGCCAGGAGAAGCCGGTGTTCGTCTACAAGATGATTGCTCGCGGCACCGTCGAAGAGAAAATCCAGCACCTGCAAAAGGAAAAATCCGACCTCGCGGCCGGCGTACTGGATGGGCGCACGGCCGGGGACTGGAAGCTGCAGAGCGACGATATCGAAGCGTTGTTTGCGCCATTGCCTGACAAACAAGGCAAACGCTGACCTACACACAGGAATGCGGTCCAATGTAATTGGATGGACTCGCCCACGCCGAGGCGTCAATGCGCCACGGTGGCA
>CAYNGZ010000099.1:0-16601 GCA_964396695.1 uncultured Pseudomonas sp.
AATCAATAAGTTATTTTTTGTTCCATAAGAGCTGCCGCAGGCTGCGATCTTTTTCCGCACCATGGCTGCACCCGATGAATCTGTATACTGCGCCTCTAGTCTTGAACACTGAGGTCGCTGCATGCCATCTGTAATTTCCACCGACGTGCTGATTGTCGGCGCTGGTGTCGCCGGCCTCTGGCTGAACGCACGCCTGCGTCGCCAGGGTTTTTCGACCGTGCTGGTGGAAAGTGCCAGCCTCGGTGGCGGGCAGAGTGTGAAGTCCCAGGGGATCATCCACGGTGGCGCCAAATACGCGCTGCACGGCGCGCTGACCGGCGCCTCGGAAGCCATCGCCGACATGCCGCGCCGCTGGCGTGAAGCCCTGGCCGGCGACGGCGAGCTGGACCTGTCCGGCGTGCGCCTGCTGTCCGAAGCCCACTATTTGTGGTCCCCCGGCACCCTCGCCGGCAACCTCACCAGCTTCTTCGCCAGCAAAGCGGTGCGCGGACGGGTCGATCAGGTCAAGGGCGAACAATTGCCACCAGCCCTGCAAGACAAGCGCTTCAAGGGCAAGGTCTATCGCCTGGCGGAACTGGTGGTCGATGTGCCAAGCCTGATCGGACGTCTGGCCGAGCTGGCCGGTGACGGTCTGCTGGCCGGGCAAAAAATCGAACCCCTGCTGGAAAACGGCGAACTGGTCGGCCTGCGGGTCGACGAGCGTGAGATCCGTGCACAACGCATTGTTCTCAGCGCTGGCGCTGGCAATGCCGACTTGCTCACCGCCCTTGGCGTGAGCCAGCCGGCCATGCAACGTCGGCCGCTGCACATGATCATCGTCAAGGGCCCGAGCCTCAAACCGCTGTATGCCCACTGCCTGGGCGGCGGGCCAAAGCCGCGCATCACCGTCACCACCCACCCGGCCGCCGATGGCCAATGGGTCTGGTACCTGGGCGGTGATATCGCCGAAGCCGAAGGCGTAGCCCGCGAACCCGACGCGCAAATCGCCGCCGCGCAGAAAGAACTCGGCAACCTGTTGCCGTGGGTCGACCTCAGCCAGGCGCAATGGGCGACCTTGCGGGTCGATCGCGCCGAACCACTGCAATCGGGCCTGACCCGCCCCGACAACGCCTTCCTCGCCGAGCAGGATCGGCTGCTGGTGGGCTGGCCGACCAAATTGGCGCTGGCACCGGATTTCGCTGACCGGGTGCTTGCGTCGTTGCAACGCGACGGTATTCAGCCAAGCCACCCGGCGCCGTTGCCGCCCCTGCCAAAACCGCCCATGGGCGTGCCTGTCTGGGAGCAACTGCTGCCATGAGCCAAGCCACCCTGCACGACCTGCATCGCCCACTGGGCAGCACCGGCCTGCTGGTTTCGCCACTGGGCCTGGGCACGGTGAAACTCGGCCGCGATCAAGGGGTGAAATACCCCAACGGCTTCCAGATCCCGGACGATGATGAAGCGCGCAGGTTGCTCAAGCTGACTCGCGACCTGGGCATCAACCTGATCGACACCGCGCCGGCCTATGGCCGCAGCGAAGAACGCCTCGGCCCATTGCTGCGCGGTCAGCGTCAGGACTGGGTAATTGTCAGCAAGGTCGGTGAAGAGTTCGTCGATGGCCAGTCCCGCCACGACTTCAGTGCGGCCCACACACGCTTCTCTGTCGAACGCAGCCTGAAACGCCTGGAAACCGACTTTATCGACCTGGTGCTGGTGCACTCGGACGGCAACGATCTGGCGATCCTCAACGAGTGCGAGGTCTACCAGACCCTCGCCGAGCTCAAGCGCGAAGGCAAGATTCGCGGGTTCGGGTTTTCCGGAAAAACCGTTGATGGTGGTTTGAAGGCTCTGGAACAAGGCGATTGCGCCATGGTCACCTACAATCTCAATGAGCAGGCCGAGCGGCCGGTCATCGACTACGCTGCTGCCCATGGCAAAGCGATCCTGGTGAAAACAGCCCTGGCCAACGGTCACGTCTGCCTCAGCCCAGGCGTAGACCCGGTAAGCCACAGCTTCGAATTGTTGTTTGCGCAACCCGGTGTCGCCAGTGCTATTGTCGGGACCATTAATCCGCTGCACCTCGCCCACAATGTGGCGACTGTTGCCCAAGTCCTAGGTCACTGAACAGCCGCCACGGCGGCCGACCCCGACGCAAGAAGGAGCCGACATGCCGCGAACGCTCATAAGAAAGAACCCCAGCAACTTCAAGACCCTGCCGCTATACGTCGAAGCGACTCCCGAAGGCCTGAGTTATCAGAGTGTCGGCAGGCCACTGAATTTCTCCCAGACCCTGCAACGCCGGCGGCCGGTCACGGTGGCCAATCCGGAGCACTTCTCGCTGGAGCTGGCCAACCTCGGCGTCTCGGTCCGCCTGACCCTGCACTGGCAGAATCGCGATTACTGGGTGCTCGTCCGCCAACGCCGCCAGGATCGTGGCGACGTGGTGCTCAAACTGATCTCGGGTTATGTGCCGGCTCACGAACTGAACCTGCCGTTACACACGGCCATACAGGAAATCGCCGAAGAATGCCTGCTGGAAACCCCCGAAGGCTGGCTCGGCGGACGCTTCAATGACACCTGGCTGCCAGCGCCCTACGCCACCGCGTTGCATTACCGCGAGGCACTGCCGTTTCGTCTGACACCGCTGTCGGGCGCCGCCCGCCCGGTGCGTTGCGCCAACATGCAGCTGATCGAGCGCCCACGGGCCTACGTGCACCTGCCCACGGCTTCGCTGCAGTTGATCTACGATTTGCGGCTGGACGTGCCCAAGGAAGCCAAATCCCTGAGCCTGTTTCACGTCGATGAACGTCTTGAAGGCGATCAACTCGTCGCGCGACTGGATCGCAAGCGCCCCGACCTGTACCTGATGCCTCTTGAGGATGGTCAGCCGCTGCCCGAACTCTACACTCTGAAAAAAGATCAGCTCTACCCGGCAAGCACACGCGGACTGTATCTGGCGGAAAGTTTTGCCCGGCAGGAAGGCTGGCTGGTGCGCGACGAACGGATTCGCTGGAAGGACTGGCTCAGGCAGCAGGGTCTGAGCCAACCGGGCAAGGCATCGGGTTTCAGCCGATTGACCGGCAAGGCCAAACAGATACTGCGCAAGATCGTCCCGGCCAAGGCCAGGACTGGCCGCTAAACGCAAAAGATCGCAGCCTGCGGCAGCTCCTATCCATCTCTGTAGGAGCTGCCGCAGGCTGCGATCTTTTGATCTTTGCCGTTACCGAATTATTCGGTCTTGCGAATCTTCTCGACAATGGCAGTCGTCGAGCTGTTTTCCACCAGCCCCAACACTTTCACGGTTCCGCCATAAGCGCTCACGATGTCGGCGCCGACCACCTGGTCGATCCCGTAATCGCCGCCCTTGACCAACACATCCGGCTTGACCTGCGTCAGCAGGTTTTCCGGCGTGCCTTCAGGGAAGCTGATCACCCAGTCCACCGCGCCCAGACCCGCCAGCACCGCCATGCGTCGGTCAACGCTGTTGATCGGCCGCCCAGGACCTTTCAAGCGGCTCACCGATGCATCGTCGTTGACCGCAACGATCAAACGATCGCCCTGCGCCCGTGCCTGCTCGAGGTAGGTCACATGACCCGCATGGAGAATGTCGAAGCAGCCATTGGTAAAGACGATCTTCTCTTTGTGTGCACGGGCGTCATCGACTGCCAGCAGCAATTGCTCGAGCCCCAGAACACCACGCTCGGAACCTTCTTCACGCTGAATCGCCCGACGCAGCTCCGGTGCACTGATCGCCGCCGTACCCAGCTTGCCGACCACAATGCCAGCTGCCAGGTTGGCCAGGGCCACCGCGTGCGGCAGTTCTTCGCCAGCAGCGATCGCCGCCGCCAAGGTAGAAATCACCGTGTCACCGGCACCGGTCACGTCGAACACTTCGCGGGCCCGTGCAGGCAAGTGCAGCGCCGGGTGATCAGGACGCAGCAAGGTCATGCCGTGCTCGCCACGGGTCACCAGCAAGGCGCCGAGCTCAAGGTCGCGCATCAACTGCGCGCCCTTGTTCACCAGGTCGTGCTCATCGACGCATTTGCCAACAATGGTTTCAAACTCGCTGAGGTTCGGGGTGATCAGGCTGGCACCACGATAAATCGAGAAATCCTTGCCTTTGGGGTCCGCCAGCACCGGAATGCCACGGGCACGCGCGGCCTGGATCAGCACCTGATGGTTCTTCAACGCACCTTTGCCGTAGTCGGACAACACCAGCACCTTGATGCCTTCGAGCAGACCGTCGACTTCAGCGCCGAGCGCCAGCGCGTCTGTGGCAAAAGGCTCTTCGAAATCGATACGCAGCAATTGCTGGTGACGACTCATGACCCGCAGTTTGACGATGGTCGGTTGATGCGCGATGCGCTGAAACAACGCACGCACACCGGCGCCCTTGAGACTATTGGTCAGGCTGTCGGCGGCCTCGTCATCACCGGTCACACCGACCAGGGACGCCGGCGCACCGAGCGCAGCAATGTTCAAGGCAACGTTCGCAGCACCGCCGGGGCGGTCTTCGATTTGCTCGACCTTGACCACCGGTACCGGTGCCTCAGGAGAAATCCGTGAGGTACCACCATGCCAGTAACGGTCGAGCATGACATCGCCGACCACCAAGACAGGGGCTTGATCGAATCGCGGCATGGACAACTTCATGGAGCAACCCACATACAAAATGAACAGGGGCGCGATATTAGCACAGGGTGGGCGTTGCCTAGTCCGACAGCTTCAACAGGCGTGTATCACACCGTTATAGTGGTCATTTTTTAAGCAAAACAGCCAACACATGCTGCACTGCATCGGCCAGTTCGACCTCGTCGGTATTGATCTCGCAGTGAACCTGCCGCAGGACTGCGTAAGGGCTGTCGAGACCGGTGAAGTCTTTGATTCACCCTAGCAGTGCGGCTTGATACAACCCCTTGGGATCATGCCGGGCACAGATATCGAACGGTGTGCTGACATACACCTCAAGAAACTCGTCCGCACGAAACAAGGCCAAATCTGCGGTGCATGTGATGAACAGGCATGAACGCTGCCGGAAATGCGCAGGAAAGAGTGTGTTGCCTGACATCGACTTGTTCACGGCCTGTCGATCGACAACCGACAGGCGTCCCAGCCAAAAAGTACACTGGGGGCGCGTTGCACGCCCGGGAAGCTGACAGGTTGAGCGGTACCCAACCTGGGGGTCAATTTCAGGCGATGCCCACCACAGAGGGCTCGTCCAGCCCCATGGCATGCAGACGCGAGTAGTACCCGCCCTGTGCCAGCAACTGGGCGTGGGTGCCGCGCTCGACAATTTCACCCTGATCCATCACCAGGATCAGGTCGGCCTTTTCGATGGTCGACAAACGGTGGGCGATCACCAACGTGGTACGGCCCTTCATGACCTTATCCAGCGCCGCCTGAATATGCCGTTCAGACTCGGTATCCAGTGCCGAAGTCGCCTCGTCGAGAATCAGCAACGGTGCATTTTTCAACAAGGCCCGGGCAATGGCCAGACGCTGACGCTGGCCACCGGACAGCAATACTCCGTTCTCGCCGACTTCGGTATCCAGGCCTTGCGGCAACTGGGAGATGAAGTCCATTGCATAAGCGTCTTGCACCGCTTTCTCGATATCTGCGCGGGGCGCACCGGCCAGATCGCCGTAAGCGATGTTGTTGGCCACGGTATCGTTGAACAGGGTGACATGTTGCGTGACCTGAGAGACATGCCTGCGCAGGTTACGCAGGCGATAGTCTTCGATCTCCACTTCATCGAGCAGTATTTGCCCCGCTTCATGGTGATAGAAGCGCGGGATCAGGCTCGCCAGTGTCGACTTGCCGCTGCCGGAGCGCCCCACCAGTGCGATCATCTGCCCTGGCGCCGCACTGAAGCTGATGTTTTTCAGCACTTCACGATCAGTCCCCGGATAAGTGAAGCTCAGATTGTGTACATCCAGACGACCGCTGATACGCTCGCGCTCCACGGTGCCGTTATCGATTTCCGGCTCGACATCCAGTTGCTCGAAAATACTCTCGGCACCGGCCACGCCTTTCTGAATGGTCGAGCTGACTTCCGACAACTGACGGATCGGCTTGGGCAGCAAGCCCGCAGCCGTGATGTAAGCCACCAGATCACCGGCCGTCGCATCACCACGCAGAAACAACACCAGGAACATCAATGCGGCCATGGCGCTGTAGATCACCAATTGCAGCGCCGGGGTGTAAATCGCACTGGTTCTGGTCATGCGCAGTTGCTTGTCGGTGTTGCTCTGACTCGCTTTGGCAAAGCGCTGTTGCTCGTAGCTTTCACCGCCGAAGCTGCGAACCACGCGATAGCCCTGAATGGTTTCTGACGCGACGTGAGTCACGTCGCCCATCGCCACCTGGATCCTCTTGCTCTGCTTGCGGAATTTCTTGCTGGTATTGCCGACCATGAAAGAAATCAGCGGCAGAATCGCCAGCATCACCAGGGTGAGCTTCCAGTTCATCCACAACAGGTAACCGAACAGGAAAACGACGGTCAGGCCTTCGCGAATCACCACTTTGATGGCGTCGGTTGCGGCACCGGTCACCATGGTCACGTTGAAGGTGATGCGGGAAATCAGATGCCCGGAGTTGTGGGTATCGAAATAACGGTTAGGCAACACCAACAGTTTGTTGAACAACTCCACCCGCAGGTCATGGACCAGCCCCAGGGAAACCCGGGCCAGGTAGTAGTTACTCAGGAACGAACCAAGCCCTTGCCAGGCAGCGATCAGGATGATCAACAGCGGCACGGCAACCAGCAGTTTCAAATCCCGTAGAAACGGAGTGTTGGGAAAGAGCACGGCGTCCGGGTTGCTCAAGCCATCAACGAAATACTTGAGAATCCCGGCCAGCATCGGCTGGGTGGAAGCAAATATCACGAAGCCCACGATACTCAGCAGGAAAATGCCAACATAGGGCTTTACGTACCCCAAGAGCCGAAAATAGATTTTCAGGCTGGAATCCTGTTCCGCTTTGGGCGGTGCTTCACTCATCGTAGAGCTCACTGGTTAGGAAGAACGCGAAATTTTATCACAAGCGCCGGATTTGGCCCGCGCCCATACCAATACACTGGTCAGACCGATCGGCAGCCAGCTGATGAACCATTCGGCGCGTGGTGTTCCGTTCAGGCTGGCGGCATCGAACTGCATGGCCAGGAACGAGAATACCCACATGCCGATCACACCTCGGCCATAGAGTGTTCCACGGGCTTTCCATGCTTCGCGCAGAACGGCAAACCAGATCACACACCACAGCAGCAACCCTGGCAACCCGAGTTGGAGAGCGATGTGGGTAAACAGGTTGTGGGCATGATCAAAATACTGGCCCTCGGTGAATACCTTGTAGTCCCCCCCCAAACCAAAGCCACGCCACGGTTGCTCGGCAATCATCTGCAGACTGACCATGAAAATCTGCGGCCGAAAGGACGAACCCCGTGCCATGACCAACGACTCAAGCCCCCAGAACACCAATACCGCCAGCACCAGCGCGACAAAGGCGACCACTCGGCTGCGTCGATCGCGGCACCAGATGGGCATGGCCAGCACACTGAGCAACAAGGCCAATGCCGCACCACGACTCTGACACAGCACGACAAACACACCGAGTAACGCCAGTGCAATCGCCCAGACCACTTGCAACCAACGGGCTGTGGGCACCCAATGCAACATCCAGACAGCAGCCACGCCAATGACGTAACCACCAAGAATCGGGTGAGACAGCTCGCCCAGGCCTTCAAGGCGGGCCGACCACGGATTGCCGTTAACCCAGTAAAACTTGATGAAAGCCAGCAACGCAACCAGCGCCAGCCCCAGGCCACCCCACTGCATGATACGGATCACCCGTTCAGGACGACCATCGGCAAAGATCGGGAAAAACAGCAGAAAAACGCCGATATAGAGCAAGCGCTTGGCTTCACGACCGATGTCGTCGGTGTTGCTCCAGAGCAGACTGACCAACCCCCACCCCGCCAAGGCAAAAGTCGCCAGGTAGATCCAGCGCTGCGCGTGCCAGAGCTCTGCAAGCCGATGTCGCGCCGGCCAGGCAAAAATCATTGCCGGCAACCAGAGAAACACCGTCAACCCTTGCTGATAGATTTTGTTGGTAGGCGCCAAAGCGATGGCCAGCAAAAACCACAGTAAACCAATCGCCATCCATACCTGCGCCCAGCGAGTTGCTTGCATCAATTTGCTCCTAAACGGTTTACCCACCCAAGCCGGCATGGTTAAAGCGAGAACTTTTCGGCATCATTGCCACCTACTGTACCGGCAATTCCTACAAGGCTTTCTACGATGCAATCTTCCCGGCTTCCCCAAGCCGCTCTCAGCCAGATGATTGAAGGCGCCAGAATACTGGAGACTGACAGCTTCGGCCCGAAAGTCTATCTGTTGCAGGATGGGAATATCCTCAAACTGTTTCGCCGCAAGCGCTTTTTTTCATCGGCTCTGTTTCGCCCCTACTCAAAACGCTTCATCGACAATGCTGTCGAGCTACAAAGGCTGGGTGTACCGACCTTGCAATCCCTGGCGTTCTATCAACTGCAAACGCCTGGCATGACTGCCGTGCTTTATCGGCCGCTGCCGGGTGAAACACTACGCCAGATGTCCAGCGAGAAGGACTTCAACTGGCAGTACGCACTCCCGGAGCTGGTGGAGCTGATTCGTCGCCTTCATACATCGGGGATCTACTTTCGCTCGTTGCATCTGGGCAACATTGTTGTCACTCCCGACAACCAGTTCGGCCTGATCGATGTCTCTGATATGCGCTTCTTGCGCGCACCGCTGCCAAGACACCTGGCCAGACGCAATCTCCGGCACTTCGCCCGTTATATTGCCCGGGAAAAGCTGAACGGGACCTTTCCAATGCAAGCGCTTGAGCAGGCGTTACTGCCTGCATGACAGCAACGTGCGGACCGCCTGACTGAATCCCAGCCAGGCCTTGTCCGGCGCGAGCGCCTCGTATTGATCCGCAGCAATCGCCTCGGGGCAAGCGCTGAACGCCCGCACGATGGCGTCACTCCAGGCACTCACATCGTCTGCGGGGGCGTACCATCCGGTGCCTGCCAATTGTTCGCGAAACACCGCCAGCTCGCTGCTCAGTACCGGAACACCCGCCATGACAGCCTCTTGCAGAATCAACCCCAGGCCTTCATCAAGTGACGGGATGGCTACCCAGTCGAACGCACTGTAAAGCGTCGCTACATCATTCAAGTGCCCCGGCAACGATACCTTGTCGCGCAGCCCCCATTGATCAATCTGCGCCTCCAGCGCTGCCCGCGCATGTCCTTCGCCGATAATCACCAGGCGCAAGTCAGGTTGATGCACCAACGCGGCCGCAAACGCTTCGAGTAAACAGGCAAACCCCTTGTCGCTCACCAGTCGCCCTACCGCTCCGAGCACCCAAGAGGCCTCGACGGGTACTCCCAACCGGGCGCGGGCTTGCGCGCGTGGCACAACGGCGGCACGAAAAGCGACTGGATCGAATGCACTGCGCAGCGCTGTGACCGGTACTTGCAAGTCGTTTTGCAGCGACGAAGCCAAGGTCTGCGAAACAGCCGCCACCTTCAACTGTGAAGAGGAGAACTGGCAAAACAGCTTTCGATCAGCCGAGTGCAACCGTGTGCTGCCATGAAAAATCACCACTGCACGTATCTGCGGTAATTTTTTCAGAACCGGCAACAACGTACGCGCCACGCCCATGCCATCGAGCAGCAGTACACTCGCGCCGCTCTCCAGCAACGCTGCCTTGAAACGCGCCCGCATCCAGGGTTTCATCAGCCACCAGAGTTGCTTGCCCTTCAACTGCGCGGAAGACAGATTCCATTCCCGGGTTTCCCCTACATCGACCACACAACCCGCCGCAGCCCCCTGCAACAGCCAGGTCTTGACCGGTGTCGCGGGCTCGAGCTGAGAAAGAATTTGCTGGTGAACCTTATGAACCGAGGCAAACGCAGAACCGCCCGCCCACATGATGTTCAGGATAGTCATCGGGCAAAGAGCCCTTCTACAGATTTCACGGCAGCAGCAACTGCGCCGCACTCATTTGATGAACCAGCCAATGCAGACTCCGAGCAAGAGGGCCAGGGCGAGTTTTATTTGCTCGCGACGACTGCGACGCGCCTTACGCCGACGCTCGGCGGGAAGCTCAACGTGCACACCAAAACCGGTATGTAAAACAGCATCCCCTTCCAGTGTCACAGCCGTCAAGTTCAGCTCTGCGTACCGCTGAGACAACGCCTTCTCTCCGCCATAGGCGGCAAAAGGGGCACAGAGCCGATACTCCTTCAAGCGACGCAGCCCTGGATTGAGCGAAAAACCTTGCCACTCCGGCTTATCGGAGATCAGCGGATAACAAGGCACCCCACCGATCAACTCGCGCGCGCCCAAGCGAATGTAAGGGCTATGCACGCACAAGTCATAGATATAGTTGCGCAACCAGACCTGGAGGATCTCCGGACGCCGCTCAAGAATGGCTCTGGAGTCCTCCATGAAGCCGGGGCGGTAAAACTCCCAGTCGTCCTCACAGTGAAAGATATAAGGTGTCTTGACGTTCTCGTACGCCAGATCGATCGAGGCGAGCTGCCCCTGCTTCGGGCGATTGACAAAGAACGTACAGTGTTCTTTCCAATGGGCAGGAATGACGGCACGCACGCCATCGTCGCCGGCATCTTCGGTAATGAAGACTTCACGGATGGGCGCGGTATTAAAACGATCAAGACTCTCAAGCGTTCGCTTGAGAAGATCCAGACGGCCGCAACTGGTCACTACCAGTGTGATGTCACTTTCTGTGGAGAATTGCACTTGATTTCCGTCTAAGTCTTGGTCCCAGCGATGTTAGTCGCTGGTCAGTCCTTGTCAAACGCCCCATTTCAGGCGAATTTTTTCCAGCAAGCTCAACGCAGCCCGCGGACGCAATGCCGGCTGGAGCTCTTCAACAATACGCTGGCCGATACGGGAGAAGCTGAAATGACTGACCGCCAGATCGCGCCCATTGCGGGCGATGCTCGCGGCCAGTTCCGGATCCGCTCGCAGCCTGGCGAGCTTTTCCTGTAGTTGCGCGATGTTCTGATAAAACACCACGTTGTGCATGTCCTGCAGGCCCAGGGCGCGACTCTCCGCCTCACCCTGATCGTAGGCCAACAGCACACAGCCACAGGACATGGCTTCGAAGTTCTTGATCATGAACTCGCCCATGCCAACGTCGGCACTGACGAAGAAGCGGATGCGGTTGAGCGTGTCGCGATAGTCGTCACCGGAATGGGTACGCGTCACCACCAGGGGTTCGACACCTGCCAATTCATCGAGCAGCGCCTTGCGACCGCTGTAGGCCACGCTATGGGTACTGCCGACGAAGGCCAGCTCGATATCGCGCTCGCGCCCCTGGTCCTGCAGCAGCGTCTGGTCATACCCCTTGGGCACGAACACCACGTCAAAGCCTTCATCACGCAAACGCTCGGCGACCACAAAACCGGAGCTGATCACCCGGACCCACGGCAAACGGCGGTAGTGTGCACTGAACTTGCCGGTGTACTTGCAGGGAATGTAATTCTGGTAGGCGTCGTGCTCGAGGATCACCAGATTGGGAATCGTGCGGATAAACCCGACCTGGCGGATTTCCTGCTTGAATCGCAGGAAAAATATGATGCGGTCATAACGCGACACGTCCACTTCACGCCGAAAATAGCCACGCAGGTTGCGCTGTTCATCACTGCTCAACCAGCGCAGATCGCATTCGCAATGAGCGGCCACACCTTCGTACAAACGGTCCAGAATGGCCCGCTGTTCTTTCTGCACCAGAAATAGAACCTTCATCGTTTTCCTTGCAGCGCCGAGCAGCCCGACAAAAACATTACCCTTCTGCCATGACAGAAAGACTTCATGCGGCAGTCATTTACAAACGCCAGAACAGCTCATGCCGACGTACAGCCTTGCGAAAAAATTCGTTCTCGCCATAAGGCGAACCTGAGCGCCCCGCCAACAAACGCTGCAAACAGCGACGCAGGCGACGCTTGAACGGCGCACGCGGCTGCAAATCATGCATCATCCCCAGCGCCATGGCCTTGTCGCGCTGTTGCTCAATCGACAGGGTCAGGCAATACGGTTGCAGCACCTGTGTCAGATCGAACACTGGTGGTAACGCAATCCCGGCCCCTGAATCCCCCATGGGCCAGCGATCATTGTCATGCAGGTGGTTGGCGTAGCCGAGCAGTGTCGTCGGCTGCCATTCAAGCCCCTTCAAAGCTTCAAGTACCGCTTGTTGTGCACAGATGTGATCGGGATGCGGATCGAGCGATGGGTGCGGCAGGACGATCACTTCCGGGCGAGCCTTGAGCAGCAGTTCGCGCAGATCGGCCAACAGGTTGTTCCAGGTCGGCGCGCCGTCGCTATCACCGGGTAAAGCGAACGGATTGAATTGACGAAACAGTCGCGTGTCGCTCAGGTCCGCTTCACGCGAGCCCACCGGTTGATCCGGCGCCGCCTGCATGGCCGGCAATTGCAGGCAGAAATACCCCAATTGCACACATTTCGACTCAGGCACACCGGCCCAGCGCGGCACCGCAATACTGTCCCAGGCACGCAGGCGGCCCTTGATCCGCGAGGCGTCAACCGCGTTCAGTCCCATCTGCCGATAGTGCTCGGCTTCAATTTCACCGGCGGTCAGCGTAACGATCCAGGCTTCGTCGGCCTGACTGTACAAACCGAAAGCGGCCAGTTCGGCATCGTCAGCGTGGGGCGCGATCACCATCACCCGCTGATGGCGGTAATCGGGCTGCTCGAACGACCAGAGCACGGGCTCGCCGAGCAATCGGCAGAAGCGTCCGCGCACCCGCAAATGCCCCTGCGACAGAACCTGCGCCTGGCCACTGAGGTTGAGGTAGCGCAGACCGTTTACACCACGCTCGAAGCCTTGTCGGTCCAGACTATCGCCACCCGACAACTCGACCACGGGATCGATAAAGCGTCCCAGCCAGGTGCTTTTTACCCGCAGCGCCAGGACCAGTGTGCTGTCATCGGTCAGGATGACGCCGTCGTCCAGCAGCAGACGCCCGCCGTCCAGTCGGACCTTGGGCTGCTGGGTGAATGGCGGGAAGCGGTACTGGTAATCATCCCTGGGCGAGTAAAACAGGTGATCGGCGAACCACGCTTCATGAGCAATCCAGGCCAGGACCGCCAGGGCCAGCGGCAGCCACCAGGCCACCCACACACCCACAGCGGTCAACAGCAGCAGTGCGATCAACAGGCCGATGCGCTTGTTACGTCGATGACGCTTGAGCAATTGCTGCTTGCGGCTGACGGTCTGGCTCATACAGTGAACACCGGCACAGGGTTGCACCAACGGTCCTTGTATTCGCGATCGGCGCGACCGAAGGAAAAGCGCAGCGGCTTGTTGGTCGCGCGCGCGTGCTCCCAGGCGCTTTGGGTATTGAGAAAACTCAGTACGCTGCCGGGGCTGAATTCGCGAGTCTCGGGATCGACACCCCCATTGATGTACTCGACGCTGATCCACTCGGGCGCTTCAACGCGGTAAACCAACTGAATCGCAATCGGCGCATCGTTGAGGAAAATCACTGAGCCGATCAGCAACTCGCGCAACAACTCGAGCACCTCGCTCATGCGCGGCGCCCCCGTCGCCGGGAACCCCCAGCGCCGCTGAAACAGATCGCAGTAGATCGCCGCCAGCTCTTGACTGGAAAAGTCGCTGACCGGTCGTACCACGCCGCCCGCCTCCTCCAGCAAACGCAGTTCACGGCGCTGGTTGTAGCGAAATTTCTTCGACAGTTCTTCAGGCGTGCGGGCCATGGCCAGTTGTTCGGCTTGCGGCTTGAGGCCGGCAAAGCGGCCTTCATTCAGCGCTGACAGGTAACGCCCACGGTGACGCAGCAGCGCCTGCGCATCGGCTGCAGCCGGCAAAATAAACTCGGCGTTGCCGAGATCAAACAGGCCTTTCTTGCCATTACGCTTGAGCACGTCTTTGGACAATGCCAGGTCGCGGCCCCAGGTCGGGATCGCGGCTTTCAGTTCGCCACCCTGCTCCCAGGCCAGGTAACGCACCGGGATATCGGCCAACTGCGCCAGACGCTCGACCACCAATGGATGAGTCGCCACGCTACCGCCAAAACGCTGCCAGGCATCGCTGTACGTCGACGCATCGACAACGGACCAGCCGCGCTCGCGCCAGCCTTGAAATCGGTTGAGCATCAAGTCCTCGCCGTCAGTTCAATGACCTGCGGCAGACGCCAGAACGTGTCGCGTACCGCGCGATCCGAGAAGCGCTCGCGCAAGCGATCAAGCATCATCTCGGCGCATACCTGACGCTCGTGCTGATTCATGACGGCCAAGTGTTGCAGCCCTTGCGCCAAGTGCTCGGCATCCCCCATCGGGAACAAAATACCGACGCCTTCGACCACTTCCTTCGCACCACCGCACGCGGTGGCCAGCAACGGCACACCGGCGGTCATCGCTTCGAGCAACACCATGCCGAACGGTTCGTGGTCGGAGCTGAGGGCAAACACATCGAAGGCCCTGAAGTAACGACGCGCCTCCTGCACCTGACCGAGAAACAGCACGCGGTCACCAATACCGAGTTCGCGGGCCAGGTCCTTGAGCCGCTGCTCCAGACGTCCGGTGCCAAGAATCGCCAGTTGGCTGTCGACCGGCAAACGCGGCAAGGCCAGGGCAAAGCCGCGCAGCAAGGTGGCCTGATCCTTGTCCGGGTGCAGGCGGCCGACGTTGCCGATCACCCACGCATCCGGCGACAGGCCCAAGGCATCACGAGCCTCATCGAAGGACACCTGAGAAGCCTGCAACGCGTCGACATCGATGCGGTTGTAAAGGGTTTGAATTCGCGCCGCCGGCCATTTCGGCAGACAGCGACGCAGGTCGTCGCGCACTGCATCGGAAACCCCGAGCAGGCTCAGACGCTTGCGGAACAGATGTGCGAACAGCTTGCGCGTGCGCCGCTGGTAATCACCAAAGGCGTGGTGCACGCCGATCACCGGCAACGCCGTACCGAGCAAAGCAATGTAGATCGGCTTGAAACGGTGGGCGATGCAGAAACTGAAATTGCGCGACTCGGCGATTTTGCGCAGTTCGGCAATCGCCGAAAGCTTCAGGCCACGAATGGCTCTGGAGCTGTATTCCATGAACAGCACTTCATCAGACGCACAACCTGCCGCGACCTGGCTATCTGCAACCCCGGTGAGAAACACCGTGGTCACTCGATAGCCGGACCCTGCGAACAGGCTGGCGTACTGTCGGGCGCAGTCCAGGAACGGCCCGTCATAGCCGTGACAGAACTGCAGCACATGGCGCTCAGCCGAGCGTGTCATAAGCGTCCGCGCCGTCTTTGACCACCAGAATGTCTTCCATGATCAGGTACTGGAGATCGGAGCCGAAGAACATGTTCAGGGCGTCGGTCGGCGAGCAGATCATCGGCTCGCCGCGGCGGTTCAGCGAGGTGTTCAGCGACACGCCGTTACCGGTCAGCACTTCCAGCGCTTTCATCATGTCGTAGTAGCGCGGATTGTATTCGCGCTTGAGCACCTGGGCACGGGAGGTACCGTCTTCATGGACGACTTCCGGCACGCGGGTTTTCCACTCTTCAGCCACTTCGAAGGTGAAGGTCATGAAGGGTGCCGGGTGATCGATCTTGATCATCTGCGGCGCTACGGTGTCGAGCATCGACGGGCAGAAAGGCCTCCAGCGCTCGCGGAACTTGATCTGATGGTTGATGCGGTCGGCCACGCCTTCGACGCTCGGGCAACCAATGATCGAACGACCACCAAGTGCACGCGGACCGAACTCCATGCGGCCCTGGAACCAGGCCACCGGGTTGCCATCGACCATGATCCTGGCGATCTGCTCCGGCATGTTGTCCAGCTTGCGCCACACCGGTTTGTTCTCGTGACGGGCGCAGGCGGCGATCACGTCTTCGTTGCTGTACGACGGACCGAGGTAGACGTGTTCCATCTTCTCGACCGGTACGCCTCGGGCGTGAGACACATAGGCGGCGGCGCCCACCGCGGTGCCGGCATCGCCGGACGCCGGCTGCACGAACAGCTCCTTGATGTCGTCGCGAGCGATGATTTTCTGATTCAGCTTGACGTTCAACGCACAGCCGCCAGCGAAAGCCAGCTTGCCGGTTTCCTTGAGCACATCGCCCAGATAGTAGTCGATCATCTGCAACGCCAGTTTCTCGAACAGCGCTTGCATGCTCGCGGCGTAGTGAATGTACGGCTCGTCGGCGATATCGCCTTCACGCTTCGGACCCAGCCACTCGATCAGCTTCGGCGAGAAGTAGAAGCCTTTGCCCTTCTCTTTATAGCGACGCAGGCCGATCACGTTGGCGTAATCGGTGTTGATCACCAGCTCGCCGTTTTCGAACGAGGCCAGACGGGAGAAATCATATTTGCTGGCGTCGCCATACGGCGCCATGCCCATGACCTTGTACTCACCGTCGAGCATCTCGAAACCGAGGAACTCGGTGATCGCGCCATACAGGCCACCGAGAGAGTCAGGGTCGAAGCATTCCTTTGTCTTGTGGATCTTGCCTTTCTGTCCGTAGCCCACGAAGTGCTTGGCGTACCCACCCTTGTCGTTCCACTCCAGCTTCCGGGGTTT
>CAYNGZ010000100.1:0-16433 GCA_964396695.1 uncultured Pseudomonas sp.
GGCACTCCGGGGAGCGGACCCTTGAGGTCATGGGGGCCGGTGGACTCTACGATCATCTGGGTGGGGGCTTTGCTGTTTACTGTGTGGATGATCACTGGGCCATCCCTCATTTCGAAAAGATGCTCTACGACAATGGCCAGCTCGTGAAGCTCTATGCCGATGCCTATCGCGTGACCGGCAAGCTTGCCTGGCGGCGCGTGTTCGAGGAAACCATCGATTACGTCCTGCGTGACATGACCCACCCTGACGGCGGTTTCTACGCCAGTGAAGACGCTGACAGCGAGGGCGAAGAAGGCAAGTTCTACGTGTGGACACCCGCTCAGGTGCAGGCCGCGCTCGGTGAGCCGGATGCTGCGCTGGCCTGCCGGGCTTACGGCGTAACTGCTAACGGTAACTTCGAGCATGGCAGCACGGTGCTGCACCGCACAGTCGCACTGGACGCGGTGCAGGAATTACAGCTCAAGGGCCTGCGCGACAGGTTATTGCTGGCGCGTGCCCAGCGAATTCGTCCGGGGCGCGACGAGAATATCCTCACCAGCTGGAACGCGTTAATGATCCAGGGGCTTTGCGCCGCCTACCAGGCGTCCGGAACCACAACCCACCTGGACGCCGCGAAGCGCGCCGCCGATTTCATTCTGGACCGGCTCCTGACGCCCGAAGGTCGCCTGTACCGGGCCTGGCGGGAGGGTACGGCCAAGGTGCCGGGCTTCCTCGATGACTATGCGTTCTGCGCCAACGCTCTGATCGATCTCTATGAGTGCGACTTCGATAAGCGCTATTTCGAACGCGCCACGCAACTGGTCGAGGTGATTCTCGACAGATTCTGGGAGGACGGACTCTACTTCACGCCCAGCGATGGCGAGCCGCTGGTGCACAGACCCCGGGCGCCGCACGACGGTGCCTGGCCGTCGGGAACCTCGGCCAGCGTGTTCGCTTTCCTGCGACTCTTTGAACTGACCGGCCGCGAGCTTTACCGCGAGCGTGCCGATCAGGTACTGGCGATGTACCGCGCTGCGGCCGCCCGGAATCCCTTCGGCTTCGCCCACCTGCTGGCGGCGCAGGACTGGGTGCAGCGTGGCCGATCAGCTTGAAGTGAAAAGCGAGAACCGAATCGCACCGCCAACACGAGGAGACAACGATGGACAACAAGAGAGAGCACAACCCGTACACCTACCAACGCCTCAGACATCAATACCCTGATTACTTTGGCGCCATGGAGGCCCTGGGTGAGGCGGTGCGTCATGCCGGCCCACTGGAGGAGCAAGTCGTCCAGCTGGTTCAGCTCAGTGCCGCGGCGGCCATCCGCTCCGAAGGCGCCGTGCACAGTCATACCCGGCGAGCACTGGCAGCCGGTGCGACGACGGAGCAGATCCATCACACACTGCTCGCCTTGACCAGCACGATCGGTTTCCCGACGGTCATTGCGGCCATGAGCTGGGTGGACGATGTGATCGGCAAAGGAGGCGAAGCAGTGCCTGACTCCGGCGTCCCGGATGAGCGCTGACGGCCTCAAACCCTGCGAGTACACCGCCGACGATCGGGATTCGTCACATCCCGTGCAATCTTGACTAAAGTTTCAACTGTCGGCGGCCGTATCGCAGCCACCGTGATCGTCCAGGATTTCCCGGCCATATTCCGGGTAACTTCACCTGATCAGGAGTGCACGATGGACCTCAACCGTCGTCAGTTCTTCAAGGTCGCCGCTATCGGCCTTGGAGGCTCCAGTCTCGCCGCGCTGGGCATGGCCCCGACGCCAGCCTTCGCCGAACAAGTCCGCCACTTCAAGCTGGCCCATACTCATGAAACCCGCAATACCTGCCCCTATTGTTCGGTGGGTTGCGGCTTGATCATGTACAGCCAGGGCGATACAGCCAAGAACGTCACCCAGAGCATCATCCACATCGAAGGCGATCCGGACCATCCGGTCAATCGCGGCACGCTGTGCCCCAAAGGCGCTGGCCTCCTGGACTTCATCCATAGTCCCAGCCGACTGCACTATCCGCAGGTGCGCAAGCCGGGCAGCAAGGAGTGGACGCGGGTTTCCTGGGATGAAGCGCTGGACCGCATCGCTGACCTGATGAAGGCCGATCGCGACGCCAATTTCATCGAGAAAAACGCCCAGGGCCAGACGGTCAACCGTTGGCTGACGGTGGGTTTTCTCGCCGCTTCCGCGTCCTCCAATGAAGCCGGTTACATGACTCACAAGGTCGTTCGCAGTCTGGGCATGCTGGGGTTCGATAACCAGGCACGTGTCTGACACGGCCCGACGGTGGCAAGTCTTGCCCCAACGTATGGCCGTGGCGCGATGACCAACCACTGGACCGATATCGCCAACGCGAATCTGGTCCTGGTCATGGGCGGTAATGCCGCCGAAGCCCACCCCTGTGGCTTTAAATGGGTGACCGAAGCCAAGGCACACAATCAGGCGCGGCTGATCGTGATCGACCCGCGTTTCACCCGTACCGCTTCGGTGGCTGACTATTACGCACCGATTCGCACCGGCACCGACATCGCCTTCATGGGCGGTCTGATCAACTATTTGCTCACTGAAAACAAAATCCAGCACGAGTATGTGCATGCCTATACGGACGTGTCGTTCATCGTCAAGGACGGCTTTGGCTTCGAGGACGGCTTGTTTACCGGCTACGATGCGACCAAACGCACCTACAGCGACAAATCCAGTTGGGGCTATGAAATCGGCGAGGACGGTTTCGCCAAAGTCGATCCGTCGCTGTTACACCCGCGTTGCGTTTACCAGCTGATGAAGCAGCACTACAGCCGCTACACCCTGGAGCTGACCAGCCAGATCTGCGGCATGCCGCAAGACGCCATGAAGAAAATCTGGGAAGAGATCGCCACCTGCTCGCAACCGGGCAAGACCATGACGATCCTCTATGCCCTGGGCTGGACCCAGCATTCGATTGGCTCGCAGATGATTCGCAGCGCGGCCATGGTGCAACTGCTGCTGGGCAACGTCGGCATGCCGGGCGGGGGCGTCAATGCCTTGCGCGGGCACTCCAACATCCAGGGCCTGACCGACCTTGGGCTGCTGTCGAACCTGCTGCCCGGCTACCTGACGCTGCCGGGCGATGCCGAACAGGACTACGACGCCTACATTGCCAAGCGCGTACTCAAGCCACTCCGGCCCGGGCAGCTGTCTTACTGGCAGAACTACGGCAAGTTCCACGTCAGCCTGATGAAGGCCTGGTACGGCGCCAACGCCACTGCGGACAACCACTGGGGCTACGACTGGCTGCCCAAGCTCGACATTCCCGGCTACGACATCTTGAAAGTGTTCGACATGATGTCCAAGGGGCAGGTCAACGGTTACGTCTGCCAGGGCTTCAATCCCATCGCCGCCTTGCCCGACAAGAACCGTGTGATGGCCGCGCTGGCCAAACTCAAGTGGCTGGTGGTGATGGATCCGCTAGCCACCGAGACCTCGGAATTCTGGCGCAATGTCGGGCCTTACAATGATGTCGAAACGGCCAGCATCCAGACCGAAGTCATCCGCCTGCCCACCACTTGCTTCGCCGAAGAGGACGGCTCACTGGTCAATAGCGGCCGCTGGTTGCAATGGCACTGGAAGGGCGCCAATGGTCCGGGGCAGTCACGCACCGATATCAAGATCATGAGCGAGCTGTTCATCCGTTTGCGTCAACGCTACCAGGCCAAGGGTGGTGCGTTCGCCGAGCCGATTCTCAAGCTCAGCTGGCCCTACAAGGTGCCCGACGATCCTACGCCGGAAGAAGTCGCCAAGGAGTTCAACGGCTACGCGATTGCCGACGTCACCGACACCACGGGAGCGACGGTCAAGGCCGGGCAACAACTGTCCGGCTTCGCCCAGCTCAAGGACGACGGCAGCACGGCGTCGGGCTGCTGGATCTTCTGCGGCAGCTGGACCGAGCAGGGCAACCAGATGGCGCGCCGGGATAACAGCGACCCCTTCGGGATGAAGCAGAACCTGGGGTGGGCCTGGGCCTGGCCGATGAACCGGCGCATTCTCTACAACCGCGCCTCGGCCGACACGAAGGGGCAACCCTGGGATCCGAAAAAACGCCTGGTGTGGTGGAACGGCAAGACCTGGGGCGGCACCGACGTGCCTGACTACAAGGTCGACGTAGCGCCGGAAGCGGGCATGAACCCGTTCATCATGAACCCCGAAGGGGTGGCGCGTTTCTTCGCCCTCGACAAGATGAACGAAGGCCCTTTCCCGGAACATTACGAACCGTTCGAAACGCCTATCGGCATCAACCCGCTGCACCCCACCAACAAGAAGGCGACCAGCAACCCGGCCGGGCGCATCTTCGATTCGGTCTGGGAGTCGCTCGGAACGGCCAAGGACTTCCCCTATGCCGCCACCAGCTACCGGCTGACCGAGCACTTTCACTTCTGGACCAAGCATTGCCCGATCAATGCCGTGCTCCAGCCCGAGCAGTTCGTCGAGATAGGTGAAGCGCTGGCCAGGGAGAAGGGGATCGCCGCTGGCGACCGGGTGCGAGTCAGTTCCAAGCGAGGGCATATCGAAGCCGTGGCGGTGGTGACCAAGCGGATCCGTCCGCTGCAGGTCAACAACCAGACCGTGCACCAGATCGGCATCCCGTTGCATTGGGGCTTCACCGGAGCAACGCGGCACGGCTACCTGACAAACACCCTGGTGCCGTTCCTCGGCGACGGCAATACACAGACTCCGGAATCCAAGTCATTCCTGGTCAATGTGGAGAAAATCTGATGGCCAACCAAGACATCATTGCCCGTTCGGCCACCACCACCTTGCCACCCTCGGTACGTCAACAGGAGGAAGTCGCCAAGCTGATCGATACCACCAAGTGCATCGGTTGCAAGGCCTGCCAGGTGGCTTGTTCAGAATGGAATGAATTGCGCGACGAGGTGGGTCACAACCTCGGCACCTACGACAACCCGCAGGACCTCAGCGCCGAGACCTGGACGCTGATGCGCTTTACCGAACACGAAACCGACACCGGCAACCTCGAATGGCTGATCCGCAAGGATGGCTGCATGCACTGCGCCGAACCTGGCTGCCTCGCGGCGTGCCCGAGTCCCGGCGCGATCATCAAGCACGCCAACGGCATCGTCGACTTCGACCAGGACCATTGCATCGGCTGCGGCTATTGCATCACCGGCTGCCCCTTCAATATTCCGCGTATATCGCGCAAGGACCACAAGGCCTACAAGTGCACGCTGTGCTCGGACCGGGTGGCGGTCGGGCTGGAACCGGCGTGCGTCAAAACCTGCCCGACTGGCGCCATCGTGTTCGGCAGCAAGGAGGACATGAAAGAACACGCCGCCGAGCGCATTGTTGACCTCAAGTCACGGGGCTTCGACAACGCCGGTTTGTACGATCCCGCCGGCGTCGGCGGCACCCACGTGATGTACGTGTTGCACCACGCCGACCAGCCATCGTTGTACGCCGGCTTGCCGAACCAGCCGGTCATCAGCCCATTGGTAGGGCTGTGGAAAGGCGTGAGCAAACCGCTGGCGTTGTTGGCCATGGGGGCAGCGGTGCTGGCGGGATTCTTCCATTACGTGCGCATCGGCCCGCAGCGTGTGGAGGAAGACGAACACCCGCCGAGCAAGGACCTCAGCGTGCATGAGGTCGACCCGACCGTGCATGTCTATGACCCGAACACGCCTGGATCGCAGGAGGGGAAACGACCATGAAAGACAAAACGATCCAGCGTTACAGCGCCAACGAACGCACCAACCACTGGCTGGTGGCGATTCTGTTCTTCATGGCAGCCCTGTCGGGTCTGGCACTGTTCCACCCGTCGTTGTTCTGGCTCAGCGAGTTGTTCGGCGGCGGGCCCTGGACGCGCATCCTGCACCCTTTCATGGGCGTGCTGATGTTCGTGTTTTTCCTGGGGCTGGTGATCCGCTTCTGGCGGGCCAATTTTTTCATCGCCAATGACCGTCTGTGGCTCAAACGGATCGACCGGGTGATGCGTAACGAAGAGGAGGGCGTACCGCCCATTGGCAAATACAACCCCGGGCAGAAGTTGCTGTTCTGGACCTTGCTGGCCTGCATGTTGGTGCTGCTGTTTAGCGGGGTGGTGATCTGGCGGGTCTATTTCAGTCAATATTTCGGTATCACTGCGATTCGTCTGGCGATGCTGTTGCATGCCCTGGCGGCGTTCGTGTTGGTGCTGAGCATCATCGTGCACATCTACGCCGGCATCTGGATCAAGGGCTCGGTCGGCGCGATGCTGCATGGCTGGGTCAGCCGTGCCTGGGCGAAGAAACATCATGCGCTCTGGTACAGCGAGGTAACGCGCGACGAGAGCCCTGACAGCCAGACAAGCAAGAAAGGATGATGCCTTGAGCACGATACTCGAGCCTGGACAAATCGAGGCGGCGGCGAGCACGCCGCCGTTCCTGCGCCTGCCGCCGCACAACCTGTTCACCTTGCGTGCTGAGCGACTGGAGCGCCTGGCCAACGGGCATCCACTCGCCGACTTCCTGCGGCTGGTCGCCGATCTGTGTTACGTCCAACAAAGCCTGTTGGACGAACCGCCGCTGACTCCGGCCCCAACTCCCGAACGCCTGTCGTTGTGCCAGGAACATGGCTTGCCACCGCTGGCTGCCGACAGTCTGGTGCGCGAGGACGGCTGGCAGCCGTATCTGGAAACCTTGCTGCGGCGTTACCAGGCACCGCCGCGATCTGCGGTGAAAAAAGCCGTGGCTACCTTGCACAGTGCCAGCGTCGGGCAGCGCAAGGTCTGGGCAATTGCCTTGCTCAGCGGCCAGTATGCGGGGCTGCCGGCGGCGCTGGTGCCGCTTCTCGGCGCGGCCTTGCAGGCGGCATGGAGTCACTGGTTGCTCAGCCTGCCGGCGTGCGAACTGAAGCCTTGCGCCAGCCTTGGCCAATGCCCGGCCTGTGGCTCGCCGGCCATGGCCGGGGTGATTCACCAGCGGGGCAAGTACAACGGGCTGCGCTATCTGGTGTGTTCGCTGTGTGCCTGTGAATGGCATGTGGTGCGGGTCAAATGCGTCTACTGCGAACAGAGCAAGGGGCTGGATTACGTCAGTTTCGAGGATGATCGCCATACGGCCAGCCAGGCGCCACTGCGGGCTGAAATCTGCCCCGGCTGCAACCGCTACCTGAAACTGCTCTACCTGGAAAATGACGCTGAGGCCGAAGCACTCTCAGCGGATCTCGCGAGCTTGACGCTGGACATGCGCCTGGATCTGGAAGGCTACCAGCGTCTGGCACCGAACCTGATGCTGGCCCCCGGGGGAGATTGATCGCAGCGGCTACACTCAGGTTTCGGGGAGCCGGAACCTGATGGATTGCGCTCCCGCGACGGTCAACCGTTTCCGGGAGCGCCCTTGATGCCTGCACGACTCGCCGCCGTCCCCACGCGCTTGCCTTCCATCGACAGCCTGTTGCGCAGCGCCGCCTGCCAACCGCTGGCCGAACGGTATGGCCGCGACGCCTTGCTTGCCACCCTGCGGCAGTTGCTCGATGACGTCCGCCAACCGGTTCGACTGGGCCAGCTCGACGCCGTTGAACTCACGGCTCAGGTATTGGCGGGGAGGGCAGGCGAGCGCCTGGCGAACCAACACCGCAGTCGGGTACAGCGGGTGTTCAACCTCACCGGCACCGTGCTGCATACCAACCTGGGGCGGGCACTGTTGCCGGAGGAAGCGATCGAGGCGGTGCAGCAGGCCGCCCGTTTTCCGCTCAATCTGGAATTCGATCTGGCAAGTGGCAAGCGTGGTGACCGCGACGATCTGATCGAAGGCCTGATACGTGAGCTGACCGGTGCCGAGGCGGTGACAGTGGTCAACAACAACGCGGCCGCTGTGTTACTGGCGCTCAACAGCCTGGGGGCGCGCAAGGAGGGCATCATCTCCCGTGGCGAGCTGATCGAAATCGGCGGTGCGTTCCGCATCCCCGACATCATGGCTCGGGCCGGGGTCAGACTGCATGAAGTCGGCACCACCAACCGCACCCATCCCCGCGACTACGAAGCCGCCATCGGCCTGCGCAGTGGCCTGCTGATGCGCGTCCACACCAGCAATTACAGCATCCAAGGCTTTACGGCCCAGGTGTCGACCGCCGAGCTGGCACAACTGGCCCACCGGCACGGACTGCCGTTGCTTGAGGATTTGGGCAGCGGCAGTCTGCTCGATCTGACCCGCTGGGGCCTGCCGGCCGAACCTACGGTGCGCCAGGCACTGGCCGACGGGGCCGATATCGTCACCTTCAGCGGCGACAAGTTGCTCGGTGGTCCCCAGGCAGGGTTGATCGTCGGTCGCCAGGACCTGATTGCCCGCATCAAGAAGAACCCGCTCAAACGGGCCTTGCGCGTGGACAAGCTGACCCTGGCCGCTCTCGAGGCCGTACTGGGGTTGTACCGCAATCCCGACCGATTGACCGAACGCTTGCCCAGCCTGCGACTGCTCACCCGCCCGCAAGCCGAGATCCTCGCTCAGGCCGAACGTTTGCGTCCGCTGCTGGCACGCGTACTGGGCGATGGCTGGGGTGTCGCGGCGCTGCCAGCGCTGGGCATGATCGGCAGCGGCAGCCAACCGGTGGCTCGGTTGCCCAGCGCTGCCCTGTGCCTGCGCCCGCACGTACCGAAACGCTTGCGTGGACGGCAATTGCATGGCCTGGAAGCCGCTATGCGAGCCTTGCCCATTCCGGTGCTCGGGCGTATCGACGACGATGCCCTGTGGCTGGACCTGCGCCAACTGGACGACGAGGCGGTCTGGCTCGCTCAACTGGACCTGCTGCAAGGAGTTGGGGAGGCAAGGTGATCGTCGGCACCGCTGGACACATCGACCACGGCAAAACGGCCCTGCTCAAGGCCCTGACGGGGCAGGCCGGCGACCGTCGCCGGGAAGAACGCGAACGTGGCATCACCATCGACCTGGGTTTCCTGTATGCGCCGTTGGAGCCCGGAGCGGACATGACCGGTTTTATCGACGTGCCCGGTCACGAGCGCTTCATTCACAACATGCTCGCAGGCGCCCAAGGCATTGACCTGGTGCTGCTGGTGGTGGCGGCCGATGACGGGGTCATGCCTCAGACCCGCGAGCACTTGGCGATCGTCGAGCTACTGGGGATCCCACAGGCACTGGTGGTGATCAGTAAATGTGACCGGGTCGAGCCTGCACGGGTGCAGTCGGTACAGGCTCAGGTCGCTGCGTTGCTGGCGTCGGGGGCTTATAGCGGTGCGCCGCAGTTTGCCGTGTCGAGCCTGACCGGGGAGGGTATTGAGGCCCTGCGTCAGGCATTGCTGGGCGTCCAGCGTGAGGTCCGACTGCGTAGCGCCAGTGGGGGCTTTCGTCTGGCAATCGACCGTGCTTTCAATGTCGCCGGCGCCGGTATTGTCGTCACCGGCACCGCGCTGGCCGGACAGGTGAGGGTGGGCGACACACTGCTATTGGGGCAGACGGGCAAGCCGGTGCGAGTGCGCGGTTTGCATGCGCAGAACCACGTCGTCGAGGCGTGGGCCGGGCAGCGAGTGGCGCTGAACCTGAGTGCCGAGCGCCTGGCCCTGGAACAGATCCATCGCGGCGACTGGTTGCTGGCCGAGTGGCTGTTTGCACCCACGCAGCGCCTGGACATCGAGATGCAGTTGCTGGCCAGCGAACCGCACGCCTTCGAACATTTCAGCCCGGTGCACGTGCATTTGGGCACTCAGGACGTCACCGCCCGGGTCGCATTGCTGGAGAGCACATGCCTGGCACCGGGTGAGCGAATGCTCGCGCAGCTGTTGCTGAACACGCCGTTGCAGGCGGTGCACTCTGATCGTCTGGTCCTGCGCGATCAGAGTGCGCGGCGTACCCTCGGCGGCGGGCGGGTGCTCGACCCGTTTGCCCCGGCCCGCCAGCGCCGCAGTCCGGCCAGGCTGATGCAGTTGCAAGCCCTGGCCGCCAGCGAAAGTCTGGAGCCAATACTGCCCGTGCTGCTCGCCAATAGTGACACCGGGCTCGACCCACTACGGCTGGAGCGCCAGTTCAACCGCCTGCGCAGCAGCTGGGATTTGCCGGCAGATATTCATCTCGTGACTACGCGACAGGGCTCGTTATTGTTCAACACCGTACGTTGGGAGGCGCTGAAAGCGTCATTGCTGGAGCATCTGGCGCGCTTTCATCAGCTTGAACCGGACGAGTTGGGGCCCGATCGAGATCGCCTGCGCCGATTCGCCGCTACGCCGCTGGACCGACCGACTTTCATCTGCCTGCTCGACGAACTGCTGGCCAGCGGCGCCATTACCGCCAGCGGACCGTGGCTGCACTTGCCCGAACACCGGGTGCGATTGAGTGAAGAAGACGAGGCTCTGTGGCAACGGTTGCAGCCACTGTTCGAACAGGCGAGTTTCGATCCACCCTGGGTGCGCAACCTGGCCAGCGCCACTGGCCGTGACGAAGCGGCGGTGCGCTTGCTGTTGCGCAAGATGGCGAGATTAGGGCTGGTTCACCAGGTTGTCCGCGACCTGTTTTACGTCGACGCTTCGGTGCGCCAATTGGCAGCTATGCTGTTGCAAATGGTCGCCGACAATCCGGTGATTCACGCGGCGGCGTTTCGCGACAAGGTCGGGATTGGCCGCAAGCGCAGCATCCAGATACTCGAGTTCTTCGACCGGATCGGCTTGACCCGACGGTTTGGCGACCAGCGTCGCCTCCGTCCGGACAATGCGCTGGCACAGCGCACCGAGGAGTGAATTCAAGGAAGGCAATCGCGCCCGGTGGCGCGGCCGGGCTTCAAACCCGGTTGGGGGCGGCAGCCGTTCCCGGGCAGGTTCGACTCCCGCTGCCTTCCGCCATTTAACAGAGGGTGGTTTTCGGTTTAAACCGGCAGGTCGGTCATCACCACCTTGGCGATGTTGAAATAGATCACCAGACCGGTGCCGTCGATAAAGGTCGCGATGAAGGGGGCCGAGACCACTGCCGGATCAATGCGCATCTTTCTTAACAGCATCGGGATGACGGATGAGACGACGGCGCTCCAGATGGTGATGGCGACCAGCGTGAGGCAGACCACCATGGCGATTTCCGATCCCACCCCCAGCATCCACGCCCGGATCCAGGCCACGACACCGATCGCCAGCGCGATCATGAAGGAGGTGCTCACTTCCTTGCGCAAAACCGTACCGACATTTCGCAAGCTCACTTCGCCCAAGGCCATAGCGCGCACCAGGGTGGAAGTGATCTGCGTGCCGCTGTTGCCGCCGGTGCCGATCAGCAAGGGAATGAAGAAGGCCAGGGCGATGGCGGCTTCGAGCTGCTCTTCGAACACTTTTAAAATGGTGCTGGTGTAGGCTTCGGCGAGGAACAGCAGCAGGAGCCACGGCAGGCGCTTTTTCCACAGACTCCACGGGCTGGTGCTGAGGTAAGGCGTTTCCAGCGGCAGGCTGGCGCCCTGGCGTTGGGCGTCGTCGGTGCCTTCGTCTTGAATCAGCGCGGCGATTTCCTTTTCATACAGCACACCCAGCAGCCGGCCTTCGCTAACGACGGGAACGATGTCCACGCCTTTCTCGATCAGCTCCGGCGCGACATCGTGCCGGAGTTGATTCGGCGAAACCGAAAAGCGGATGGGCAGCATCAGTTCGCGGACGCAAAGGTCCGTGTTTTTCTCGGTGAGCAGTGTTTTGACCGACAGCTGGCCATGTAAAACGCGGTGCGGGTCGGTGACAAACAGGTGGGCCGGAATATCATCGTCCGGCAGTTGCTGGAGCAGATGTTCCCTGGCCTGGTTGACCGTCATGCTGCCGGTCACGGTAATGAGGATAGGGCTCATGTAAGACACCACCGTATCTTTCAGGCGGATGTCTTTGAGGGTTGGAGGGTTAGCGCTTGCCATTAACATTTGAGGGAGTCCCCGTAGCTGTTTTGACCACAAACAGTTCTCACATAGGGGCGTAAACCAGAGAAGAGAGTGCAGAAAGCGATCTCCACGTCTAAGTTTTGGCACTGTACAACGTATCCAGGCCAATCCGGCCGGAAGTCACTTTGGGCTAAACCTTAATCCGATAGAGCCTGTCTTAACCTTGGGCGTCTCTCGACGTCGTCAGATCAGTGACCTGTGTTTGTACAGGAGCCTCGCCGAACGAGATACTGCAACATTAAATAAACCAGAGCGCCGCCGATCTGGAGTCGGGCAACGCCGGTGCGGATACTCTGCTGTTTGATCACCTCCTGAATAATAATTGCCACATCAAGAGTACTTGGCGCCTCCTGAATGATTACTTCCGTAACAAGAATAAGAGGGATTGCTTTTGCTGTAACCCACTCGATGGATAATGTTCAGCGTTCATTCAGAAATAATATCGAAGGCTTTTTGAGACATGGAATGTTACAAATATTTGTATCGAGCGTTTAAAGTACCGCTCGCTCTAGCTATATATGAACCTGCCACAAATTAATAAGGTCCTGAGTTTAAAAACTTGCAACTAAGCCGTTGACGCATGTGTGCGTCATCTTTAGGATCGCCGCTCCCTTGGGGAGTAGCCGCCTTCGTTTCCGGAAGGGGTCACGTCAACATACTTGGCTCGCAAGCCATGGCGTGACCGGTCGCATGACTTGGCAAGACCATTGGTGAAGATACCTGTCTGTGGGTCGGACGCGGGTGTCTGAACCATTGGCTCTTGTGTCCGGCCCCTCAGGTTTCCTCATGCATTCAATGCCCATGACGTTTGCCTTGCTGTTGGGCTGCGCGGTTGTCATCTATCTGGCGTGTGAATATTTCGTCAATGGTATCGAGTGGGTCGGTCGCAAGCTTGCGGTCGGGCAGCAGGCCACGGGCTCCATTCTGGCGGCCTTTGGCACGGCATTACCCGAAAGCGTCATCACGTTTATTGCCGTTGTGTTTGGCGACACGCCAGAGCAGAAATCCCTCGGCGTCGGTGCTGCACTTGGCGGCCCGCTGGTCCTGGCGACGATCGCCTATGCGGTGGTGGGTGTGACGCTCCTGGTGTGTCGTCAGCGCCTGGCGAATACCGAGGCCATGCGCCAGGATTTCAAACGACTCAGCCGTGATCAAGGATGGTTTCTCGCGATCTTTGTGGCGAAGATTGTGCTCGGTCTTGTCGTGTTCGCCTGTAAACCTTGGCTGGGTATTCTCTTCCTAGCGGCCTATGCAGCGTATTTCTGGAAGGAAATGCGTGGTGAGCAGGATGAAGAAGAGCATGAACTTGAGCCCCTGAAACTGTCGCCTGGCCAGACGACACCGTCGACAGCGGCGGCCGTGACTCAAACGCTGATCGCAATGGCGGTTATCTTTGTTGCCTCTCACTTCTTTGTTGGACAACTCGATGCCTTGGGTCCAATGCTGGGTATTCACCCGCAACTGCTGGCTCTGTTGCTCAGCCCGATTGCGACCGAATTACCCGAAACGCTGAATGCAATCATTTGGATCAGGCAGGGCAAGCACCGACTGGCCTTGGCCAACATCAGTGGCGCCATGATGATTCAAGCCACCGTGCCAACGGCATTCGGGCTGTTTTTTACGCCCTGGGTGCTGGACACGTCGCTGGTTCTCGCGGCATTCATCACGTTGACAGGTGTGGGCATCATGTTCTTAGCGTTCCGAAAGGGCATCATCTCGCGCGGGTTGTTGGCATCGATGATGGTGCTCTACATCCTCTTTGCGGTCCTGGTGAAGGTACTCGATCTGGCTTAGTCGAAGCCGTTTACGCTCGATAACATCGGGCCGCGCTGGGGCCGCCAATCAATCTGGTCTGCCGACACCAGCGTCCGGAGGGTCTTGTACAGCGCTCGGGTCTCCAGAAGATTCCAGACCCGCAGCATGGTTTCCAGGGCGTCCAGCGGTTTGCTGATGAAATCCTTGGCGCCCAGGGCCAGCGCTCGCAGGCGGGTGTCTCGGGTGGCGTCGGCGGTAAGCACCAGGATTGGCAGGTACTCGCCACTCGGGATTCGCCGGTTGAGCTGTTCAAGGACAGCAAACCCGTCGAACTCGGGCATGTGCAGATCGAGAATGACCAGGTCCGGCTCGAAGCTGTTGAACAGGTCCAGGGTTCGTAGGGGCTCGGTGCTGCTCAATACGTTGGTCAGCCCCTCGCGGACAAGCAGTTGCTCCATCAGATCAAGGTTGGGGCGTTGGTCGTCGATGATCAGAATGCGCAGATCTGTGTTCACGGGAGCTCCGGTAGGTACTGGTCAAGGTGGGCGAGGAACGAAGGAATGTGAATGGGTTTGGTCAGCACCGCGCTGGCTCCGGCTTCACACAAGGCCTGGTGCGTGAGGTTGTTGGCGTCGGCGGTGATCATCAGCACTGGCGTGGCGCAGGTGATAGGGGACTGGCGCAAGCGCTGCAACACGTCGAGCCCGTTGATATCCGGCAGGGCAACATCCAGCAGAATCAGGTGGGGGGCGTGTTGAGCGGCTAGATCCAGCCCCATTTGTCCTTGCATGCTTGAAAGCAGTTTTATCCCGGGTCGCCGTTGCAGCAGCGTTTCGATCAAGGCCAGGCTCGAGAGGTTGTCTTCGATGCACAACACCTTGCCCAGGTAGGGAGGGTGAGCAGGGGCAGGGCGCTGTGTAGTGTCGAGGGTTGCGTTATGGGTGGTCTGTTGGGGCGGCGCCGAGGCGGCCTGAATGCGCGCGAAGGGGAGTTCCAGGGTAAAACTGGAGCCTTCGCCGGGTTGGCTTTGTACGGTCAGGCTGCCATTCATCATTTCCAGCAGGCTCTTGCTCAAGGCCAGGCCCAGGCCACTGCCTTCCACGTTCGGGTCGGTTTCCAGGCGCTCGAACGGTTTGAACAGTCGATCCAGACGATCCGCCGCAATGCCCTTGCCGGTATCCTTGACGGACACTGCAATGCGCTGTTGATCAATCTTCACCTCGATGTGTACGTGCCCCTGGGGCCGGTTGTATTTGATGGCGTTGGACAGCAGGTTCAGCAGTACCTGGATCAGTCGTTGTCGATCGGCGACGATCCCGTGCTCAGCGGCCAGCGTCGGCAGTTCAACCAGATGGATGCCGGCGTCGTTGGCCATCGGCGAGACCAGCGCCAGGGCCTCTGGCAAAATCACCGCCAATGGCACGGACTCGACGTTCAACGGCCGGCGTCCGGCTTCGATCCTGGCAATGTCCAGCACTTCTTTGATCAGGGTGAGCAGTTGCTGGCCAGCTCGTAGAATGTGACCGATCTTTGTTTTTTGTCCTTTGGGCGAGTCCATGTCCAGCAACTGCGCGAAGCCTAGAATCGAGTTGAGTGGCGTGCGCAGTTCATGGCTCATGCGCGACAGGAACTCGCTCTTGGCACGGCTGGCGCGCTCCGCCTCTTCGCGGGCAGTGCTCAGCGCAATCTCGGCCGCGCGGCGATCGGTGATATCCCGGGTGATCTTGGAAAAACCGCGTAGCGCGCCGCTGCCGTCATATTGCGCGGTGATGACCACACTGGCCCAGAAGCGGCTGCCATTCTTGCGGCAACGCCAGGCTTCTTCCATGTAGTGCCCATCGCGAGTGGCCTCGTGCAGTGCCATGTCAGGGTGTTGCGGGCACTCTTGCGGCAGATAAAACACCGAGAAATGCTGGCCGATGATTTCCTGTTCCGTGTAGCCCTTGATACGCTCGGCGCCCGCGTTCCAGCTCGTCACGTAGCCCTGTGTGTCGAGGGCAAAGATCCCGTAGTCCTTCACGCCGTCGATGATCAGGCGCAAGCGCTCTTCATTGTCACGCAGTGCCCGTTCACGTTCAGCCAGCAAATGCCCGGCTTCCACCAGGCGTGTGCCCAATTGACCGATCTCGTCATTCTCCGGTGGTTGTGGCAGCAGTGGCTGACCGAGCGCCAGGCGTTGTGCGTTGCCCTGGACCTGCTGCACCCTGGCGACGATTCCCTTGGACAGGAACAATACCGCCACAATGGCGCCAAACAGCCCGCAGACGGCGGACAGCAGGGTGGAAAACAACAGGCGCTGGCGGGTCGAGACGGCCGCGGCGGTGCGCTCGGCCAGCAGCGTGTCCTCAAGGCTGCGCATGGTGCTGATGCGTTCGCGCAATTCGTCGAGGATGTGTTTGTTGTTGATCAGGATGTGGGTGATCGACTCGGGTTTTTCATGGCGATCGTCGAGCATTTCCACCAGCCCATCGACCTTGCTGTCGATCAGCGGCTTGATGGCTTCCAGATGCTCGCGTACGCGCTCATCCCGCACGTTGCTGTCCAGCCGCCGCAGGGCCGAATCGATCAAGGGTCTGGCTTTCAGGTAACCCGGGAGGAAGTCCTCCCGGCGGGTCAGCAGATAACCTCGTACGCTGGCGGCCGCTTCGGCGAGCAGGGTGTGTACGGCCTGGATATCACCCTGTACCTGCAGCACGCGACGCACGTCCTCTTCCGCTCGCGCGGTCTGACGCTCGGTGATGTAGATCAGCACCAGTGACAGCAACAGAATCACCAACGGCAGGGAAATCAATTCTTCCCCTCGCACTGAATTGCATTTTTC
>CAYNGZ010000101.1:0-16384 GCA_964396695.1 uncultured Pseudomonas sp.
GCCTTGTCCCTCCTCCTCCCTTCAAGTACCAGCATACAAGCGAGCCTGCTCGCGAAGGCGATCTAGCGGGTGCCGCCGACCACAGCAGCTTGCGCCGTACGCAGTGCATGTTTGTTGCCACGGAACAGCACCAGCGTTGCGATCAGGCCAAGCACTGCCGCGCCACTCAGCCAGATGCCCGGTGCGGCCTTGTTGTCCAGCACGTGGATCAGGTAGGTGCAGGCCGCTGGCGTGAAGCCGCCGAAGGTGGCGGTCGCGAGGCTGTAAGCCAGGGAGAAGCCGGTGGTGCGGACTTCAATCGGCATGATTTCGGTCAGGGCCACCACCATGGCGCCGTTGTACGAGCCATAGAGGAACGACAACCACAACTCGACGATCAGCAGATGGCTGAAACTCGGGTTGGCGACCAGCCAGGACAGCGCCGGGTAAGCCGTCAGGATCGCCAGAGTGGTCGCCGCCAGCAGCAGCGGTTTACGACCGATCCTGTCGGACAGCGCACCCATCACCGGCAGCCAGAAGAAGTTCGACAGACCGATGCACACGGTCACCAGCAGTGCGTCGAAGTCCGACAATTGCAATTCGGCTTTGCCGAAAGTCGGGGTGTAGGCAGTGATCAGGTAGAACGACACGGTGGTCATCACCACCAGCGCCATGCCGGCCAGCACGATGCCGAAGTTCTGACTGATCGAACGGATGATGTCTCTCAAGCTTGGGCGGTGTTTACGCGCCTGGAATTCCGGGGTTTCTTCCAGCGAGCGCCGGATCACGAAAATCGCCGGCACGATCATGCAGCCGATCAGGAACGGCACGCGCCAGCCCCAGTCGCCCATTTGTTCCGGGCTCAGCCAGTGGTTCAGGCCCACACCCAGCAAACCGGCAAATACGACGGCAGCCTGTTGGCTGGCGGACTGCCAGCTGACGAAAAAGCCTTTGCGGCCCGGGGTCGAAATTTCTGCCAGGTAAACCGACACGCCGCCCAGTTCCACGCCAGCGGAGAAACCTTGCAACAAGCGGCCAAGCAGCACGATCAGCGGTGCAGCGACGCCAAGGGTGGCATAGCCCGGTACGCAGGCAATCAACACGGTCCCGGCAGCCATCAGCGCAAGGGTAATGATCAGGCCTTGGCGGCGACCGTGACGGTCGATATAGGCGCCGAGAAAGATTGCACCCAGCGGACGCATCAGGAAGCCAGCACCGAAGGTGGCCAGTGCCAGCATCAGGGAGGCGAAAGCGCTGTCGGCCGGGAAGAAGGTTTTGGCGATGGCCGTGGCGTAGAAGCCATAGACCATGAAGTCGAACATCTCTAGGAAGTTGCCGCTGACAACGCGAAATATCGCTTTGCCTTTGCCCGTATTCGAGGACATTTGCTCTTACTCACTTTGGCTGTCTTATTAGAAATCCCTGGTCTTGAAACATCCTCACTGACGGGTCTGGTCTGTGCCGGTGCCGCGAACAGTTTTGTAACGATATGTGTGACAAGAACGGTAGGCAACCAATAGTTAGTGTGCTGCTTAAACGTTATAGCCATTAGCCAGTTCAATTCCCGGGCCTGAGTGAATTAAAACCTGTAGGAGCCGGACGGTGTAAGTCGGGACATCTGTCGCATAATGGCTGGCCTTGGCGTTCTGTCAGGGGATTCTTTGGGGGGTGAGTGAATTGTTGAAACGGCGACTGGGCGTTTTCGTGGTGCTTACTGCCGCCTTATCGGGCTGCGGTAACGGCGATTCCATGGAAAGTTTCGGCGGCCCGACCATGGGCAGCACCTATTCGATCAAATACATCCGTCATCCGGGCACGCCGGGGCCGGTCGAGGTGCAGCAGCAGGTCGAGTTGATTCTGGCCGAGGTGGATCGGCAGATGTCGACCTACCGCAGCGACTCCGACATCGAGCGTTTCAACGGTTTACCGGCCAATAGCTGTCAGCCAATGCCGGCACCGGTCTTGCAATTGGTCAAGGTTGGCGAGCAACTGTCAGAGGCGAGCGACGGTTCCTACGACCTGACGGTGGAGCCGCTGCTGAATCTTTGGGGGTTCGGCCCGCAATCGCGCGATGAAAAGGTCCCAAGCGCCGAGGCCTTGGCTCAGGCCCGACAACGCGTCGGTTATGCGCATCTGCGCATTGAAGGCGATCAGTTATGCAAAGACGCGCCGGTCGAAGTCGACTTCGGCAGCATTGGCGCCGGGTACGTCATCGACAGGATCGCTGCGAAGTTGCAGGAAATGGGCATCGACAGCTTTATCGCGGATGCCACGGGCGAGCTCAAGGCCGTTGGCAAGAAACTCGACGGCACGCCCTGGAAGATTGCGCTGGAAGAGCCGCGCGATGACCAGCAGGTTGTCGAACGGGTGATTGTGCTGAACGGCAACGGTGCTTCGACCTCAGGCGACTACCGCAATTATTTCATGCAGGATGGCCGACGCTATTCCCACACGTTCGATGCCCGAACCGGTGCGCCGATCACCCATACCCTGGCATCCGTCACGGTGATTCATCCTTCGACGCTCATGGCCGATGGCTTATCGACACTGTTGCTGATTCTCGGCCCCGAACGCGGTTGGGACTACGCCGAAAAGCATGACATCGGTGCATTTTTTGTGATTCGAACCGATACAGGTTTTGTCACGCGAACCAGTCAGGCTTTTGATCGCTTGAGCGCCGAAAAAACCAGGTAAATACGGTGTCACGGGCACTCTTTGTTGGTGTTGTAGTGCAGGCAAAACTAGCCTACGACGCGACCAAGGGTTAATGTGCGCGGCGTTGACGCTTCTATAGACTGTTCCTGGGTTTTCGACTGACCCCAAATTGTTCCTTCATGCCGCAAGGCCGGCATGATTTAGCCGCAGGTGCCAACGGGGTGCCGCGGCCTGTTCTGAGGAGTACGCATGGCTGTCTACAACTACGACGTGGTGGTGTTGGGTTCCGGCCCGGCGGGAGAAGGCGCGGCAATGAACGCCGCCAAAGCGGGGCGCAAGGTGGCGATGGTCGATAGTCGTCGCCAGGTCGGCGGTAACTGCACCCACCTGGGCACCATCCCGTCCAAGGCCCTGCGTCACTCGGTCCGGCAGATCATGCAGTTCAACACCAACCCGATGTTCCGGGCCATTGGTGAGCCGCGCTGGTTCTCGTTCCCGGACGTACTGAAAAGCGCAGAAAAAGTCATTTCCAAACAAGTCGCCTCGCGCACCGGTTACTACGCGCGCAATCGGGTCGACGTGTTCTTCGGCACCGGCAGCTTCGCTGACGAGCAAACCATCGAAGTGGTCTGCGCCAACGGCGTGGTCGAAAAACTGGTGGCCAAGCACATCATCATCGCCACCGGCTCGCGTCCGTATCGCCCGGCCGACATCGATTTCCACCACCCGCGTATCTACGATAGCGACACCATCCTCAGTCTCGGCCACACCCCGCGCAAACTCATCGTTTACGGCGCCGGCGTGATCGGTTGCGAATACGCTTCGATCTTCAGTGGTCTGGGCGTGCTGGTCGAGCTGGTGGACAACCGCGGTCAGCTGCTGAGCTTCCTCGATTCGGAAATCTCTCAGGCGCTGAGCTACCACTTCAGCAACAACAACATCACCGTGCGCCACAACGAGGATTACGATCGCGTTGAAGGCGTGGACAATGGGGTGATCCTGCACCTCAAGTCCGGCAAGAAGATCAAGGCCGACGCCTTGCTCTGGTGCAATGGCCGTACCGGCAACACCGACGCCCTGGGCCTTGAGAATATCGGCGTGAAGGTCAACAGCCGCGGCCAGATCGAAGTCGACGAGAACTATCGCACCTGCGTACAGAATATCTACGGTGCGGGCGATGTGATTGGCTGGCCGAGCCTGGCCAGTGCCGCTCACGACCAGGGGCGTTCGGCCGCTGGCAGCATCGTCGACAATGGCAGCTGGCGCTTTGTCAACGACGTACCGACCGGGATCTACACCATTCCGGAGATCAGTTCGATCGGCAAGAACGAGCAGGAACTGACCCAGGCCAAAGTGCCGTACGAAGTCGGCAAGGCGTTCTTCAAGAGCATGGCGCGTGCGCAAATCGCCGGCGAGCCGCAAGGCATGCTGAAGATCCTGTTCCACCGCGAAACGCTGGAAGTGCTTGGCGTTCACTGCTTCGGTTATCAGGCATCGGAGATCGTTCACATCGGTCAGGCGATCATGAACCAGCCGGGTGAACTGAACACGTTGAAGTACTTCGTTAACACCACGTTCAACTACCCGACCATGGCCGAAGCCTATCGGGTAGCGGCCTACGATGGCCTCAACCGGCTTTTTTGAGTGGCTCCGGCCGGTGGCCTGAGCCGGCCGGGGAGACCGATTTCAGCAATTCTCGAGCGTGGCGCTGGCCAAACCGGGAAAGTCTGTAATCAGGCTGTCAACGCCGAAGTCAGCGAGCCTGCGCATCAGCGCGGGCTCGTTGACGGTCCACACCGATACATGCAGCCCTTGACGCTGCGCCTTCTGCAGGCGTTCCGGCGTACACAGGGTCCAGTTCAGCGCAAGAATCTCACAGCCATAATTCTGCGCGACCTTCAAGGGGTCGAGCCAGGCGTATTCGGCGACCAGTCCCCGGGACACATCCGGAACCAGGTCCACTGCGGCTTTCAGCACTTCGCGCGAGCTCGAGGTGATGGTGACCTTGTCCAGCAGGCCGAACCGTTGCGCCATTTCGCGAATCGCCAGCACGGTGGTTGCGGCGCGAGTGCGTGAAGCGCTTTTGACTTCCAGCTGCCAGTGTTCGAAATCGCACTTCTCGAACAGCTCTTCCAGACGTGGAATCGGGCAAGGTTTGATCCAGCCCGGGCCGCCCTTGCGCGCATCGTAGGACGCAAGCTCTGCCGCCGAATGCTCGACCACCTTGCCACGACGCTCGGTGGTGCGCTTGAGCGTCGGGTCGTGGATGACCATCAGCTCGCCGTCCATGGACAGGTGCAGATCCAGTTCACAGCGTCGTACGCCGTGCTTGAGGCATTCCTGAAAACTGGTCAGGGTGTTTTCCGGCGCTTCGCCTTTGGCGCCGCGGTGGCCGTAGATTAGGGTCACGGTTCTTCCTTAATTAATTGCCTGATTCGTTTTGCTCGCGTGCCAGGCGTCGTTCGTGCGCCTGTCTCTGCAAGATATAGCGGGCCAGCAGCTGTCGTTGTGCATCGGTCAGGGCTTCGAACTCGGCGCCGATCGCAAAGGTGCCGAAGCTTTCCGGTTCACAGTGAGTGACCTTGGCCCGCAACAGCAGGCCCAGTGCTTGCGGCATCAACAACAGCTTGATCGCCAGATGGCTGTCGGCCGGGTAGGCGAGGTGGTGCTCGAACTCGATCCCGCCTTCCGACAGCACCACGCGCTGCGGCTCACCGAACTTGCCGAGCACGGTGTGTGCCACGACCTGGCTCAGCAGGTCGATGCGCTTGTTCATGGTCTTCAGATAGTTGGCGGTGTTTCGATCCCGCTCGCTGATCTGGCGCAGCAAGTGCTGCGACTCGAATTCGCTCAGGTGCAGTTCGCTGAGCAGGTTGAACAGCGGGGAAGCATCCTGCAACACTTCCTGGCCTGCTGCTTCGGGGGCAGACAGGGGCCGAATTTCCAGTGCGATCGTGTCCTCGATACGGTAGTATTCGCGGCGATCTTCTTCATCTAATGTCGACATGGCGAACCCATGGTAGCGGCGGTGGTCTGAGTGTAAAGCTGGTTATCGACCCCCGCCACAAGGACGTTCCTTTTCCCTCCGAACAAGCCCCGACATGTTCAGACCTCTCTTCGTATTTATCGGCACGCGTTATACCCGTGCAAAGCGTCGCAATCATTTTGTGTCGTTCATTTCCCTGACCTCGATGATCGGACTCGCCCTTGGCGTGGTCGTGATGATCGTTGTGTTGTCGGTGATGAACGGCTTCGATCATGAAATGCGCACCCGCGTGCTGGGCATGGTGCCCCACGCGACCATCGAGTCTGGTGAGCCCATCAGCGACTGGCAAAGCCTGGCCGCCAAGGTCCGGCAGAACCCGCAGGTGGTGGCGGTTGCGCCATTCACCCAGATGCAGGGTTTGCTGACCAACAACGGCCAGGTGCAGAAAGTCCTGCTCAATGCCATCGATCCGGCTCAGGAGCGCAACGTCTCGATCATCGACAACTTCATGACCCAGGGCAAACTCGACGACTTGTCGCCGGGCAGCTTTGGCATCGTGATCGGTGACAAGGCCGCGACCAAGCTCGGCGTGGGGCTCGGCGACAAGCTGACCTTCGTCGCTCCGGAGGTTACCGTGACCCCGGCCGGTATGTTCCCGCGGATGAAGCGCTTCACCGTGGTCGGCATTTTCCATGTCGGCGCCGGTGAGCTGGACGGCTACCTGGGCCTGACCAATCTCGATGACCTGGCGCGGCTGCATCGCTGGCAGCCGGACCAGGTCCAGGGCCTGCGGCTGAAGTTCGACGACTTGTTCCAGGCGCCGCGTACGGCATGGAACATCGCCCAGGATCTGGGTGAAAACCATTACTACGCCCGTGACTGGACCCGCACCCACGGCAATCTGTATCAGGCGATCCGCATGGAAAAAGCCATGATCGGTCTATTGTTGCTGCTGATCGTTGCGGTGGCCGCGTTCAACATCATTTCCACGCTGGTGATGGTGGTGAACGACAAGAAGGGCGACATCGCGATCCTGCGGACCCTTGGCTCTACACCGGGCCAGATCATGGCGATCTTCATGGTCCAGGGCACCGTGATCGGCGTGGTCGGCACGGCGATCGGTGCGGTGGTCGGCATGTTTGCCGCGTTGAATGTCAGCGCCGCGATTTCTGTCCTCGAAGGCCTGATCGGGCACAAATTCCTGAATGCCGATGTGTACTTTATCGACTACCTGCCGTCGCAACTGATGGCTGAAGACGTGTTGATGGTCTGCGGCGCGGCGTTGGTCCTGAGTTTCCTCGCCACCCTGTATCCAGCCTGGCGTGCTGCGCGCACCCAGCCTGCGGAGGCGTTACGTTATGAGTGATTTGGGTATGAGTACTAAAGCAGTCTTGAGTTGCCGCGATCTGGGCAAGTCCTATGAGGAAGGCCCGGAATCGGTGGTGGTGTTGTCCGGTTTGCAGCTGGAGCTGCATCCGGGGGAGCGCGTGGCGATTGTCGGTACCTCCGGCTCCGGCAAGAGTACCTTGCTCAACCTGCTCGGCGGTCTCGATACGCCCACCAAAGGCAGCGTCTGGCTGGCCGGTGAAGAGCTGTCGGCGCTCAACGAAAAGGCGCGTGGCCTGCTGCGTAACCGCTCACTGGGCTTCGTTTACCAGTTCCACCACTTGCTGCCTGAGTTCACTGCGCTGGAAAACGTCTGCATGCCGCTGTTGATCGGCCGCACCGCGATTCCCGAAGCCCGTCATCGCGCCACGCAATTGCTGGATCGGGTAGGGCTGGGGCATCGTCTGGAGCACAAACCAGCCGAGTTGTCCGGTGGTGAGCGTCAGCGCGTGGCCATTGCTCGCGCCCTGGTGAACAAGCCGGGGCTGGTGATGCTCGATGAACCGACCGGCAACCTCGACTCCCACACCGCCCAGGGGATCCAGGATCTGATGTTGGAACTCAGCACCTCGATGCGCACCGCGTTTCTGGTGGTGACCCACGACATGAACCTGGCCCGCCAGATGGACCGTGTCCTGCACCTGCAGGACGGTCGCCTTACCCCCATCTGATTGGCCGCAACCCGGCACGACTGAAAAGCGTGTCGGGTCTTTTATTTTTATACGGTGCCCCAGCGAATGTTCAGACCGTTATCGATCTTTATCGGCACGCGCTATACCCGCGCCAAGCGCCGCAATCGCTTTGTTTCCTTCATTTCGATGACCTCGATGATCGGCCTCGCCCTGGGCGTGCTGGCGATGATCGTGGTGTTGTCGGTGATGAACGGCTTCCAGCGCGAAATGAGCTCGCGCATCCTCGGCATGGTGCCCCACGCGACCATCGTTGGCGTCAAGCCGATCGACGATTGGCAGCCTGTGGCGGCTGCCGCGATGAAGAATCCGGAAGTCACAGCGGCCGTACCGTTCACCGAGATGGAAGGCATGCTGTCCTACAAGGGCTCGATGCAGCCGATCCAGATCAGCGGCGTTGACCCGGCGCAGGAAGGCAAGGTGTCCATCGTTGCCCAACACATCGTGCAGGGGCGCCTGGAGGACCTGAAGCCCGGTGAGTTCGGCGTGGTGGTCGGTGAAATCACGGCACGGCGCTTTCGTTTGAATGTCGGCGACAAAATCACCCTGATCGTGCCGGAAGTCAGCACCGCGCCAGGTGGTATCACGCCGCGCATGCAGCGGCTGAATGTGGTCGGCGTGTTCAAGGTGGGTGCCGAGCTTGACGGTTCGATGGGGCTGATCCACGTCGCCGATGCCGCGCAAATGCAGCATTGGGAACCGAATCAGGTGCAAAGCGTGCGCCTGGCGGTGAAAGACTTGTACGCCGCACCCAAGGTCTCGTCAGACATCGCGGGAGGCCTGGGCGCCGACTTCAAGGCCGATGACTGGACTCATACCCAAGGCAGTCTGTTCAGCGCGATGAAAATGGAAAAAACCATGATCGGGCTGTTGCTGCTGATGATCGTGGCGGTCGCTGCGTTCAACATCATCGCGACCTTGATCATGGTGGTGAACGACAAGGGCGCGGACATCGCGATCCTGCGGACCATCGGTGCCACGCCTCGGCAGATCATGGCGATCTTCATGGTTCAAGGCACGGTCATCGGCATCGTCGGCACGCTGATCGGCGGTGTTCTCGGGGTGATCGCTGCGTTGAACGTGAGTGAGCTGGTGGGCTGGCTGGAGCGCGTGACCGGCCAGCATATCTTCAGTTCCGACGTGTACTTCGTCAGTAATTTGCCGTCGGAACTGCAGGGTGGGGATGTGCTGCTGATCTGCTCGGCCGGTTTCATCCTGAGCTTCCTGGCCACGGTATACCCGGCCTGGCGTGCGGCGAAGATCGAGCCGGCACACGCGTTGCGCTATTCGTAATCGTCAACACGCCTTATGCGCGGTCGCGGATCTATCCGCGATCGGCACCACTACTGACACCTCTCTAAACGCTTCGGCTGGGTCACCAGCCGAATGTTTCCTTCGCAACCGCCAATGCCTGCCGATCGCGCTGTCCCTCTGATGGACCTGCGCATACCCCCGGCGTTTGGGCATTGCGCGCCAATCAGCTCAACTCAAGCCAGATCGGCGCATGATCCGATGGTTTTTCCATGCCGCGCAGTTCGTAGTCGACCCCGGCGGCCTTGACTCGTGGCAGCAACCCTTGAGACGCCAGGATCAAGTCGATGCGCAGGCCGCGTTTCGGTTCGTCTTCAAAGCCCCGGCTGCGGTAGTCGAACCAACTGAAGCGATCCGTCACGTCCGGGTTCAGGTGACGGAAGCTGTCGACCAGGCCCCAATTCTTCAAACGGGCCATCCACTCGCGCTCTTCCGGCAAGAAGCTGCATTTGCCGGTTTTCAGCCAGCGCTTCATGTTGTCCGGGCCTATGCCGATGTCGCAGTCTTCCGGGGAAATGTTCACGTCACCCATCACCACCAGCGGCTGGTCATTGCTGAACTCGGTTTCGAGCAGTGTCTGCAAGTCGTTGTAGAAGCGCTCTTTGGCCGGGAATTTGGTCGGATGGTCGCGGCTTTCACCTTGTGGGAAATAGCCGTTCATGATGGTCACCGGCACGCCATTGGCGTCGGCGAACGTGCCCCAGATGAAACGGCGCTGGGCGTCTTCTTCATCGCTGGCAAAACCTTTGTGCAGCGCCAGCGGTGCCTGACGTGACAGCAGGGCGACGCCGTAATGACCTTTTTGGCCGTGGAAGCTCACGTGATAGCCCAGTGCCTGAACCTCGGCGAGCGGGAACTGGTCGTCATGCACCTTGGTTTCCTGCAAACCGATGACGTCCGGCTGGTGCTTCTCGATCAGTGCCGCCAGTTGATGGGGGCGGGCGCGCAGGCCATTGATGTTGAACGAGACGATCTTCATGGTCGGCAGTCCTGGCAAAACTGCGATGCTAGCTGACATGTACGAAGTCAGCCAGCGTGGCAGTAGGTCAGATGCACTGCTAATGTCCTTTAGCGTAGGAACGATCACCGCAGTGCCGGGTTCGTACTAACAGGAGCGGGGTCATTCGAGTCTCGCCCAGGGAGATAAGCCGTCATGCCTGAAACCTCTAACGTGATTGCCGATGTTCATAGGCTCGACAGTGGCTATTCGCACGAAGCACGCTCCTTGCTGTACCACGCCTATCGACATGAGCCGGTCTTCAAGTACCTGTTCGAGGCCGAACGCCCCGGCTATGAGCACCGGGTTCGTGCCACGGTGCGCGAACTGGTCGAGCAGCATTTCGTGCAGGAATTGCCGGCAATCGGTCTGCTGGTCAATGACCGGTTGATTGGCATCGCGCTGATCGCACCGCCGCAACGTCGCTTGGGCATCACCGAGAGCTGGGCCTGGCGTTTGCGGATGGTGCTCAGTACCGGATTGCGTTGCACCCGACGTTATCTGGAGTATCACGCGGCGGTGGCGGCCTGCGTGCCATCGGACGAGGTGCATGTTTTGCCGTTGTTGGGAATTCATCCGGAGTTCCAAGGCCGGCACTTCGGCGAGCAGTTGCTCGAAGCCGTGCATAACTGGTGCGCCGTCGATGAACATTCCCAAGGCGTGGTGCTCGACACGGGGAATCCGCGTTATCTGGAGTTCTATAAGCGCCAGGGGTATGAGGAAATTGGCGAGGTGGCTGTAGGGCCTGTTCTCGAACACGTGTTTTTCCATGCCAATCCACAGGTATTACACAGCGCAACGGGTTGAAGTCGAACTTTTGTTCAGATTGTTCGTTCTATCGCGCGGCCATGCTCGTGATAGCATCCGCGCCTATGAAGTTTCCAGGAAGATTTACCAGCGGCTTGCTCATGCTGTTCAGCAGCGTAGCGGCCCTGGCGCAAAGTGAATTGGACGTCAGGATCAAACCGTCCAACGATGAACTGAAGGCCAATATAGAGGGCTATATCGGTAGCCTCGGCGATCGCGATGAAGATGCATTGCTGCGTTTTCGTCGTGGCGCCGAAGAACAGGCACGCAAGGCTGCCCAGGCCTTGGGTTATTACCAGCCCCATATAGAAAGCGAAGTCAAAAACGGCAAGTCACCCCGGTTGGTGTTGAACATCGATCCCGGCGAGCCAGTGCGTTTACGCGACGTGACCATTCGTGTCGACGGTCCGGCGGCGACCCTCAAATCCTTTCGTGTGCCCAAGAGCGAACTGCTCACACCCGGCGCCGTGCTCAATCACGGCCGCTACGAAGACGCCAAGCGGCTGATCCAGAATCAGGCTTCGCGCTTCGGCTTTTTCAGTGGGCGCTTTACCAGCCAGAAACTGCTGGTCGACCCGCGGGCCGGTGTCGCGGACATCGAACTGATTTATGACAGCGGCCCGCGTTATGCCTTGGGCAAGGTCAACTTTACCGGCGATACGCCGCTCGACGAAGACCTGCTGCAACGCATGGTGCCGTTCAAGAGCGGTGCACCGTATGACTCCGAACTGATCGCCGAACTCAACCAGGCGCTGCAATCGAGCGGCTATTTCGACGCGGTGCGGGTGGATGCGGCGCCGACCGCGGCGGCCAACGACGTGATTCCGGTGGCGGTCAAACTCGACACGCGCAAGCCGCGCACCCTGGGCCTGGGTCTGGGCTTTTCCACTGACGTCGGGCCGCGTGTCAAGGCCAACTGGACCCGGCATTGGGTCAACGCCGAAGGTCACAGTTATGGCTGGGAAGCGGAGGTCTCGGCGCCACGGCAGAACATCGGTCTCTGGTACGACGTGCCATTGGATCCGCCGCTGACCGACAAACTGCGCTTTGCCGGTGGTTATCAATATGAAGAGCTGGCCAACACCGACAGCCTGAGCAAGTTGCTGACCCTGGGCCCTGAATGGCACAGCAAGTTACCCAGCGGCTGGCAGCGGGTGATTTCGTTGAAATGGCAGCGCGAGGAATATCGCCTTGGCGAGGATTCGGGCCTGAGTACCTTGCTGATGCCCGGTATCAGTTATTCCTATCTGCGCAGTGACAACCGAGTCGATCCGCACAACGGTTATCGCTTGCAATTCGAGAGCAAGGTGGCCAAGGAAGGGTTGGGTTCGGACACCAACGTGCTGTATGGCACTGCATTGCTCAAAGGCATCACCACGGTGTGGGACAACCACCGGTTCCTCGCTCGCGCACAGTTCGGTGGTAGTGCCACCAATGGCTATCGAACCATTCCGCCGTCGTTGCGCTTCTTCGCCGGTGGCGATCAGAGCGTGCGCGGTTATGACTACCAGAGTCTGTCCCCGGAAAACTCCAACGGTGACCGCGTGGGCGGGCGTTACATGATGGCGGGCAGCGTCGAGTACCAATATTCCATCGCCGAAAAATGGCGGATCGCGACGTTCGTCGATCAGGGCAACTCGTTTAACACGCTGGAGCTGCCGAGCCTCAAGACCGGGGTCGGGGTCGGCGTGCGCTGGGTCTCGCCGGTCGGGCCGATCCGCCTCGACCTGGCTCATGCGCTGGATGACCCCGGTGGTTTTCGTTTGCACTTTTCCATGGGGCCTGAGCTGTGAAGCGTGGTGTGAAAATGGCGCTGCTGGCGGTGCTTTCGCTGGTGGTGTTGCTGGTGCTGGCAATGAGTGCCTTGCTGGGCACGCAGGGCGGAAGTCGTTGGGCGCTGGGCCGGGTGCCGGGTTTGAGCGTGGAGAATTTCCAGGGTCGCCTGGGCGGCCAGTGGAACGCCGATCATCTGCTCTGGCAGCAAGCGGGCAGTCGGGTTGAGCTGAGCAAACCGGTGTTTGCCTGGTCGCCACTGTGCCTGCTGCGCATGACGGTGTGCATCGAGCAACTGAAGGCTCAGCAGGTGATTCTGCAATTTGCCCCGAACAACGAAACCAGCAGCGGGCCGATCAGCCTGCCCGAACTGAAATTGCCAGTGGCGATCCAGTTGGACGAGGTGCAGGTCGGTAGCCTGTTGCTCAACGGCAGCGAGCAACTCAAAGATCTGCAACTGGCCGCGCACTGGACTGCCAAGGGCTTGCAGATCGATGCCGTGCACCTGCAACGCGATGACCTCAGCCTGGATCTGTCGGGGTTGTTGCGACCCACCGGCAACTGGCCGCTTAGCGCCGAAGGCAAACTGATGTTGCCGGCACCGGGTAAAACACCTTGGGCGCTGGCGTTGCAGATCGACGGCGACTTGCTGAAAACCCTTAATCTCAACGCCGACAGCAGTGGCTACCTGCAAGGTCAACTGATGGGCGAGTTGCAACCGCTGGTGGAAAACCTGCCGGCCAAGGTGCGGATCACCGCCGACGGCTTTAAGGCCAGTGCCGACTTGCCGGACACTTTGCAGCTCAATCAGTTGGAATTGACCGGCAGCGGTGATCTGAAAAACGGTTATCAGTTGCTCGGCAAAGCGACGTTACCGGCCGAGCAGGGTCCGGTCGCGTTACTGCTGCAAGGCAAGGTCGACGCGAAGGGCGCGCAGATTGCCGGGCTTGATCTGAGCGCCAATGACACGCAAAACCTGAAACTGAGCGGGCAGCTCGATTGGTCCGAGGGCCTGAGTGCCGAGGCGAAAATCGATTGGCTGGACTTCCCGTGGCATCGGCTGTACCCGTTGATCGACGAGCCCCAAGTGGCGCTGCACAGTTTCAATGGTGAAGTGTCCTACCGCGACGGCAACTATCTGGGCAACTTCAAGGCGGCGCTGGATGGTCCGGCTGGAGCGTTCAGCCTGAGCAGCCCGTTCAGCGGCGACCTGACGAAAATCTTCCTGCCGGAATTCAAACTGGCTGCCGGGCAGGGCAAGGCCGAAGGGCATTTGAACCTGCAATTCGCCGATGGCATCGCCTGGGACACCGCGCTGGATTTGTCGGCCATCAACCCTGCGTACTGGCTGGCGGAGCTGCCGGGGACCCTGGCCGGTCCTTTGCGCAGCAAGGGTGAGATGAAAAGCGAACAGCTGAGCCTCGACGCCGACCTCGACCTCAAGGGCAAGCTGCGCGGTCAGCCGGCGGTCCTGCAAGCCAAAGCCGATGGCGCGGGTGAGCGCTGGAACCTCAGCGCGCTGCATATCCGTCTTGGCGATAACCGCATCGATGGCAACGGCAATCTGCAACAGAAACTCGCTGGCCAGATCGACATCAAGGCGCCGCGTCTCGGTCAGCTCTGGCCGCAGTTGCGCGGTCCGCTCAACGGTCGGGTCGACGCCCCCAGGCGCCTCAAAGCACCCCCAGGCAAACTCGGTCTGCAAGGCCTGCAACTGGCGTTTGACGACAATCGCCTGCAAAGCCTGAACCTCGATGCCACCCTCGACGGCGCGCAATGGGCGGAAATCGACCTCAAGGGCAGCGGCATTCAGGTTGGCGACACTCAACTGGGCACGCTGACGGCTAGTGGCCAGGGCGATATCAAGAGCCAGAAGCTGCAACTGGACCTGCAAGGTCCATTGCTGAAACTGGCGCTGGGGCTCGACGGCAATCTGGATAAAGGCAATTGGCGCGGGCGCTTGGCCAGTGGCGACATTCAGGCTGGCGGCCAGGACTGGAAGCTGCAGAATCCGGCAAAAATCGAACGTCTGGCCGACGGCAAGCTGACGTTCGGTGCCCATTGCTGGATGTCCGGACCGGCCAGCCTGTGTGGCGAAGATCAGCGGCTGATGCCTGAACCGAAACTGCGTTACCACCTCAAGCAGTTCCCGATCGACAGCCTCGCGCAATGGCTGCCCAAAGACTTCGCCTGGCAGGGCAAGCTTAACGCCGACGTGCAACTCGACCTGCCGGCCAGCGGCCCGAAGGGGCAGATTATGGTCGATGCCAGTGGCGGTACGCTGCGCATGAAGGAAAAGGATCAGTGGCTGGATTTCCCTTACCAGACACTGAAACTGACCAGCACCCTCAGCCCGAAACGCATCGACACGCAGCTCGATTTCGTCGGTGGCAAGTTGGGCGAGTTGATGGTGCAGTCGCAGATCAATCCACTGCCCAAGAGCAAACCTTTGAGCGGTTCATTCCGTCTGAGCGGTCTGGACCTGTCGGTGGCGCGACCGTTCGTGCCGATGGTCGAGAAACTGACCGGACGCTTGAATGGCAGTGGCAGTTTGTCTGGCGGGCTGCTGGTGCCGCAGGTCAATGGCAACCTGACCCTCAGCGACGGTGAAATCTCCGGGCCGCAACTGCCGATGCGTTTCGAGGCGTTGCAGCTTCAGGCGCAGATTGCCGGCGAAAGCGTGCAGCTCAATGGCGGCTGGAAAAGCGGCAAGGCCGGGCAGGGCAGCTTGAGCGGACATGTTGCCTGGGGCCAGGCATTGGTGGTGGATCTGAGCCTCAAAGGCACGCAACTGCCGGTGACGGTCGAGCCGTACGCCGCGCTGGAAGTGGCGCCGGACCTGAAGATTTCGGTCAACAACGACAAGTTGGCGATTGTCGGCAAGGTGCAGGTGCCCAGGGGCGAGATCACCGTGCGTGAGTTGCCGCCGTCGACGGTCAAGGTCTCCGATGACACGGTGATCGTCGGCCAACAGACTGAAGAGGGCAAGGCGCCAATGGCCATGGCGATGGACATCGATGTGGTGGTGGGCGAAGACAAGCTCACCTTTGCCGGTTTCGGTCTGACGGCGAACCTGCAAGGTCATGTGCACATCGGTGACAACATGGACACCCGCGGCGAACTCTGGCTCAACGATGGCAGTTATCGCGCCTATGGCCAGCGCCTGACGGTACGGCGTGCGCGGCTGTTGTTCGCCGGTCCCATCGATCAGCCCTATCTGGACATCGAGGCGGTGCGCCAGACGGACGACGTAATCGCCGGTATTCGCCTGAGCGGCAGCGCCGAGCAGCCCACCACGCAGATCTTCTCGGAGCCGGCGATGAGCCAGGAGCAGGCATTGTCCTATCTGGTGCTCGGGCGTCCGCTGAGCAGCAACGGCGAAGACAACAACATGCTGGCTCAAGCCGCATTGGGACTGGGCTTGATGGGCAGTTCCGACCTGACCGGCAGTTTGGCCAAGGATTTGGGTATTCAGGACTTCCAGCTCGACACCCACGGCAACGGCGCCACCACCAGCGTGGTGGCCAGTGGCAACCTCTCCGAGAAACTCAGTTTGCGTTACGGCGTTGGCGTGTTCGAACCGGCCAACACCATCGCCTTGCGCTACAAACTGAGCAAGATGGTCTACCTGGAAGCCGCCAGCGGCATCGCCAGTTCACTGGATATCTTCTACAAGCGGGATTTCTAACCTCCCGAAAGCAAAAAGATCGCAGCCTCCGGCAGCTCCTGCGGGGGTACACAAAACCCTTGTAGGAGGGGCCGCCCCCTCTTCGAGGCCGCGCTGTCGCGCAAGGAACATGG
>CAYNGZ010000102.1:0-16302 GCA_964396695.1 uncultured Pseudomonas sp.
CCAACTGATCACCGCATTCTGCTGGGCCATGCGTGACGTCGAAGACGCCACGCTGGTGTTGAAGATGACCCAGAGTGACCTGTCCACCTACTACGTGGAGATGCTGACCCTGCTGTCGCAGTTGTCGCCCTTTGCCTGTCGCGTGGTCGTCATGCATGGCTATCTGGATGACCCGCAGTTCGCCCGGTTGTATGGGGCCGCCAGTTTCTACGTCAACGCGTCGCGCTGCGAAGGGCTGTGCCTGCCACTGATGGAGTTCATGGCGTGCGCCAAACCGGTGATCGCACCGGCGCATACGGCCATGCAGGATTACATCGACGACCGTGTGGCCTTTATTGTCGAGTCCAGTCGGGAGCCGGCCGTCTGGCCGCAGGACACGCGCATCCTGTTCCGCACCTTGCGCCATCGACCCGACTGGGGCTCGCTGAAAACTGCCTATCAAAACAGTTACCGGATGGCCAAAGAGCAGCCGGCCAGCTACCAGGCGATGTCCATGGCGGCGAGCGAACGCATGCGCGACTACTGCAGTTTTTCGACGGTGCAAAAACGGCTGACGGAGTTTTTCGAGTTGACCCAGGCCATTGAACCTACGCCGGCAACGACTGCCGCCGTGGCGGGTACGGCATCATGCTGATCATCATTCATTCGGAAACCAACAAAACCAACATTGTGCAGAACCTCGGGCGCCCGGAGTACAGCTACTACTTTGTGCTCAAGGAGTTTCGCCCGGTACTGTGGCGGCTGGGGCAGGTCATTGAGGTCAGGAACCCCGACGAACTTGTCGAGCGTTTGTATTTCGATTGCCAAAGCCGGGGCGAGGACTGTGTGTTCCTGTCCTTCTCGCCCCCTCATCGCACCCCGATACACTACGCCTGCCCGACCATTCCGGTGTTTGCCTGGGAGTTCAGCACCATTCCCACCGAAAGCTGGCAGGGCGAGCCGCGGCATGACTGGCGTCTGGTGCTGGGTGCATCGGGTGCCGCGATTACCCACTCCAGTTTCACGGTAAACGCCGTGCGTGACGTGATGGGGCCGGACTACCCGATCAGTGCCATCCCGGCACCGGTCTGGGACCGTTTTGCCGAACGGGGCTTGAGCAAAACGCCGCAAGCCGAACAGGTGAAACTCACCCTGCGAGGCCTGTTGATCGACAGTCGCGAGCTGGACCTGCGGCCTTACGGTCCCGAGGCGTTGCGCGAAGGCAAAGCGCTGGTGTTCGACGAGCCGGTGCGTGATTGCGAGCTGGTGCTCGACGGCGTGATCTATACCTCGGTCTTCAACCCTTACGATGGCCGCAAAAACTGGCAGGACATGCTCAGCGCGTTCTGCACCACGTTTCGCGACACGCCCGATGCCACGCTGGTGCTGAAGCTGACGCACCACGATATCGCCGATGCGTTGAACGACATGCTGCATCACCTCTACAAGAACCAGTCGTACCGCTGCCGCATTGTGCTGATTCACGGCTTCCTCGCCGATGCCGACTATGAGCGTCTGGTCGACGTCACCCGCTACGTGGTGAACAGCTCGTTCGGTGAAGGTCAGTGCCTGCCGCTGATGGAGTTCATGTCGTGCGGCAAACCGGCCGTTGCGCCCTGCAACACGGCGATGGCGGACTATATCGACCGCGACAACGCCTTTATCGTCGACTCTACGGATGAGCTGACGGCCTGGCCCCACGATCCGCGTGCGGCCTATCGAACCCTGCGTTACATCACTAACTGGGATTCGCTGTGTTCGGCGTACCAGGCCAGTTACGAGGTGGCCAAAGCGGATGACGAGCGTTATGCGCGCATGTCCGCCCATGCCGTGAACAGCCTGGAGAAATTCTGCAGCCAGGCCAGTACCGAGCAACGTCTGGAAGCCTTCTTCGCACAGTTATTGCAGCGCACCAAGGAAGCCCCCCAGGCATGATGCGCAGGCTGCTCGGGTGGTTGCGTCCGACACCTGCCCCCGCACCTGTGGCCGCGCCGACGAACCCGGTATCGCCCCGTGACTGTGGGCTGACCGACGCGGTGCTCGACGGCTGGTTTCTGGGCGACAGCGGTGAACTGCTCAAAGGCTTTGCCATCACTGACGAGGACACCTTGCTCGATGTCGGGTGTGGCGAGGGCGTGGCGACCCTGTTTGCGGTACGCCAGGGGGCCTCGGTGATTTTCACCGACAGCGAACACGACAAGGTGCGCGACCTGGCCCGTCAGGTGAACGCCCAGACTCGGGCGCCATCTCTCGGGCTGGTCAGCAACAGCCTGCCGTTGCCATTGGCTGACGGTTGTGCGAGCAAAGTAGTGTGCATGGAAGTGCTCGAACACATCGATCAGCCCGAGCCGTTCATGGCGGAGCTGGTGCGAATGGGCCGTCCCGGCGCCCAGTATTTGCTTAGCGTGCCGGACCCGGTGGGCGAACATCTGCAACAGGGGATCGCACCGCCGGGCTACTTCCAGTCACCCAACCATGTGCAGATTTTTTCTCGGGAGCGGTTTGCCGCACTGGTCGAAGAGGCGGGTCTGGTCATTGAGCACCGGCAGGCCACAGGCTTTTTCTGGGTCATGGGCATGATCTTTTTCTGGGCCAGTGAGCGGGCGTCCGGGCGTGAGCTCGGGGGGGCGGTGCGAGACCGGATTCAGGCGCCGTACCCGCCGCTGATGGAGAGCTGGGCGCGAACCTGGCAAGACTTGCTGGCACAGCCTGATGGCCTGGCAATTAAGCAGATGCTCGACCGATTCATGCCCAAGAGCCAGGTGATCATCGCCCGCAAACCGGCGGATGCCGATGCTACGTCCGGGAGGACGGCATGAGCAGCAAACGGATCATGGACATCGAGTTGTTGCGCGGCATTGCGGTGCTCGGGGTGTTGTTCCATCACCTGCAAGGCAGTCTGTTCCCCGACACGGTGCCTCTGTTGCAAACCATCACGGCGTTTGGCCAACCCTGGTGGGGTGTCGATCTGTTTTTCGCCATCTCGGGGTTTGTCATCGCTCGCAGCCTGATACCGGCGTTGCAAGGCTGCCGCACGCGTCAGGAGTACTGGCTGCAGATGCGCAACTTCTGGCTGCGCCGAGCTTTCAGGTTGTTGCCGACGGCGTGGCTGTGGCTGGCGCTGATACTGCTGGCCTGCGTGTTTCTCAACCGCTCCGGGGCGTTTGGCACGCTGCACGCCAACATGCAGGCGACCTTGGCGGGGATCGCGCAGTACGCGAATTTCCGCTTTGCCGACAGCTTCTACCACTACGAGTACGGCACCAGCTTCGTCTACTGGAGCCTGTCACTGGAGGAGCAGTTCTACCTGCTGTTTCCGCTGCTGATTCTGGTCTGCCGCAAACACCTGGTGTGGGCACTGCTGGCGCTGGTCGCGGTGCAGCTGTTGACGTTGCGCACGCCGATTCTGATGGTGGTCCGAACCGACGCACTGGCCCTTGGCGTGCTGTTGGCCATGTGGAGTGCGCGGCCGGGTTATGTGCACTGGGAACCGACGTTTTTGCGGCGGCCATGGGCCGGTGTGTCGGTGCTGCTGATCGTTGCGATGGCGCTGAGTGTGCTGGCCACTGATCGCTTCACGTTTACCGCTTATCGTATCGGTGCGATTGCGGTGCTCAGCGCGGTACTGGTCTGGGTGGCGTCCTACAACCGTGATTACCTGATGCCACGGGGACTGCTGAAGCGTCTGATGACCTGGATCGGCAGTCGCTCCTACGGTATTTACCTTATTCATATCCCGGCCTATTCGCTGGTCCGTGAATTCATCTTCCGCTTGCAGGCGGAAAATCTGCCCAATCCGGCCGGGCACCCAATCCTTACCCTACTGATCGCTGGCGGGATAATCGTCCTGTTGAGTGAGCTCAATTACCGCTGCATCGAAATGCCCATGCGTAACCGCGGCGCGGCGCTGGTGCAACGCCTGGGCACGTCTCGAACCGCCGTCCCATCCTCTGGAGTCACCTCATGTTGAGCCTTTTGAAGAAACTCGCGGCGGGTGCACCCGTCCCCGCACCCGTGCAGCCAGAGGCGCCCGTGGCCAAGGTCGATCCGTATATGCTGGGGCTGCATGACGCGATCCTCAGTGGCTGGTTCAATCAGCAAACCGGCGAGCTGTTCACCGGTTTCCCGGTGACGCCTGAGGACACGCTGCTCGACGTCGGCTGCGGTGACGGTGGTAACGTGCATTTCTGTGCCACGCGCGGGGCGAAGATCATCATTGCCGACATCGACGCGGCCAAGGTCGAGGCGACCCGTCAGCGTCTCAGTGACACCATCGCACCCAGCGTCGAGTGCCACGTCACGGACTGCAACCCGCTGCCGATCGCCGATGCAACGGCGACGCGGGTGGTCTCCACCGAGGTCATCGAACACGTTGACGATCCGGCACAGTTCCTCGCCGAACTGGTCCGCGTGGGCAAGCCAGGTGCGCTGTATTTGCTGAGTGTCCCGCACCCCAGCTCCGAGGACCTGCAAAAAGACATCGCCGCGCCGGAGTATTTCCAGAAGCCCAACCACATCCGCATCATCAGTGAAGCGCAGTTCAAGCAGATGGTCGGCGATGCCGGCCTGGAACTGATCAGCCACAGCCAGTACGGTTTCTACTGGTCGATGTGGATGCTGCTGTTCTGGGAAGCCAAGGTCGACTTCAGCAACGCCGATCATCCGCTGCTCAATCACTGGGCCGACACTTGGCAGGCAGTGCTGGATTCACCGCGTGGGGCGCAAATCAAGCAGGCGCTCGACGCGGTGGTGGCGAAAAGTCAGGTGATCATTGCCCGCAAGCCTTTGGCTGCGTAGGCTGCGCGCTGAGCAACAAGGGCCCTGAGCAGGCCCTTTTTGCGTTAAGGGATTAACTCAGCCACAGGCCTTTATGTCAGCGACTTTCTTTGTCCGTTGCGCGCTATTGCTGGTTGCTGTGCTGCTCAACGGTTGCCAGCAGCAGGATGCGCCACCTCTCGATCAACAGCTTTACGTCTGGCAGCGGCAATGGACCGACGCCCATGACGACGCCCTGGCTCAATCGCGCGGGGACTTTTCGACGTTGCGGGTGCTGGCCTTGCAGGCTTATCCACAGGCCGGCTGGCGGCGTGCGCGAATCAACCCGGCGCTGTTGAAAAACGATGGTCGCCCGCTGATCGCGGTGATTCGGCTCGATGGCCAGCTCAAGACTCTGGATCAAACCGAAGCCACGGCGCAGATCCGGCGCGTTGTGGCCGATTGGCAAGTTCAGGGCCTGACGCTGGTGGGCGTCGAGATTGACCATGATGCCGGCACGGCGCGCTTGCCGGCTTACCGTGAGTTTCTCGAAGGCTTACGCAACGCGCTGCCTGCTGCGCTGAAATTGAGCATCACCGCGCTACCCGCCTGGCTCGACAGTCGTGAATTGCCGGCGTTGCTGGCGATGGTCGACAGCAGCGTGTTGCAGGTGCATGCCGTGAGCAATCCTGAGCGTGGACTGTTCGATCCTGCGCAGGCCCAACAATGGGCCGGGCGCTGGAGCCGGATCACGGTGAAACCCTTTTACCTGGCGTTGCCGGCGTACGGCATTGCGTTGCTGCCGGGGGACGGCGGGGCGCCGATGGTTGAAAGCGAGGTGCCGATCGAACGCGGCGGGCAGCGTCGTGAGTTGCTGGCCGATCCGCTGCAGTTATCGAAACTCGCCAGCCAATTGCGCGCCGAGCCACCGGCCCATCTGGCCGGGTTGATCTGGTTCCGTCTGCCGCTCAAGGGCGATCGACGCGCGTGGAGCCTGGCGACGTTGCGTGCAGTAGCGCGGGGTGATCGGCTGGAGACTCGGCTGAACGTGAACCTTTCCAATAAGGGCGGTCTGTACGACATCGCCGTGAGCAATCGTGGCAACCTCGACGGTGGTTTGCCCGAACGCGTGACGCTGGCGGCCACTGACTGCGATGCGGTTGACGCGCTCAACGGTTATGCCGTGCAACAGATGCCCGGACAACTCAGCTTTACTCGTGTCAAAGACGGTCGTTTACCGGCAGAGGCCGAGCGCACCCTGGGTTGGGCGCGCTGCACAAAAATTGATCAAGGAGGCTCACATGTCTATCCGTAACTGGCCGCATCATTTGCTCGCTGTAAGCCTCTGCCTGCCGCTGGGTTCGGCGATGGCCTGTGGGCCTGATTTTCCACTGCGCTTGCTCGGCGACCGGGCACAGACCCTGGGCGAATTGCCGGAAGGCAGCTTCCGGTTCGAAGTGAATCGCCTGGGCAAAGCCATCGCCGGTCTGAAGCCTGCCGAGACGACAAATTTCAGCGGTGATTTCGGCGGTGGCGATGATCCTTATGTACGGGAGCGAAACACCGCTGAACAGGTGGGTTTGAGCGATGCTCAACGGATTCAGGTGGCGCAGCTGCGAACGCTTCGGGACGCACGACAGGTGCAAACCGAGGGCGCCAGCCTGCCGCCTGAACTCAGCCTGTACACCGCAGGCGCCGTGGCCTTCAACGCGGGCGAACATGCCGTGGCAGCGGAGTACTTTCGTAAAGTGCTGGCGCTGCCGGCCGATCAGCGTGCGTTGCGCAGCACCTGGGCTGCGTATTCGTTGGGCCGGGCCTTGTTCGCCATCAGCCAGGAGGCCAATGACCTTGGCGAAGCCGGGCGCCGCGAGAGTCTGCAACAGGCCCGTCAGGCCTTTGCACAGGCTCGCCAGCTGAGTATCGAGGGCTTCAGCGACCCTCAGGAATTGGGCATTGCCAGCCTCGGCGAAGAAGCGCGGTTGGTACGTCTGGCCGGCGACTGGAACACCGCCGTCGAGCTTTACGCGACTCAGAGCCTGCAAGGTTCGCCGGTCGGTTACAGCTCGCTCAAGCTGTTGATGAATGAGCTGGGCGCGATGCCGGAGGCGCAGCTCAGCGAGGTGCTCAAAGGCAAAGCGGTGCAGCAATTGGTCACGGCGGCGTTGATCAGCCATGTCGGCTGGTCGTACGGTGAACAACCGGCCGATGAACAAAAAATGATCAAGTCGCTGGTCCAGAGCACCATTGGCAGTCTGGATAATGCGGATCGTCTGGCGGCGCTGAATTATCAGATCGGTGACTACGCCACCACCAAAACCTTGCTCGAACACGCCGGTGATGGCGGCCTGGCCTGGTGGTTGCGCGCCAAAATGGCGTTGCGTGAGGGTGACAAAGCGGCGGCGGCCAGCGCTTATGCCAAGGCGGCCAAAGCTTTTCCGCAGGATGAAAACTGGGGCGATCGCAGGGCGTCCAGCGGCGACTACGAAACCCTCAAACCTGGCTGTCGGGTCGACGGTGAAAGTGCGCTGCTCGCGCTGGAGCGTGGCGATTACCTGCAAGCTTTCGAACAGCTGTATCGCAGCCAGGATCTCTACTGGGAGGACGCGGCCGTCGTCGCGGAGCGGGTACTGACGGTCGATGAACTCAAGCAGTTTGTCGACCGCGAGGTGCCGGCACCCACGCCGTTGACCCAACAGGAGCGCGATCGCTATGTGCCGGTACCGATCGCAGCCCGTCTGCGCGATTTGCTCGGGCGACGATTGCTGCGCGAGGAGCGCTACGATGAAGCGCCGGCGTACTTTGATAATCCTGAGTTGCAAGCCAAGGCCAAGCACTACGCAGAACAGCGTCAGCTGGCGGAATCAGCCTGGTGGCCCACACGTCGTGCAGCGGCTTATTTCAACGCAGGCATGGCCGCTCGCATGTGGGGCATGGAACTGCTCGGTTACGAAATGGGCCCGGATTACGCCACGTTCGATGGCAACTACAGCCTCGAGAGGACTGAGCTCAAGGTCGGGCCGCTGATCACCGAAGGTGAGGTGCAACGCCAGCAGGCCAGCGCCGCCAAACCGGATCAACGCTTCCACTACCGATATGTCGCTACGGGGCTGGCCAGCAAAGCCGCCGATCTGTTGCCCCACAGCAGCCAGGCCTTTGCCGCGGTGCTGTGTACGGCTGCGGGTTGGGGAACCAGTCTTGAGGAAGAAAGCGCCTTCTATCAGCGCTACGTCAAAGAAGGTCCCTATGTGGATTGGGCCGTGAATTTCGGGCACCAATGCCCTTATCCGGATTTTCAGAACGCCGATAAACGTTATGTGACCCAAGCGCTTGAGCCCGTGCGTTCAACCTTGCGACCGTATAAAAAGTGGCTGCAGATGGGTTCTGTCGTGGTGTTCACGGCACTGGCCCTGTGGCTGATCAATCGCCACAAGCGCAAGGCAAAACCTTAAGCCTGCTGGACGAACGTCAGGCGCAGCGCAAAACCGATCAGCAGGCTGCCAAACAGCCATTGCTGCACGCGCTGCGCCGAAGGGCTGCGTTCCAGCCAGCGGCCGAGCCAGGCCCCAACCAGCGCGTAACCGCTGTCGAACAGCAAACCGGCCACCACCAGCAACATACCCAGGGTCGCAAACTGCGTCAGCACCGGCCCTGCCTGCGGGTCGATGAACTGCGGCAACAGCACCGAGCAGAACAGCAGCGCCTTGGGGTTGAGCAGGTTGGTCAGCAAACCGCGCTGGATCGCCTCGCGCCACGCCAGTTTCGCAGCGGCTGTGCCGTTGGCGTTCAGGTTCGGCAGCATGTTCGAGCGCAGGCATTGAATCCCCAACCACAACAGATAAGCCGCACCGGTCAGGCGTACGACTTCAAAGGTCCAGGGGGCAGCCTTGAACAGCGTCGCCAGACCCAGCGCGGCCAGGGCAACGTGGCAACCACGGGCAATCGCCAGGCCGATGGCGGTGGCCAGCGCGGCGGCCTTGCCCTGCCTGGCGCCGGTTTGCAGCAGCAGAATCATGTCCGGGCCGGGCAACAGGTAAACCACTGCCAAGGCCAAAAAGAACATCCAGAGTTCTGCCATGTTGCACCTGTTCGTTAGCGATTCGGTGATCAAAGTCTATGGCCGAAGGGCAGGGCAGGTGCTTGCGTAGTTGCGCCTGGAAACAGCTAGACTTGGCAGTTTCTGCCAATCCATGAATGAAAACAGTAGGGAACTGCCAAACCATGAAACTGGATGCCTACGACCGCCGAATCCTCGCCGCACTGCAACGTGATGGTCGTCTCAGCAACGTGCAACTGGCGGACGAGATCGGCCTGTCGGCCTCACCGTGTTTGCGTCGGGTGCGGATGCTGGAGGAGGCCGGGGTGATTCGCGGGTATCAAGCCAACCTGGACCGCGACGAAGTGGGGCTGGGGTTGACCGTGTTTGTCGGGGTCAAGGTCGAGCGTCACAACGATGAAGAGGCCGAGGCCTTTCGTCTGGCGGTGACGGCGTTACCCGAGGTGATTTCGGCGTTTCTGGTGTCAGGCGAATCGGATTTTCTGCTGCAAGTGGTGGTGCCGGATTTGCGCGGTTACGAGCGTTTTCTCACCGGCAGTCTGCTCAAGTTGCCGGGCGTGAGTGATATTCGCAGCAATTTTGCGATTCACACGGTGAAAACCCCAGGGCCATTGCCGCTGGGGCATTTACCGAGCTGATGCCCTTGCTACGCTTTCATCTTCCTACTTCATCATTTGTGCGAGTGTGGTGATGGGCAAGGCACAGTAAATTCACTACCATTGTTATATCATAACGATTTGCAAAAAATGCAACGGTCTGATGACTTATCCACAGGCCTGGTTCAGGTAACAGCAAGTACTGAGGTGGTATGCAAGTCGATCTGGAGGCTGAGGGGGCGAACATGGAACGGCTGCCGCGCTTTTTGCAGGCAGCGTTTCACGGGCGTCGGTTGAAGCGGGTGAGCATCGGCCTGGCGAGTCTAGCGGCGACAGGGTTGTTGCTGGCGTTTTTTGTCGGGCTGTTTGCACCGCAATCGCTCTGGCCGCCGCTCTTGGTCAGCCAGGCCTCGGCGTTGGTCGTTGTAGTGGCGGGCCTGCAATCAGCGTGGTGGATCACCCAATGGCGGGCGCGGGCACAGGTTGAACCTGCGGTTGTGCTGGCCGCAGAACCGGCCGAACCCACCGAGGCACTTGGCTGGTATGAGCGACTGTTGGCGCGTGCTGGCGAGCGCTGGGCCGGATTTTTGGCGCAGATCGGCGCACCGACGCTGTGGCTGGCCGGTTGGTCATTGCTGGCGTTGTTCAGCCTCGAACAGTTCTGGAACCTGACATTACCCGCTGCTGCGCTCGGCCTTTCGGCCAGCGTCGGGGCGGCGATATCGTTGCTCCTGGCGTTCGGCTTGCTGGTGTGCGAGCGTCAACTGGCCCAGGAAAATCCCGCCGAATGGCCCGAAGCCGGGCAGTTGGCGCAGCTCACTCGCGTGGCGATCATCTGTCTGGTGATCAGCGCATTCTGCCTGTTGTTCAGCAGCGAAACGGCCATCTGGCCGGCGCGGCTGGCGGTGTTGATCGGTTTACTGCCAGGGCTGGTCGCCGCAGAGTTGTTGCTGCGTGCGGTATTGTCGCTGTTCAGTCCTCGCCGCGATCTGCTCGAACCGAGGCTGCTGGCGCGCAGTTTTGTCGCGGATATGTTGCGTTGGCCGCCGCAACCCTTGCTGGCGTTGCAGCACGAACTGCATAACCGCTTTGGTATCGACCTGCGGCAGATCTGGGCTTTCACTTACATGCGTCGGGCCTTCTTGCCCGTGTTGACGGTGGTGTTGGCCGTGGGTTGGTTGCTCACCGGGATTCACGAAATACCGCTGCAAGGGCGAGGGATCTACGAGCGCTTCGGCAAACCGGTGCAGGTGTTTGGCCCGGGTTTGCATGCCGGTCTGCCTTGGCCGTTGGGCCGGGTGCTGAGCGTCGAAAATGGCGTGGTTCACGAATTGGCGACCAGCGTCGGTGACACGCCAGCGGTGACGGTGGCCGATCCTGCTGAAGGCCCCGCGCCGGCGATTGCCAACCGGTTGTGGGACGCCAGCCACGTGAATGACAAGTCCCAGGTGATTGCCAGTAGCAGCAATGACAAGCAGAGCTTCCAGATCGTCAACATGGACGTGCGTTTCGTCTATCGCATCGGTCTGAGCGATCAGGCCGCGTTGGCGGCGACCTACAACAGCGCCGATGTACCGACGCTGATTCGCAGCACCGCCAGCCGGATTCTGGTGCATGACTTCGCCTCGCGGACCCTCGACGGTTTGCTCGGCGCAGATCGGGTAGGGCTCGCTGAAGACATTGGCCGTGCGGTGCAGGCTGATTTGCAGAAGCTCGACAGCGGTGTGGAAATTCTCGCCACGGTGGTCGAAGCGATTCACCCACCGGCGGGTGCAGCCAATGCCTATCACGGCGTGCAAGCCGCGCAGATCGGCGCGCAAGCCTTGATCTCCCGCGAGCGTGGCGCGGCTGCCGAGCAGACCAATCAGGCGCAATTGCAGGCCAGTGTCGTCCATGACCAGGCGCTGGCCACGGCCCGCGAAGTCAATGCCACGGCCCAGGCCGCCGACCTGCGTTTCGCGGCCGAGCGCAAGGCTTACGCGGTGGCCGGTCGGGCCTTCGTGCTGGAGCAATACTTCGCCCAACTATCGCAAGGCCTGGTCAACAGCAAAGTCCTGGTGCTCGATCATCGTCTGGGCGGCAACAGTACGCCGACTATCGACTTACGCAGCTACACCTTACCTGCCACGTTACCGGTTGACCCGTCGCCGTCTCGTAAAACCGTTCAACCAGGAGCCGTCAATTGAGCCCGTCGCATTCCCACGAGCCGCATGATTATCACGACCACGCCGGCCACGATCACGGCCATGGCGGACATCATCACGGCCATCACCATCATCACCATGGCGACCCGGGGGAGGCCGGACCGTTCCCGTGGCGGCGCATGGGCTGGGCGGCGCTGCTGGTGCTGTTCGCCATTGCGGCGGCCAGCCTGGTGCAAGTGCGCTCGGGCGAGGCGACGGTGATTACCCGTTTCGGCAACCCTTCGCGGGTGCTGCTGGAGCCCGGCCTCGGCTGGCGCTGGCCGGCACCGTTCGAGGCGGCGATTCCGGTTGACCTGCGACTGCGCACCACCTCCAGCGGTTTGCAGGACGTAGGCACGCGCGATGGTTTGCGGATCATCGTGCAGGCTTACGTCGCGTGGCAGGTGCAGGGCGATCCGGACAACGTGCAGCGCTTCATGCGGGCGGTGCAGAACCAGCCGGACGAAGCGGCGCGGCAGATTCGTACGTTTGTGGGCTCTGCGCTGGAAACCACTGCCAGCAGTTTCGACCTGGCCAATCTGGTGAATACCGATGCCAACCAGGTGCGTATCGCCGATTTCGAAGCACAGCTGCGCAAGCAGATCGATCAGCAATTGCTGACCACTTACGGTGTGCGTGTGCTGCAAGTCGGCATCGAACGGTTGACACTGCCATCAGTGACCCTGACCGCCACTGTCGACCGTATGCGCGCCGAGCGTGAAACCATCGCCACCGAACGCACGGCGATCGGCAAGCGCGAAGCGGCACAAATCCGTTCGGCGGCTGAACGAGATGCGCGGATTGTTCAGGCCGACGCCACGGTGAAGGCTGCGGATATCGAGGCCCAATCGCGGGTTGAAGCCGCGCAAATCTACGGCAAGGCCTACGCCGGTTCGCCACAGCTGTACAACTTGCTGCGCTCATTGGACACCCTGGGCACGATGGTGACGCCGGGCACCAAGCTGATTCTGCGTACCGATGCTGCGCCATTCCGGGTGTTGGTGGATGGACCGCCGACCCTGGATAACAAGTCTGGGTCGCAGCCATGAGTGTGGTTCCACGTGGAACAAATGAACTCAGCAGCCCGTGGATTCAAGCGGGACGCCTGACATTTCTTGCGCTTTATGCCGTCACGGTGCTGGCTGCGTTAGCCTGGGCTTTTTCCAATGTGCGGCAGATCGATCCGCAGAATCGCGCCGTGGTGTTGCACTTTGGCGCGCTGGATCGCATTCAGAACGCCGGTTTGCTGCTGGCGTGGCCACGTCCGTTCGAGCAGGTGATCATGTTGCCGGCGGCGGATTGGGTGATCGAGCGGCGGGTGGAGAATTTGCTGCGCTCTGATGCTGCGCTGCAAGGTGAGCGCGTGGCGAGTTTCGCCGCACCGCTGAGCGATGCACTGGCCGGCTCGGGGTATTTGCTCACCGGTGATTCGGGCGTGGTGCAACTGGATGTTCGGGTGTTTTTCAAAGTGACCGAGCCCTACGCCTTCGTGTTGCAGGGTGAACATGTGCTGCCGGCGCTGGATCGTTTGGTGACCCGCAGCGCAGTGGCGCTGACCGCTGCGCGAGACCTGGACACTATTCTGGTCGCTCGGCCGGAATTGATCGGAGCCGATAATCAGGCCGCCGAACGTCGCGAACGCCTGCGCGGTGATCTGGTGCAGGGGATCAATCAACGTTTGGCCGAGCTGGCCGCGACGGGGCAGGGACTGGGTATCGAGGTGGCGCGAGTCGACGTGCAATCGAGTCTGCCCGGACCTGCGGTGAACGCTTTCAACGCGGTACTGACGGCCAGTCAACAAGCGGATAAAGCCGTCGCCAACGCACGTACTGAAGCCGAAAAACTGACTCAGACCGCCAACCAACAAGCTGACCGCACGTTGCAAGTGGCTCACGCTCAAGCCAGCGAACGGCTGGCCAAAGCATCGGCTGACACTGCCACGGTGCTTAGTCTGACGCAGGCGCAACAGAAGGGGACCGACCCGGAAATGCTCCTGCGGATTTACCGCGAGCGTATGCCGAAAATTCTCGGTCAGGCCGGTTCGGTCACGACGGTCAACCCTAAAGACGATTCCCGCCTGATCATTCAGGGAGCCGAACAATGACAGCCCAAACCGCCGCCGCGCCAAGCATGCTGAGCACGGCCGAACAACGCAGTGCCGCACGCCAACTGACCCTGGCGATGCTTGCTTTGGGCTTGCTCGGTTTGGGACTGGTCTGGCGCTGGTTGTCGCCGGAGCAAACCGGGGTCAGCCAGTTATTGCTCGGGCTGGCTTCGTTGCTGGTGGCCGTTCCGGTCATGCGTTCAGCCTGGTACAGCCTGCGTTACCCGAGCCTGCACGGGATCACCGATCAACTGATCGCGCTGGCGATGATGGGCGCCTGGGCGACAGGCGATCTGCTGACCGCAGCCTTGTTGCCGATCATCATGATCTTCGGTCACGTGCTGGAAGAGCGCAGCGTGATTGGCTCCCAGGAAGCGATCCACGCCCTCGGCCGTCTGACACGTAGCCACGCGCGCAAGGTCCAGGCCGATGGCTCGATTATCGAAATCGATAACGCTGCGTTGAAGGCCGGAGACATCGTCGAAGTGCGTGCAGGCGATCGGGTGCCGGCCGATGGGCGGGTGTTGTCCGGTCAAGCGAGCCTGGACACCGCGCCGATTACCGGTGAGTCGGTGCCACATGAGGCCACTGTCGGCATGCAGGTATTCGGCGGGGCGATCAACCTCGATGGTTTGCTGCGGTTGGAAGTGACGCGAACGGGCCATGAATCGACCCTTGGCAAAGTCATCGCGTTGATGCAAAGCGCCGAGCGCTCCAAGCCGCCGATCACCCGTTTGCTGGAGCGCTACGCTGGCAGCTACATGGTGTTGGTGTTGCTGTTGGCCGCTGTGACCTGGTTCGTCACCAATGATGCGCAAGCGATGCTTGCGGTGTTGGTGGCTGCGTGCCCGTGCGCGTTGGTGCTCTCGGCCCCGGCGACGGCGATTGCCGGGATTGCGGTGGCGGCGCGCCACGGCATTCTGATTCGCAGCTCGGCGTTCCTTGAAGAGCTGGCGGACCTGACATCACTGGTGGTCGACAAGACCGGCACCCTGACGTTCGGCACGTTGCGTTTGCAGTCGATCGATAGTCCGGCGGAGGATCGCAGCACGTTGCTGAAACTGGCCGCCAGCCTCGGCTCAGCGAGCAGTCACCCGGTCAGTCGGGCGTTGGCCGGGTTGGTCGCTCAGGAGCATTTCCTGCTGCTGTCGGACATCCGCGAACGTCAGGGCCTGGGTGTGGTGGCAATGACCGAGCAGGGTGAGGCAGCGCTGGGTCGCCCCGAGTTGTTTGCGCAGTTGGGCATCGCCACCTCGACGGTGCCCGAGCATGATGGGCCGATTGCCGGTCTGGCATTGAACGGGCGCTTCCTCGCGTGGTTGTTGCTGGCTGACAGCGTCAAACCGGAAGCCCGTTTTGCCTTGAGCGAACTGCGCGAGTTGGGACTTGGCCGACAGTTGCTGCTGACGGGGGATCGGCAAAGCGTCGCTCATAGCCTGGCCCATGAAGTCGGCATCAGCGATGTCGAGGCGCAGGCCTTGCCGGAAGACAAACTTAACCGCGTCCTCACCGAAATCGACAGCGGCTTCCGGCCAATGGTGGTCGGCGATGGCATCAACGATTCGTTGGCGCTCAAGGCCGGCGTGGTCGGGGTGGCCATGGGTGCGGGCGGGGCGGACATTGCGCTGGCCTCGGCCGATATCGTGCTGATTGGCAGCGATCTGCGCCGGCTCGGCACCTGCGTGCGGCTGAGTCGCCAGTGCCGGCAGACCTTGCAGGTCAATGTGATCATCGGGCTGGGCTGGACGCTGGCGATTGTTGCGTTCGCCGCGTTTGGCTGGCTTGGGGCGGCAGGGGCAATGATTGCTGCGGTCCTGCACAACCTCAGCACGTTGCTGGTACTGGGTAACGCCGGGCGGTTACTGCGGTTCCAGGAGCCGCTGCTCAAGCTGAAAGAGGAGAGTTGAGGGCCAGCCTGCTACCCAATGAGGTGCAGTCACCGGACAGCTGGCGCTTTGTCGAACTGTGCGCACAATTGACAGTCAACTGTGGAGAGGGCGCACCTCTTCAGGCCGTCATCTGGCTGAAACAGTGGGTTTACGACAGTGCGTTGCTCCGTCGTGACTCATAGGAAAAGGCTATTAAATCTATAGCCAGCTAATTTTCCACGATGGTCTACCCTCAAGTCAGACGTCTGAAACAAGGGGGACTATTCATGCTCGCGCAACTTCCACCGGCCTTACAGAATCTGCAAATACCGCTTCGCTTGCGACTCTGGGACGGCCATGAATTCAATCTGGGCCCTGAGCCCAGCGTCACGATTGTGGTCAAGGACCCACAACTGGTTGCTCAATTCACCCACCCCAGCCTCGACTTGCTGGGAGGGGCTTTCGTTGAAGGCAAACTGGAACTCGAAGGCTCGATCAGCGAGGTCATCCGGGTCTGCGACGAACTGAGCCAGGCCCTGCTGGACGAGGGCGAAGACAGCCTGCCTGTGCGCTCCGAGCACGACAAGGCCACCGATGCCGCCGCCATCTCCTACCATTACGACCTTTCCAACGCGTTCTACCAGCTGTGGCTCGACAGCGACATGGCCTATTCCTGCGCCTATTTCGAGACCGGCAGCGAAACCCTCGAGCAGGCCCAGCAGGCCAAGTTCCGCCACCTGTGCCGCAAGTTGCGCCTGCAACC
>CAYNGZ010000103.1:0-3326 GCA_964396695.1 uncultured Pseudomonas sp.
AACAAGCCAGAGGCAAAGGGGAAAATCCTGATGGCCACGGTGACGGGCGACGTGAACGACATGGGCAAGAACATCGTGCGCGTTGTGCTGTGCTGGAACGGCTACGACATCGTCGACCTGGGCGTGATGGTCCCGGCAGAGAAGATCCTGCAGGTCGCCCGCGACGAGAAATGCGACATCATCGGCCTGTCCGGCCTGATCACCCCGTCGCTGGACGAGATGGTCCACGTGGCCCGCGAGATGCAGCGCCAGGACTTCCACCTGCCGCTGATGATCGGCGGCGCGACCACCTCCAAGGCTCACACGGCGGTGAAGATCGAACCCAAGTACCGCAACGATGCCGTGGTCTACGTCACCGACGCCTCGCGTGCGGTAGGCGTGGCCACCCAGTTGCTGTCCAGGGAACTGAAGGCCGGTTTCGTCGAGAAAACCCGCGAGGAATACATTGACGTCCGCGAACGTACGGCCAACCGCAGCGCCCGCACCGAGCGTTTGAGCTACCCGGCGGCGATCGCCAAGAAGCCGCAGTTCGACTGGAGTGCCTACGAGCCCGTCAAGCCGACCTTCACCGGCGCCAAGGTTCTGGACAATATCGACTTGAAGGTGCTGGCCGAGTACATCGACTGGACGCCGTTCTTCATCTCCTGGGACCTGGCCGGTAAATTCCCGCGCATCCTCGAAGACGAAGTGGTCGGTGAAGCCGCCACCGCGCTGTACGCCGACGCTCGGCAAATGCTCGCCAAGCTGATCGACGAGAAGCTCATCAGCGCCCGCGCAGTGTTTGGTTTCTGGCCGGCCAATCAGGTGCACGACGATGACCTGGAAGTCTATGGCGACGACGGCAAGCCATTGGCCCGCCTGCATCACCTGCGCCAGCAGATCATCAAGACCGACGGCAAGCCGAACTTCTCCCTGGCCGACTTCGTCGCACCGAAAGACAGCGGCGTTACCGACTACGTCGGTGGTTTCATCACCACCGCCGGGATCGGCGCCGAAGCCGTTGCCAAGGCCTACCAGGACGCTGGCGACGACTACAACTCGATCATGGTCAAGGCGCTGGCCGACCGTCTGGCCGAGGCCTGTGCCGAATGGTTGCACCAGCAGGTCCGTAAAAACTACTGGGGTTACGCCAAGGACGAGGCCCTCGACAACGAGGCGCTGATCAAAGAGCAATACACCGGCATCCGCCCTGCTCCCGGCTATCCGGCCTGCCCGGATCACACCGAGAAAAGCACGCTGTTCAAGCTGCTGGATCCCGAGGCCAGCGAAATGCACGCGGGCCGCAGCGGGGTGTTCCTCACCGAGCACTACGCGATGTTCCCGGCAGCCGCCGTCAGCGGTTGGTACTTCGCTCACCCGCAGGCGCAGTACTTCGCCGTGGGCAAGATCGACAAGGATCAGGTGCAGAGCTACACCGCACGTAAAGGCCAGGAGCTGAGTGTGAGTGAACGCTGGTTGGCGCCGAACCTGGGTTACGACAACTGACAGATCAAAAGATCGCAGCCTGCGGGCATACACATGCCCCTGTAGGAGCTGCCGAAGGCTGCGATCTTTTTTTGCCCCGATTGTCTATGCTCTGGTGACACATACCGGTGACGAGGGATTTATGGACGATCCAGTCGACAACAAACCACCCAGCTTCTGGCAGATGCTACACAGCGTGATGGCGGCTGCATTCGGCGTGCAAAGCGGGAAGAACCGCGCCCGCGACTTCACCCACGGCAAGCCCAGCCATTTCGTGGTGCTGGGCATTCTGTTCACGGCGGTCTTTGCGCTGACACTGTTCGGTATCGTGAAACTGGTCCTGCATCTGGCCGGGGTTTAGGGGAAACTCATTGAGAGCACCCCCTGGCCCGATATCAGTGCATGAGGAGTTGCAGGCTGAACGGATAGCGATAACTCAGAGGACGGTTCCTGGCCGAAAGGCTGCGAAAGTCCACGCCGTAATCCTGCGTGGCACCGACGGCCAACAATCGCCTGGCCTGCTCCCGATCAATCAACTGCATCAGCGGAATCTGCCGATCACGGCCACCATATCGTTCGACATGGACGCCCTGATCATAGTCATGCAACTGCACCAGCGCCCAGCCGCCCAGACTGAAGTGCCCGCCCAGCAATACGCTCAGGCGACCATCCAGCAGCGCCTGCAAGGCTGCCGGCGAGGTATTGACGGCGCTGAACAGTGCGCCCTTGCCCGGCGCGCCGCCCGCTTCTTCATAGGCCTGCATCGCCCCGAACGCCATTTCATCGTTGGCCGTCCAGATCAGCGACGTCTTCGGGTAGCGTTTGAACAGCAACGTCGCCTGCTCATGGACGCGCTGACGGCTCCAGGCGCCGTACACCAGTTGCCGCAAATGCACCTCGGGGTGTTCGCGCAACGCCCGCATCATGCCCTTTTCACGCATCTGCGAGGCCGGCGTGATTTTCAAACCGGCAAACGCCAGCAACTCAAGTTTCTGGCCTGGGGCGACCGGAGGATGCAGGCGGATCAACTCCTTGAGCATCAGGTAACCGCCCTCCTCATCGTTGGGCACCAGGCTACCAAGCCAATCGGGATATTTTTCCTCGCGATTGCCGAGCAACGCCAGTTGATCGGCGTTTAGCGCACTATTGACGATAAACAGCTTCACGCCACTGCCCTCGGACAGCCGCAAAATTTCCGGTGCAACATATTGCTCGTTGGCGAACACCAGATAGTCCGGCCGCTTCGGTCCTTGCAGGGCTTCACGGGCCTGCTTGATCGTGGTTTCAGGCTTGCGCTCGGAATACAGGACCTGCAGGTCCATGCCCAGATCCCGGGCGGCGGCCTGCATGAATTGCGAATAGCTGAGCCAGAAGGTTTCCACAGAGGTGCCGGGGCTCAGGAACAGCACCGACGCCGCTTGAGCGCCCGATCCATAGACCGTGCAAACCGTCAGCAATACCCCATAGAGAAACTTGAACATTGAAATCCGAGCCCCGGAAATTAGCCGCGCATTATAGCCGGCGAAATGCTGGCAAATCGCGATTAATCAACGTTTTGTCCGACAATCTTCGGAACAGGGCTCGGCCACGCTTACCTATTGATGGCTGACCCAGAACACCGCAGTGCCCACTACCAGGATAATCAGAAACAGAATGGCCCATGCATCGACAGTGCTATCGCTTTTCCGTGCTTTGGTTGGGTTGCTCATTGCATCGCCTCTTATCGGTTTTATCGGTGATTGCATCAGGGTCTGTTGACGTTTGGTGACGACCGCGACGGATGCCCGCGCCTTTCCTCGCGCATGTTGGCCCAGCAACGCGGCTCGTCACCAAACGTCAACAGACCCTGCAGCTCGAACACA
>CAYNGZ010000103.1:3336-16302 GCA_964396695.1 uncultured Pseudomonas sp.
AGGTTTGCCCACACCACAAATATGGGTAAGACAATAACCAATCTCATTAGTCGATTTGGTTCTTTACATATACTCAAACATCACTTTTGCGCATAAACGCAAACTGGTATCTTGCCTCGGCTCCGTGGGGAGTGCGCGGCCGTGCGCGCAGAATTGCCAAGGCAGTATCGGAATCAAGCGTGCGAAACACGCAGCTGTTCCTGATTGGCCCAAGCCTGAGAACAGGACCTATATGTACGTATACGACGAGTACGATCAGCGGATCATCGAGGACCGCGTCAAGCAGTTCCGTGATCAGACCCGACGCTATCTGGCAGGCGAGCTGAGCGAAGAAGAATTCCGCCCCCTGCGCCTGCAAAATGGCCTTTATATCCAGCGCTTCGCCCCGATGCTGCGGGTTGCCGTGCCATATGGCCAACTGACTTCGCGCCAGGCGCGAATGATGGCCAGGATCGCCCGCGACTACGACAAGGGCTACGCCCATATCAGTACCCGGCAGAACGTCCAGTTCAACTGGCCGGCGCTGGAAGACATTCCGGACATCCTGGCTGAGCTTGCGACCGTGCAGATGCACGCAATCCAGACCAGCGGCAACTGCCTGCGCAACGTCACCACCGATCAATTCGCCGGCGTTGCAGCCGACGAACTGATCGATCCGCGCCCGTGGTGCGAAATCGTCCGTCAGTGGACGACCTTCCATCCGGAATTCGCCTACCTGCCACGCAAGTTCAAGATCGCCATCAACGGCTCGACCTCGGACCGCGCAGCCATCGAAGTGCATGACATCGGTCTTGAGCCCGTGCACAACGCCGCAGGCGAACTGGGCTTTCGCGTGCTGGTCGGTGGCGGCCTCGGTCGTACACCGGTCGTCGGTGCGTTCATCAATGAATTCCTGCCGTGGCAAGACCTGTTGAGCTACCTCGACGCCATTCTGCGTGTGTACAACCGCTATGGCCGTCGCGACAACAAGTACAAGGCGCGGATCAAGATTCTGGTCAAGGCCCTGACGCCTGAAGTCTTCGCGCAAAAAGTCGACGCGGAAATGGAACACCTGCGCGGTGGCCAGACCACACTGACCGAAGCAGAAGTTCATCGCGTCGCCAAGCACTTCGTCGATCCGGACTACAAGGTCCTGAACGATCAGACGGCAGAACTGGCCGAACTCGACAAGCAACACCCGGGCTTTGCTCGCTGGCGCACCCGCAACACCCTGACTCACAAGAAGCCGGGTTATGTGGCCGTGACCCTGTCGCTCAAACCAACCGGTGTTGCGCCGGGCGACCTGACCGACAAGCAGCTCGATGCCGTTGCCGACCTGGCCGACCGCTACAGCTTTGGCCAGCTGCGTACCTCCCACGAACAAAACATCATTCTGGCGGACGTCGAGCAGAGCCAACTGTTTGCCATGTGGGGTGAATTGCGCGAGCAAGGTTTCGCTACGCCGAACATCGGTCTGCTGACCGACATCATCTGCTGCCCGGGCGGCGACTTCTGCTCCCTGGCCAACGCCAAGTCGATCCCGATCGCCGAAGCCATCCAGCGCCGTTTCGATGACCTGGATTACCTGTTCGACATCGGCGAACTGGACCTGAACATCTCCGGCTGCATGAACGCCTGCGGTCATCACCACGTCGGCCACATCGGCATCCTCGGGGTGGACAAGAAAGGTGAAGAGTTCTACCAGGTGTCCCTCGGTGGCAGCGCCAGCCGCGACGCCAGCCTGGGCAAGATCCTCGGCCCGTCCTTCGCCCAGGACGACATGCCGGACGTGATCTCGAAGCTGATCGACGTGTACGTGGAACAACGTACCGAAGACGAGCGCTTCATCGACACCTATCAACGTATCGGCATCGACCTCTTCAAGGAACGCGTCTATGCAGCGAATCATTAAAAACAACGAAGTCGTCGACGAAACCTGGCACTTGCTGCCCAAGGACTTCAACATCGACGAAATCAGCAACTGCGACGACCTGATCGTTCCGCTGCAGCTGTGGCGTGAACACAGTCGTATGCTGAAGGCCCGCGACGGTGGCCTGGGCGTGTGGCTGGATGCCGATGAAGAAGCCGAGGAAATCGGTGACGACGTCGATCAGTTCCAGGTCATCGCCTTGAACTTCCCGGCCTTCACCGATGGGCGTAACTACTCCAACGCGCGCCTGCTGCGTGACCGTTACGGCTACAAGGGCGAACTGCGAGCGATCGGCGATGTGCTGCGCGACCAGTTGTTCTACCTGCACCGCTGCGGCTTCGACGCTTATGCATTGCGTGCCGACAAAGACCCTTACGAAGCTCTGGAAAGCCTCAAGGACTTCTCGGTGACCTATCAGGCCGCCACAGACGAACCGCTGCCGCTGTTCCGTCGCCGCTGATCGACAAAAAGCCTTGAACCTGCGGTGCGTGCGCCGGGGTTCAAGGTTTTTTTGTCCTGCAGAATCACCTCACTCGGGCGACATGCGTTATCCCCCCTCTGTGCCTGGCGCCATCCATAGATTGATCCCGGTCCGGGTACGATGGGCCACAACCCATTGCAGGCTGTCTGCGTCAGTTAACGGATTGCCTGAAAGCAACAGGTTGCCCCTGACCACCGACTGCATTCGAACCGCTTCCGGCACTCGGGTAATCTGGTTATCACGCAGGTCCAGACTTTCCAGGTAAGGACGATCGAAAATGCCGATCGGGCAAGTCCTGAGGCCTGCGTTTCGCAGCTTGAGTTGGCGTAACTCAGTCATTTGAATCACTAGCGGCGGGACACCGAGCGGGTTTTCGCTGAGATCGAGTACCTGAAGTCGGGTGAGCCCGGCGAGTTGGCCTGCGGTTTCCTCTGTCAGGACTAGCCTGGTCGCTTTTAGATCAAGGATCTCAAGCTGACGCATATCGGCGATGGCCGGCGGCAACCGGCCCACCTCGATCCCGTTCTGATCAAAGAGACGCAAATCGACGCCCTGCATATTCAACGAGCGGAGATTGGGAAAACATTCAAGGAATCCGTTAAGACTGCCGCGATGCGTTACCTTGAAATTCGGCATGGTGAGAGCCACGACATCGTTCAACTTGACGTTGAGCTGCGGAAGGTAGTGCATCTGCTCAAAGTCCATGTCCAGATGAAAGCCGATGAACTGACCGTCTCGATAAACCCGGCTGTCCGGCCCACTACGTTTTTGCCAAATGGTGATCAACTCCTCGGCCAACTCATATCGGGTATCACGTTCAATCTCCATCCATTCCTCTACGCGCGCGTCGTTTTCCTCCGCGATCTCGGTATCGCTCAATCCCTCCGCCGCCTCATCACCCGGGAACAGAAACTCGATATCCATATCTTCGATATCATCGGTGATGTCTTCGACCCAACCGGTGATGTCGATACGTAGCTGTTCGGTCTGCAATCTCAACCGATCAAGATCAGCCTGAGCCTGGGCTCCCGCACTCAATAGAAACTCATCCGCTTCCTCAGTCGTGAAAGCAGGATAAATCTCTTTAACCTGAAGCCTCATCATCTCTGTGGACAGCTCACCGGACTGCGCGGTGTCCGGGAATCCACCGCCGTGCAACCCGATACGCTGAAAGGTCAACCCGGAGTCCATCCGGCGCAGCCCGAGCATCAGTTCGGAGCGCGGCAGTACGTTCTCGCGGATCTTGAGCTGCAAGTCCTGCAGTTCATGGTCTGGACGCAAACCGAGGGCCGTGCGTTGTTCTTGCGGCAGAAGCCCGAGCAGCGCTTGATCAAAGTCAGCCGTACCAACCCGCCCGTAGAGTGCCTCGACTCGAGTCGCGCGCGACCAGCCCGGCAACCGTTCCAGTGTCTGCAAAACGAGCACATCGCTGTCGGCATTTTCGACCGACTTCAGATAAAGCCCTTCATAGGCGCGGCACAAGCGTACATGCTGCTCGTACTGCTGCGCCTTGCCGCTCAACTGCCCCAGCACTCGTTTGGTGTCAGCCAGTGTGTGAGGCGCAGCAATGTCCACTCCCGACCTGTCGAGCATTTGTTCCACCGCACTTTTCGGCAAACCCGGGTATTGATGCTGGAACAGTCTGATCCACTCATTATCCGATTGTTGAAGGGCGGCGTAACGCTGCTTGAACTGTTCGACTCTTGTGCTTTTCAGTTGATCGGCCTGCGCAGAACCATCGGGTAACGCGTCAATGGCACGCTGCAGATCCTGGTCGATAGTGAAGCGACTGATGGTATCCGCCAGCACCGGAGCCGGTGGCCGCTGCCCGGTATGCATCAGGCGCAATACATCATCGTCCACCGGGCTGACATGAGCGATCTGGGCCAGAACCTCATCGCTGAATGATTCGACACTCGACCCAATACCTCGCATCAGTTGTACCCGGTCAGCGCCAGAGGCAGGAGGTGCAACATCTCCGGCCACGAACGAGGAATCGCCGGACAAGGGCTCATCCACAACCGCGGATACAGGAGCAGGCTCAGTCCCGATGCCGACGGAATGTTCTTCGGCCTTGATGGCTGCCCCTTCCGCGGCCAGCGGCAACGCATTGAGCAAGCCAAATACAGTACGCGTGACACCGGCAGAGCGCTCATCAGGAGTCTTGCCATCAACCGCCTGAGCCAACCCGTAACCGGCATCGATCAGGCCGGCCAACGCCAACAAACCTTCGCCCCCGGGAACGAACAACGCCAAGGGACCAAATTTGTTGATCCATTGCACAATGGGCTCGACCACCGCACTCAAATTATCCCGATTGACCTGGGCATCGTCACGAATGGTCTCGATGCTCGCCTGGGCCACTTGCTTCATGGCCAGCACCCACTGCGCAAAGGGGTCGGTTCCGTGTGGAGGCATCTCGAAGTGAATGTAATCGGCAGGATTCCAATAACCATCGTCATTGAAGAAACCATGGCCTTTTTGCAAGTGGTGTTGCCGAGGGTATATCGCCATGCCGTCCAATGCTGTCAGGACACCTGCATGGAAGGTTCCGTCTTCGCGGTCATCATCGGAAAAATGAGCAGCCAGTGCCTGTTTCCTGCGAACATCCCTGGCCACCTCGACAATCCATTTGTGCAGCGCCTTTTGATCGGCAAACTCGTGGAACGGAGAAGAGTTGCTCGGGATATAAAGCAGAATCCGTTCACTGGTTTTCTCCCGGAAGCTCCAGATATCGCTCGATACATAACGGTAAATGACCAGACGCGCAGCCTCTATGGAAGACCCGGTAGCCGCCCAGGCCTGCAATTGCTCAACCGTCAGTTGCTCCCACGTTTGCTGCGCATCAAACCCGGCAGCCCGCAGTGCCAGCTTGAGTCCGTCCTGGGTCAGGCTGTTTTCCTGGTGCTGCAAATAAGCCGCCATGACAAATGCCGTCTTGACCGAAGTGCGCAACGGATAGCCACGCGGTGCAAGACAAACCTCGTCGGTAGGCCAGGCAGCATGCACATAAGCGGTGTATTTGTCCTTGAACTCCAGCTCCCACACCCACTTTTTGAATTCGGCTGGCTGCAGTTTCAACTGAGTACTCGGACCGTAGAGCTGAGGGACGGTCTGACGATAGATGCCCTCGTAGTCCCGGAACCCACCGTTCGGATTTATCGACTCGTCCACCTCGACAATCCGGATTTCCGGCCCTACGACAGGCGGTGTATACAGACCGAACGCGGTCTCCCCAAAACGACCGGCACCCACGGTCTGATAGTTGGACAACAAGGCCTGAACCAGGCTTTGTGAATGTCCGACCCTGCCTTGCTGCACGCCCTGTTGCGCAGGGTAACCATAAAAACCGTAATTGAGATCGACCAGCCGGGCCGACAACAGCGCCGGCCCCCAGCGTTCCTTGATCGTCTTCTGGGCGAATTGTGACGGGGTCAGCGGCAGCACGTTGTCCAGTGCAAGACTCGAAAACCTCTGTTTGCTTTGAATGGGTCGCTGGCCGGTGGCCGGATGGGGTTGGCTCTCAAGCTCCTTCATTTGCAGTCCTTTGCAGTTGGGTCAGGAGTTGAAAGTTTATGTGCCGCCGTTTGGAACAAAAGCAGGAAATGTCTTCAATCGAGGTCGAAAACGCGACAGTCCTGAAATGCAGATAGCAAGCGCCGACGCAATGGCGTTGCAAGAGGTCGGGCATTGAATTCGGCAGGCCCGGCCAGAGGTCTTCCGGCAAGGCCTGACAGGGTGTGATTTACCAGAAACGTTGCTGAGTCAAACGACTCCACCAGGTCAGTAACAGACGATCAACCGACCCGCTGGCGGCCAGGCCGACACGCTCCTGCAAACTCTTGCGTTCGGCATAATGCAGGTGAAACAGCTCTGCGCCCCTGGCGCGTTCGGCGAGGTATTCGTCGCTGGTTTTCAGCTCATCGACCAAGCGTTTTTCCAACGCTGCAACGCCCAACCAGACTTCACCGGTGGCCACTTCATTGATAGCCAGCTGCGGCCGATAGCGCGAGACGAAGTTCTTGAACAGTTCGTGAGTGACATCCAGATCTTCCTGGAATTTCTCCCGGCCTTTTTCAGTGTTTTCGCCAAACACCGTCAGCGTGCGCTTGTACTCGCCAGCCGTCAGGACTTCGAAGTCGATATCATGCTTTTTCAGCAAACGATTGACGTTAGGCAACTGCGCCACCACCCCGATCGACCCCAGAATGGCAAACGGCGCGCTGATGATCTTCTCACCGATACACGCCATCATGTAACCGCCACTGGCGGCGACCTTGTCGATGCACACGGTCAGCGGCACACCGGCCTGGCGAATGCGCGCCAGTTGCGAGGAGGCCAGACCGTAGCTGTGAACCATACCGCCACCGCTCTCCAGGCGCAGTACAACTTCGTCCTTCGGTGTGGCCAGCGACAAGAGCGCGGTGATTTCGTGGCGCAGGTTTTCGGTGGCCGAAGCCTTGATATCACCGTCAAAATCCAGCACGAACACCCGTGGCTTGGCATCAGATTTTTTCTTCTGCTTTTTCTCGGACTTCGCTTCGATTTTACGCAAGGCCTTGAGCTGATCCTTGTCGAACACCGTCTGCTCCAGACGCTCACGCAGCCCCTTGTAGAAATCATTGAGTTTGCTGACCTGCAACTGGCCCGCAGCCTTGCGCCGGCCCTTGCTGCGCAACGCCGCAAAACTGGCCAGAACCACCAGAATGGCGATCACCAGGGTAACGGTTTTAGCCAGAAAACTTGCGTACTCGGCAAGAAAATCCACATTGACTCCTTAACGACAGTGCGCCGCTGAACACGCGAGCGCGGGATACCCTCAGCATACCCATGCTCCCGCGTTGCGACCAGCCGTGAAACCTTCGGTAACGGGGCTCCAACGAGCATTTCAAACAAGCGTATGTTTTTTCATTGACAGCTCACCGGCATCCTCATAACCTCGCAAAACCTTCAACGTACCGGGACGACGCGGACGTGGGCAGCATCTATTTGATTCGACATGGCCAGGCCTCCTTCGGTGCAGACGACTACGACGTGCTGTCGCCGACGGGTATTCGTCAGGCCGAAGTGCTCGGCAGTCACCTGGCCGAACTGGGATTGAGTTTCGATCGCTGCCTGTCGGGCGACCTGCGTCGCCAGCAACACACCGCCAACAGCACCCTGGCGCAGTTCGGCGCTGTCGGCCTGCCGGTACCGCCCCTGGAAATCGATCCGGCCTTCAACGAGTTCGACGCCGAAGCGGTAATCCATGCACTGCTTCCGGACCTGTTACCCGAAGAGCCTGAAGCGCTGAACATCCTGCGCCATGCCGCGCAGAATCGCGGCGAGTTCCAGCGAATCTTTGCCCTGCTCATCGAACGCTGGCTGACCGGCACTTACGACCCGCCGGGCCTGGAAAGCTGGCTCAGCTTCGTCGAGCGGGTCCAGGCCGGCTTTCAGCGTATTCTCGACCAGGCCGACAACACTCAGAAAATTGCCGTGTTCACCTCCGGCGGAACCATCACTGCCCTGCTCCACCTGATTACTCGAATGCCGGCAAAGCAGGCCTTTGAACTGAATTGGCAAATCGTCAACACCTCGCTCAACCACCTGAGGTTTCGTGGTCGCGAGGTCGCGCTGGCTTCCTTCAACAGCCATGCACATTTGCAACTGCTGAAGGCCCCGGAACTCATCACTTTCCGTTGAGTCCGGATCACTGTGACCCTTGTTGTAACACTTCATGAAAGGATCGAACCATGACCTCCGTAGCTGACGCCGTACAAGCAATGAAAGCCAAGTTCAACCCAGCCGCTGCTGCCGGTCTGGACCTGGTTTTCGGTTTCCGCATCGACGATACCAAGAACTTCTCGCTGATCGTCAAAGACAGCACCTGCGAGCTGAAAGAAGGCGAAAACCCGGACGCTCAAGTGACTCTGGTCATGGACGGCGAAACCCTGGAAGGCATCGTCGACGGTTCGACCGACGGCATGCAAGCGTTCATGGGCGGCAAACTGCGCGCTGAAGGCGACATGATGCTGGCCATGAAATTGTCCGAGCTGTTCCCAAGCTAAGACGGCGGCTCCCGAGCCCGGGAGCCTCTCTGGCTGTACACGAATCCCGCCCTTATGGCGGGATTCGTCGTTTCTGCCGGCTGTAAATCTTCCCGCCCCATGCATCGACCCCGAATTTGCCGTCTATATTCTTTGCTGGCCGTATGGCTCACGCATCCGGCTGCTCGCGCGACCGAACACCTGCGGAGAACGACGCCATGAGTCCACCTGACGGCCACGACGGCTTTAACCGCTACCGCGTACTGCACGACCTTTCGGCAGGCGCCATCGGTACCTGGATCAGTCCCCTATTTGCGGAGAGCACCAGCATGACCAATACCCCGGCGGATCTCATTCTGTTCAACGGTCGCTTGCATACGGTTGATCGGGAAAAACCCCAGGCCAGTGCGGTCGCCATCAAGGACGGGCGGTTTGTCGCCGTCGGCAATGATGCAGAGGTGATGCCTCTGCGCGGCGCCAGTACGCAGGTCATCGACCTGCAAAAACGCACGGTAATCCCTGGCCTCAACGACTCGCACCTGCACCTGATTCGCGGTGGCCTGAACTACAACCTCGAACTGCGCTGGGAAGGTGTGCCGTCATTGGCCGACGCCTTGCGCATGCTCAAGGACCAGGCCGATCGCACCCCGGCACCGCAATGGGTGCGCGTGGTCGGTGGCTGGACCGAATTCCAGTTCGCCGAAAAACGCCTGCCGACGATTGAAGAGTTGAACAAGGCCGCGCCTGACACCCCGGTGTTCGTCCTGCACCTGTATGACCGCGCCCTGCTCAACCGCGCGGCGCTGAAAGTGGTTGGCTACGACCGCAATACCCCGAATCCGCCGGGTGGCGAAATCCAGCGCGATGCCAATGGCGACCCCACAGGCATGCTGATCGCCCGCCCCAACGCAATGATTCTGTACTCGACGCTGGCCAAGGGACCGAAGCTGCCGCTGGAGTATCAGGTCAACTCGACCCGACAGTTCATGCGCGAACTCAATCGCCTCGGCGTCACCAGCGCCATCGATGCCGGTGGCGGCTTTCAGAACTACCCGGACGACTATCAGGTCATCCAGCAACTGGCGAAAGACCAGCAACTGAGCGTGCGCATCGCCTACAACCTGTTCACCCAAAAACCCAAGGAAGAGCTGACCGACTTCCAGAACTGGACCAGCACCTCGCACTACGGCCAGGGTGACGACTTTTTGCGGCACAACGGCGCTGGCGAAATGCTGGTGTTCTCCGCGGCTGACTTTGAAGACTTCCTCGAACCGCGCCCCGATCTGCCGCAGACCATGGAGCAGGAACTGGAACCGGTGGTGCGCCATCTCGTGGAACAGCGCTGGCCATTCCGCTTGCACGCCACCTACAACGAATCGATCACGCGGATGCTCGACGTGTTCGAAAAGGTTAACCGTGACATTCCGTTCGACAGGCTGCCGTGGTTCTTCGATCACGCCGAAACCATCACCCCGCAGAACATCGAGCGGGTTCGGGCGTTGGGCGGCGGCATTGCGATTCAAGACCGCATGGCCTTTCAGGGTGAGTATTTTGTCGACCGTTACGGCGCCAAAGCCGCCGAGCACACCCCGCCGATCCAGCGCATGCTCGCCGAAGGCATTCCGGTCGGTGCCGGCACCGACGCCACACGCGTTTCCAGCTACAACCCGTGGACGTCGCTCTACTGGCTGGTCAGCGGCCGCACCGTCGGCGGCCTGGAGCTGTATCCGCAAGGCCTGAGCCGCGACACGGCGCTGGAACTCTACACCCATGGCAGCGCCTGGTTCTCTTCCGAGCAAGGCCATAAAGGCCAGATCAAGGTCGGGCAACTGGCGGACCTGGCAGCGTTGAGCGCGGACTTCTTCAGCGTCGACGACGAAGCGATCAAATCGATTGAGTCGGTGCTGACGGTGGTCGACGGCAAGGTGGTGTATGGCAGCCTCGAATTCGAAAAACTCGGCCCGCCGCGCCTGCCGGTCATGCCTGATTGGTCACCGGTGGTGAACGTGCCGGGGCACTGGAAACCCTTGGCGCCGCTCACCGCACAAGTTCACCAGTGCGTCGGTGCCTGCGCAGTGCATGCCCACAGCCATGAGCGAGCGCGCTTGTCGAACGTACCGGTCAGCGACTTCCAGGGATTCTGGGGCGCGTTTGGCTGTTCGTGTTTTGCGTTTTGACTAATGCGTTTGACAACCAGCCCGCCAATGGCGGGCTGGTTGCTCAAGGATTTCAAGCACGCCCAACAGTCGCGTGGAGCTCAATGCCCATCGCGCGCATCACTTTAATCACGGTGTCGAAACGTGGCTTGGCGCCTGGCGCAAATGCTTTGTACAAGCTTGCCCGACCAAGACCTGACTCTTTCGCAATCTGAGCCATACCGCGTGCTTTTGCGACGTATCCAACCGCACGGATGAGCTCGTCAGTGTCGCCCTCGGCCAGAACCTGAGAGAGGTATTCGCTGACCGCTTCGTCAGTGTCCAGGAGCTCCGCCATATCAAACGGCATAAGGGTATCGGACATGTTTAAACCTCCTTTGCCAATCTTTTGGCCTGTTGGATATATGAGGAAACTGTATCCAATTGGAGACATAAAGCAAACATGTTATGCGAGAAATGTGGCCGCCTGAAACTCTGCATGTCTTGACGTGAAAAAACCTCAGCGATGCAAATGCTTGAACACGTAGCCCACCAGATCGGTGTTGACGTATGCGGGGACCTGTTTATTCAGGCGTAGCGCCTCCAGCAGCGCGAGTTGGCAATCCCACACCATTTCCCGTCGATCACGCCTGAGACTGACCTCGGCGCTCACGATGGTGTTGTAGGCCGCATAGCAGGAGCGCGAGGTCTTGCCGGGCGCTCGCTCGATGGCGACCGGGTTGTCGGCGACCGCCACTGTCGCCCCCTTATGATCGACCACCGATTGCGGGGTCAACTGACCGAGCGTGTCGCACTGGCTGCGACAGACGACCTTTCGGTTTTTCAGCTCACCGAACCCACGCTCATACAGGTTGATTTGAGAACCGACCTTCTTCACGCAAGCCTCTTCAAAAGCATTAAGTACTTTCTCGGCATTACCCAGACTTGTCTCAAGCTCCGAGAGTTTCAGGAAGCGCTCCAGTTGCTCGTCTTTAAGACTCTTCAGGCCGCGGGTGATCGTCGACAAATGGGTGAACTCTTTTTTACAGGCCACCACGTGAACTTCAAACTCATACCCCGCCGATACGGCCAGCGGCGGGAATGCCGCGAAGTCTGCCGAATCCAGCGCTGATTCCATGATGATGCTGTACTTCTCGGCAAACGCCTTCTTGAAGATCTCTGCGCACACCGCCCGCACAAAGGCCTCGGTGTGCTGATACACGTGCAGCACGCCGTGAGGTTCCATCTGTGAATACTGCGGATGCTTTTTGCGGTACTCCGGCAGATACAGCCTGATGTAGTTCGAGTAATTTCCGGTTTTGAGTAATGACTTTTCCAGCAACCAGGTTTTCCCCGAGCCCTGGATACCCGCCACGATCAGCATGTTCGGGTGGGTGATACTGACGACCTTGTCTTTGAACAAACTTGCGCTTATGTCTGAAAACGCCGCGTTTACCTGTTCGTCCGTGTATGAATATTCATTGCTATTTGGCACGTTGGTTAATTCCCTTTAAGTGGATCTCCGACCTTCTTGCCTGAAGATCAGGGGGCACTTTATGCCTTGGCCATCCACATAGGGCCCTACATAGATAACACCTGCGTGTATACCGAAACTGCCTTGCTGCCGGCTTTGAAACACAGGCGGCTACGGGCGTTTATTTTTTTCGACTGAGCCCCGGTCGGAGGCTACAACGCCTTGCGTCACGGCCTACACCTGCGCCAGAATCCGCCGGCTTGTGCGCTTTGGTCCTCGCCTCTATCGTTTCCGTGTCGCTGAATATCAGCGATCGGGTTTGGTAGCCCGGACACACGGCGCACAGCGTCACCTTATGCAGGTGCTTTTTGTCGGCATTTGTTTTTATGGTGGCCATGCGCAGGGCGCCCTCGGGCGCGCCGGTTTCCAAGTGTCCGGTCTACCAACCCGCGTATGGCCACCACCCTTCGTTTGGTAGCGAGGGTGATGTCTCCTCTACTTACATTTGGAGCTTCATCATGTTCAAAGCCACACCGCCCCCCCCCGAAACCGATCCGGTTTCCCCCTACGCCTCCCTCGACTCGAAAGAACTCCATGCCGCCGCGCACCGTGCGCTCGATCACTATCTGGTACTGCCCGAGACCAAGCAGTTGCTAGCCGACCGCCGTCCCGGCTGCATTTTCGTCATCGCCCCCGACGTCGACAGCGAAACCCTGCTGGCCCACGCCTGCGAAACCCTCGCCTCGGCCAATGTCATGTCCAGCGATCTGGCATTCGAACTCGAAGGCCCCAAACGCAATACCGCACTGGCGATCCAGCAGATGATTTCCCTGGCCGAGTTGGCAGTTAATCGGGCGCTGGATCACCTTGATCCCCCTGACCCCTCGTAGGAGGGGCCGCCCCCTCTTCGAGGCCGCGCTGTCGCGTAAGGAACATGG
>CAYNGZ010000104.1:0-16153 GCA_964396695.1 uncultured Pseudomonas sp.
GTGGTTCAGCGGGTAGTTGAAACAACCAGATACGTTACAGTATGTTGCCAATCACCTTTTCGCAAAACAATAAAGTTGAAACGTGGGGCCGCCGTGTGCTGGCGCGCCGTATTACTTCGTCTGGCGAATGACTGTAGTTCCTCTGCTCGTGTTTATCCGACTTTGAAAGCTGGATAGGATCTCTAGTGCCGCAATAAATTGTTAACTCACTAGCGTGAATAAAAGGTATTAATGATGGTCGCAAATCTTGAAGTTGTGAAGGTAGATCAAGTGCACTTGGAAGTTCTGGGCAGTGACCCGTATAAAGAGCGGGATTTCTTTTGGGAACAACACCGATTTGCACGTGATGGCTATCTTAAAATCAATCACTTGATTGATCCGCAGGTGCGGGACTCAATCATGGCTGACGTGAAATATCTGATGGCGAACCACGCCAAACGTCGCGACTTTCTAATTGAATCCACTGGTAATACGCCTCGCTATTTGAGCAATGTCAGTCGGGACAATATTGAGGAGTTTGGCAAATATATTCCACTGGCTTATAACTCAAAATATTTGATGAGTCTGATTGCCAATATTGTCAAGGAAGAGGTCATTCCGACACCGTGGAAGTGGGATAACTACATTATTAACAGTCAGCATAAGTCAGGTGATACCCATGGCTGGCACTGGGGGGATTATCCGTACACGATCATTTGGATCGTAGAGGCTCCTAGTATCGAGTCCGGCGGATTGCTGGAATGTGTACCGCATACCAATTGGGACAAGAAAAACCCAAGGGTTGAAAACCTTTTGGTAGAAAACACCATCGACTCGTATTTCCATATGACAGGGGATGTCTACCTACTTAAAGCAGACACCACGTTGCACCGAGTCAAGCCACTGACTCAAGATGTTCAGCGAATTATTCTGAATACAACATGGGAACGTGCACGAGACCGTGATCGTCATGTTGAACACGAGACATTTGTTTTCCGAGATTGATGACTAAGCTGGGTTTCTGATAATGAATACAGTTAAGTACAGTCATATCAATATAATTGCGTCGAACTGGAGGAACCTCGCCAGATTCTATACTGATGTTTTTGGTTGCGAACAGGTTGGGCCAATACGATCTTTGTCCGGGGCAAGTGTTTCCGGGGGGACAGGCGTTGAGAACGCACAACTAGAAGGTGTGCACTTGAAATTGCCGGGTTATGGCCCTGAAGGCCCGACTTTGGAGATTTTCCAATACATGGAGAACCGAGGTCGGGAAATAACCTACGCTAATTCAAAGGGGCTGACTCACCTTGCTTTTGAGGTTTCGAATATGGATGACACCTGTTCGAAAGTTATCAGGGGCGGTGGTTGGATGCTTGGAAAACTCGTCAGCCAAGTAATCGACGGTGTTGGGGTTTGTACATTCGTGTATGTGAGAGACCCTGATCGAAACATTATTGAAATTCAGATGTGGGATCACCATTGAATGGCATTCTTGGCACAGTTTGATCTGGTAAAACCTAGGTTTTCAAAAGCCGATCCTCGTATGAAGGGATTTTATGAGTCCACTCAATACGTAAACAACCTTGCAGAGCAACACTCGGGTTTCATCTGGCGCGAGTTAAATGAAGATCAAGAGCTGTTGGACGAATTATGGGGGGCGGGTTATCTCTACACACTTTCATTATGGAAGAGCCCGGAGGCATTGAAAGATTTCTTGTATAAAACCCCTCATAATGAATTTCGAAAGAGAGGCGGCGAGTGGTTCCTTCCGATCAGTAAACCCCGTGTAGTGATGTGGTGGGTTGACGAGGGGCATATCCCTACCTTGAAGGAAGCGCATGAAAAAATGCAAATTCTTTATGAGTTCGGGCCTTCCCACCAGGCGTTTGATCTTAAATCAAGTGAGTTGCCAATTGTCATTTACTGAGGATACGAGAAATGGACTTTGAACAACGTGATGGCCAGCAATTTATTGCCGATTACTATCGGGGCTTATTGAATGATCCGGCAGCGCTGGTTGGGCAGGGTACGCATCTGCGCACTTTGCGTGAGGTGGTTGAGCGCATTGAAGATGAATGGACGAGCTCGGAAGAAGCCAAAATTGACATGCGTGAGTTGCCGACCAACAAAGAAGAGTTTCTGACGTGGTATCTGGATTGCGAAAAAAAAATTAACGAAGATATCGACTTTTTTGTTGATTACATGAAAAACACTGCGACGCTTGAGCAAGTAGCATATTACATCTGTATGGAGGAAATGGTGGACGGCTCGTTCGATGATTTGATGGCCGTCGTGCAACTGGGTATGCCAATCAATTGCAAGATGGTCGCGGGTGAGAATTACTGGGATGAAATGGGGAATGGAAACTTTGATTTCGTCCACACTTCAATGTTCAAGACCTCTTCGGCTTACATGAGAAATGTCCTTGCTCAGAAGAACATCACCCCTGAAATTCCTCCTAAAGAGTGTTTGATGAACGGCAACATTCTTTTGATGTGGGCAGTGCGTCGTGAATACAACATGCGTTTGATCGGAGCGATGGGACTTGTCGAAGGATCTGCTCCTACAAGGTTTGGTGCCACGACTCAGGCGCTGGAGCGCCTGAATCAACCCAAGGAAGTGATTGCTTACCACAAGGCTCATATCGGTATCGATACACATCACAGTGAAGCGTGGTTCGACACGGTTCTGCAGCATTATTCGCAAGGCGGTGCGAACGTAATCCAGGAACTGGCAATGGGAGTGCTCATTCGATACAACGTCGCAGTCCGATACTACCGATACATGTACGACGCGATGCGGGGGATATGATCATGACCGCTGCCGCTCCAGCTATCGTGGTAATCGATCCGGTGAGTTCCGGTCGTCGTTACGGTCGCGAAATTTCGAAGAAGGGGTTCCGCTCCATTGCTCTCATCACCCGGGACAGGTTCCCGGGCATGCTTCACCGTCTGCACAGTTGTGAGGGGTTTTCGGAGTCCATTAAGGCTTATGATCTTGATGAGGCCGTTGAAAAGCTCTCCGGCCTCAACATCAAGGCAATTGTTCCGGGATCGGATTCAGCACTTAAAATGAGCGACCGACTCGCACAGCACTTCGCTCTGGTCGGTAATCCGGTGGCGACACGACAGGCGAGAACCAACAAGTTTGCTATGAAGCAGCAACTCGGATTACGAGGTGTCCCTGTTACTCAATCCACCCAAATGTCTCTAGATCAAATGCTCAAGGGTGAGTTACTGACGTTGGATTTCCCGGCAGTGGTCAAGCCTAGTCAAGGTACGGGTAGCAAAAACGTAAAGGTTTGCCACAGTCGAGGTGACGTCTACAAGGCGCTGGCCGCGATTGAATCTGCCAACGAGGGGCATGTGGAGGAGGAGCGGGGGGCGCTCATTGAAGAGTTTATTGAAGGTCCTGAGTATTTTATCGCCACGGCGAATTTTGGAAAAAGTAAGAAGAAGCAGATTCTGTGTTTCGCGGAATACGAAAAAATCAGTGTCGGCAACAACCCCAGCGTCTACAAAAACATACGATCCCTTCCGCCCTTGAGCAAAAAAGCTATTGAGGCCTTTGCCTACATCAGCCAGGTGAATGATGCGCTGGAGGCCGATTTCGGGATCAATGATGTTGAGTTCAAGATTAACGAGAAAGGTCATTTTATCATTGAGCAAAACGGGCGCTTGCCAGGTGCAAATGTACCGTCCCTAGTGGAGGCCTGTACCGGGCTCAACTGCTACAGTTTGAACCTGGATATTTTTCTGGGACAGACGACGGACGATTTTCGTGACGTCGATTACATAAAGCACTTTTGCATTTGTTGTCTGATTAATACACGGCCAGGGGAAATCAAATCGATATCAGGGCTGGAGGCCATCTCAAGGCTTTCCTCTGTACACGATATCAATCTGTTGGTGAGGGAAGGGGAGTATATACAGGACACCCAGGATTTCTTATCTACATGGGGTTTTGTGTACCTTGTTCATGAGGATCCAAAAGTCCTTGCTGAGCATTCCAGAGTCGTTCATGAAACCTTGCGTTTGCACTACACCTGATAAGGAGGGCGGTTGCCTCTGAGCAGCCGTGTGCTTTTGCGACGTTGAATAAACCATGTAGTAAAGTTTGTCTCGAGGGAAAATTTATGTCGCATTGGATGCTTCAGGTTTGTCTGATTTTGGCCGTTTCCATCTTGCTTGGTAGAGTTGCCGAGAGATTTGGACAAAGCCGGGTAATTGGAGAAATTACGGCGGGTCTGCTGTTAGGGCCCTCTGTCCTAGGGGTGCTATTTCCGAAAATTTCCGAGTTTTTGTTTTTCGCAGAGTCGTTGAGTAACTTGAAAGTGCTTGCAGAGTTGGGGTTGGTACTTTTGATGTTTGAAATTGCTTGGCACGCCCCCGCTCGTCGCTCTGACCAGGTACCAGCAGCGAGGTTCATCCCAATCACGATTGCCCTGTTCGGAATGCTTTCATCGTTTTTGATCGGCTGTGTGATAGCTGTTCTATCCAAAGAGGATATGGCCCCTGGCCACGCATTTTGGTCTTATGTACTTTTTTGTGGGCTGGCACTTTCAGTCACGGCGCTCCCCGTATTAGTGCGGATCATTGCGGACGCCAAAAACATCAGCGCAGACTCGGCGTCATACGCGCTTTCATCCGCAATCTATACCGATGTATTTGCATGGTTAGGTGTGGCCCTCTTGGTAGCCTTCCATTCGATGGGAGAGACTGATGTTCTGGAATCTCTGGTCAAGGCATTACTGCTGATCGGATTCTTCGTATGTTCCTTTTATATTATGCGTCCGTTAGTGTCGGGCTTGCAGTTTATGAAGTCGACAGGAGGTAGCCGCATTCAGTTATCTGTTGCATTTTGCTATTGCTTGGTCAGTGCGGAAATTACAGCGAGGCTTGGTTTTCACCAAGCCATCGGAGCGATAGTAGCCGCATACGTTTTTTGCAACGTTCTAGGGCTTGAACGTAATTGGGGAAGCGTAATTGGTCGATTCTCTGGAACATTTCTCACCCCTTTATTTTTTGCATACTCCGGACTTCAAGCGTCATTTGGTTCTTTTTCAGAGAGCAGCGTATGGGGGTGGTTGGCGCTCTTCATCCTGGGTGGATTTATTGGGAAAATTGGTGGTACCTATTTGGGAGGCAGAATGTGCGGGCTGGCCTCGGTGACGGCCATGGAAGTTGGCATGTTAATGAACACCAAAGGACTGGTTGAGTTGGTAGTTCTGAGCATTGGTCTTGAGTTAGGTATTTTGTCAGCAACTACTTACAGCGTTCTATTGGTTCTTGCACTGTTCTCGACGGTGATGACCATGCCATTGTTGAGTATATGGATGCAGCGATCTTCCAGATTCGGAGATGTATCGACTATAAGTAGCGGTGAAGCAAAAATTTGACTTTTTTATTGGATCCAGTCTATTTTGCGACCAGGCAAAAAAATTGACACAATAAAAAAGGATGATGAGCGTGGATATAATGATGGGCTTTGTTGCTGCGTTATTTTGGGGCGGAACAGACTTTCTCGTAGGGTTAAATGCTCGGGCCGTTGGCGTCAAAAGAGCTGTTTTTTTCGGTCAGGCACTGGGTTTTATCTTGATGAGTGCTCTGCTGTTACTCTACCCGGCCTATCTTGTCAAATCGTTGTCTGCTCCCATGCAAGCCTGGCTATTAGGATGTGCTGCCGCCATTTTTACGGTCGCCGGTGCCCTCGCGCTCTCAAAGGCTTTTGCGTTGGGGAAGGCAGCAATTGTTGCACCACTTGTAACATCTTACGGGGTCTTCACTACTGCGCTGGCATGGGCCAGTGGAGACGTCATTGTATTCAGCCAGTTCGTCGGGATCGCGGTTTGTGTTGTCGGGGTCCTGCTGACAAGCGCACATGATAATGCTGATGGTAAGGTAAAGCGTCAAAACAAAGTTTCAATAGTTTACGGTCTGCTCGCGGCTGTTTTGTATGGCGCAAGTTTCTGGATTCAGGGTAAATACACGCTTCCGTCGTTAGGCCCGATTACCATGTTGTGGCTGGGCTACGCGGTGGGTCTACCCATCTTGTTTTTCATGGTGTTAAAAGTAGAGTCCGGACTGAAGTTACCCTCTGTAAAAAGCTTCGGGACGCTGACAAGCGCCAGCTTATTGAACCTTGGCGGTTTTTCGGCTTTTTCGTTTGGGGCTATCAATGGTTCGGTATCAGTGGTCACTGTCATCAGCACTTTATCGGGAGGTATCGCAGCAGTGTTGGGCTATCTCTTCTTTAAAGAGCGGCTTGGCCTGATTCAGGTGGCAGGCATTGTACTGGTCCTGGTAGGTGCGATAATTCTTCATCTGTTTCATTGAGTTTTTTTATGGGATAGACGAACGTTTGCATGGAGGTGTTATCGGATAAAAAACAAGCCTTAAGGTTTTGTCAGCAGGAAAATTTGTTTCAGTTTGTAAGTGGCCTTCGAGGGGGCTCAAAGATTCTATGTAATAAATGGCAGCAGCCTATGTAGTCGTATTGCCAAGCGCACTATGTCTTAATTTTTTTGTCGTCCACTATCTATAGTTATGGCTGATCATGAGTGCTTTGTTCGCGAGTTTTCAGTCCACGAATAATAAAACATCTTCCCGAAGGATTGAGAATAACTATATGCATAAGGGTCATATTGAAATGCTCCCCTACATGGCTGCATTTGCGGTCGTCGTGGAAACCGGTAGTTTTATTGATGCCTCTACGAAGCTGGGAGTGTCGGCTTCAGCCGTGAGCCGGCAAATCTCTAAATTGGAGCGAGTGCTGTCATTGCGTTTATTGGAACGTAGTACTCGACAGCTGAAAGTCAATGAGGATGGTGCCAAAATTTACTCTCATTGCAAGGCGTTGTTGCACTCATCGTCCAGAGTGTTTGAGTTGAAAGAGGAGTTGGTGCGTCCGCAAGGGTTGATAAGAATATCAGCTCCAAAAATGATGAATAATATTTGCAACCAATTGATGCCCGAGTTTTTGCGAAAGTACCCCGATATTAATGTCCAATTCATATTTGATAATGCGGAGCTTAACCTTATCTCTAATAAAATTGATCTCAGTGTCAGAATCACCGACTCACCACCACTGGGATTGATCGGGAGAAAGCTGTTCAAGGTTGGTTATACGCTTTGTGCTTCCCCTGAGTATATTGCTGAGCATGGTATTCCGTTGCACCCTGCGGACTTGGTGCATCACAGTTGCATCGTCATGGCTGAAAACTCTGACGGAGAAAAATGGGAGTTTATAAACGGTGCAGAGAAGTTTCAGATCGGTGTAAAGGGACGTTACTGCTCAAATGACAGCGAAGCTGTTCTTGAGGCAACCCTGCGTGATCTTGGAATCGCCTGTTTGCCTTTTGCCGTGGCCGACCAAGCTATCAAGGAAAAGCGTTTATATGCCGTGTTGCCAGACTGGGACTATGTGGGGGCTTCGCAGGGCATGGCATGGTTGCTGTATCAGCCGAACAAACACAGGTCTCAAAAGCTGAAAGTCATGGTCGACTATTTGCTCTCTAAACTGTATTGCGTCAGCTAGTTTTGCCGCTTTCCAACTCGCACTCGTCTGGGATTTCGCTTCGCTCTCGGCAGTGCAAGCCCCGCGACCAAGCAGGGAGCGGGGCGTGTGATCGCGTTATTCGGCTGGCGGATTCAGCTTCGCTTCCAACTCGGCGACTTTTGCCTCAAGACTCTCCAGCCGTGCCCGGGTGCGCGCCAGGACGACCATCTGGCTGTCGAATTCTTCCCGGCTCACCAGATCAAGCTTGCTGAAGCCGCTTTGCAACAGGGCTTTGAACTGGCTTTCGATTTCGCTTTTTGGCAGTGGGGTTTCGCCGCTGAACAGGCGGGAGGCGTGGCCGCTCAGGGCGTCGAGGAGGTCTTTGGGCGCGAGCATGGTGGAAGTCCTTAAAACTGATCGCGGCAGTGTATCACGCAGTGTCTATAGTCAATGGCGCAGAGGCGGATGCACGTTTTTCGCGCATGTTGCCGTGCATTTGCGCACTGTTGTTGTGCGTATCGGTGGTGGCGATGGGGTGTTGGCGCCTGCGACAGCGGCCAAGGGATTGAAATCAGTGGTTTTTTACGAGATGGCAAGCTTTCTGCTTAGGCCTGAGTGACCCATGCACTGATGCAGTCGCTGTGACGAATGCAGTGCGGCAGGCGGAGCGGGGAGTTTCGTCAGGAGCGGTTAACTGGCGTCAGTCGGGAGAGCAGGGCCGACGATGCGTTACAAAGCCAGGCACTGCGCTTAGACTTGAGCCGGGTTTGTTTTCCTGGGGCAAGTCCACCAATTCGGGAGAGAGTTTTCATGAAGCTAGTCACTGCCATCATCAAGCCGTTCAAACTGGACGACGTGCGCGAGTCGTTGTCCGAGATCGGCGTGCAGGGCATTACCGTCACTGAGGTCAAAGGCTTCGGTCGGCAGAAGGGTCACACCGAGCTGTATCGCGGCGCGGAGTACGTGGTCGATTTCCTGCCCAAGGTGAAGATTGATGTCGCCATTGACGACAAGGATCTGGACCGGGTTATCGAGGCGATAACCAAGGCGGCCAACACCGGCAAGATCGGTGACGGCAAGATCTTCGTGGTCAATCTGGAACAGGCTATTCGCATCCGTACCGGCGAAACCGATACCGACGCAATCTAAGCCGCCAAACCCAACGCCCCAGGAGAAAACAAAATGACTCTGCGTAAATTCGCAGGGCTAGGAGCCCTGTTGTCCATCGTAATGCCCAGCCTGGCCATGGCGGCAGATCCGGTGGCACCTCCAGTCCTCAACTCCGGCGATACCGCCTGGATGTTGACCTCTACTGCGCTTGTACTGTTCATGACGATTCCAGGCCTGGCGCTGTTCTACGGCGGTATGGTTCGCTCCAAAAACGTTCTTTCGTTGATGATGCAGTGCTTCGCCATTACCGGCCTGGTCACCATCCTGTGGTTCCTTTATGGCTACAGCATGGCGTTTGACACGACGGGCATGGAAGCCAACGTCGTCAACTTCAACTCCTTTGTCGGCAGCTTCGCCAAGGCGTTTCTGGCCGGCATCACGCCCGCCAGTATCACCGGCCCTACAGCGCTGTTTCCCGAGGCGGTGTTCGTTACCTATCAGATGACCTTCGCCATCATCACCCCGGCGCTGATCGTCGGTGCCTTTGCCGAGCGGATGAAGTTCTCCGCGATGCTGGTGTTCATGGGTATCTGGTTCACCCTGGTTTACGCGCCGATCGCACACATGGTCTGGAGCGGTCCGGGTTCGCTGTTGGGCGACTGGGGCGTGCTCGACTTCGCGGGCGGCACGGTGGTGCACATCAACGCCGGTATCGCAGGTCTGGTGGCGTGCCTGGTATTGGGCAAGCGCAAAGGCTTCCCGACCACCCCGATGGCTCCGCATAACCTTGGTTACACCCTGATGGGCGCCGCCATGCTGTGGGTTGGCTGGTTCGGTTTCAACGCCGGTTCCGCCGCAGCCGCTAACGGCACTGCCGGTATGGCCATGCTGGTGACTCAGATCGCTACCGCTGCAGCGGCCCTGGGCTGGATGTTCGCCGAGTGGCTGACCCACGGCAAACCTAGCGCACTGGGTATCGCTTCGGGCGTAGTCGCCGGTCTGGTGGCGATCACGCCGGCAGCGGGCACCGTTGGCCCGATGGGTTCGATGATCATTGGTCTGGCGGCGGGTGTGGTGTGCTTCTTCTGCGCCACCACCCTGAAACGCAAACTGGGTTACGACGACTCCCTCGACGCCTTCGGCGTGCACGGCATCGGCGGTATTCTCGGCGCGATCCTCACCGGTGTATTTGCAGCTCCGTCGCTGGGTGGCTTCGGCACCGTGACCGACATCGCGGCACAAGTCTGGATTCAGTGCAAAGGCGTGGGCTTTACGGTGATCTACACCGCGATCGCCACCTTCATCATTCTCAAGGTTCTCGACGCCGTCATGGGGCTGCGCATTACCGAGGAAGAAGAGTCGGTGGGCATCGATCTGGCACTTCACAACGAGCGCGGCTACAACATGTAAGCAAGCGTATAAAAATTTGCCCGGCTTGCCGGGCATTTTTTTGTCTGGAATTTGTCACTGAGAGTGCGGCTGAAAGGTTTTTTCGTACACGTTGAGTGGTGTTTATAGCGGGCGTTTTTCTGCGGCCAATGGCTTACATGATTGAAGGAATATTAGGGCCTTTGTTTTTTCCCGGAGCGCGCTAGAATGCGCCCCGAACGTGCGGAGAACTGTATGTGGCAACAGACTCTGATAACCCTGCGGGCACGGCCCCGGGGCTTTCATCTGGTAACGGACGAGTTACTCGCCGGCTTGCCTGATCTCAAGGCCTGTCGGGTCGGTCTGTTGCATCTGTGGCTGCAGCATACCTCGGCGTCGTTGACCATCAACGAGAACGCCGATCCGGCGGTACGTCGCGACTTCGAACGGTTTTTCAATCGGCTGATCCCACAAGGAGCATCCGGCTATGAGCATAACGACGAAGGCCTGGACGACCTCCCGGCGCACTTCAAGGCCAGTTTGCTAGGCTGTCAGTTGAGCTTGCCGATAATGGCGGGCCGATTGGCGTTAGGTAGCTGGCAAGGTGTTTATCTGGGCGAGCACCGCGATCATGGCGGTGCTCGCAAAGTCCTCGCCACCGTGCACGGTGAAGAGGCATAAACCGCTGGTTGCCAGTGGATGTTGATTTTTTCCGGCGGTCGTCGACAGACGACGAAGCTGGGCTATAACTAATCTGCTTTTCGCAAGTCATGAGGTAGAACATGAGCGACGATGATCTGGAAAACGACGACCTCGAAGTAGGCGACGAAGACGAGACCGAAGAAGGTTTGGAAGCAGCGGCGGAAGACGTTGCTGACGACGATGGCGGTGATGACACACCGGTCCCGACCGCCAAAGGCAAGGCCAAGGCTGCGGTGTCGGTAGACGAGCTGCCGAGCGTCGAAGCCAAGAACAAAGAGCGTGATGCTCTGGCGCGCGCGATGGAAGAGTTCCTTGCCAAAGGTGGCAAGGTTCAGGAGGTCGAGGCCAACGTGGTGGCGGATCCACCAAAGAAGCCTGATAACAAGTACGGCAGCCGGCCTATCTAAGCGCCTGCTACGTGCTTGCTGAAAAAGCCCGCCGTCGCTGCGGGCTTTTTCATGGGCGAAACACAGTCAAAAGATCGCAGCCTGCGGCAGCTCCTACATTGATCGGCGTAGGAGGGGCCGCCCCCTCTTCGAGGCCGCGCTGTCGCGTAAGGAACATGGGCCAGGGCTGGCAAGCCAGCCCTTAAAAATAATATATAAATCAATAAGTTATTTTTTGTTCCATAAGAGCTGCCGCAGGCTGCGATCTTTTCAGGCGCCACTCAAACTTGGCCGGCGTTCCACCGCGCCAACAACGCCGGCAACTCGGTCAGGCTGCGAATCTCGGCATCGGGTGCCTTGTCGGCCTCCCAGGCTTTACCCGCCGGGTTGAACCAGATCGCCCGCAACCCTGCCTGCTGAGCGCCGGCAATGTCATCGCCCGGATGATCGCCGATATGCACTGCGGTCTCTGCCGTTACACCGCCGCGTTTCAGGGCTTCATGGAACAGCCGGGCATCGGGTTTGGCGATGCCGATATCCTCTGCGCACAAGATGAACCTGAAATAATCCGCCAGCCCTAGCCGCCGGACATCCGCGTTGCCGTTGGTGACGACGCCCAAGGCGTAGTGACTGGCCAGAATCTCCAGCGTCGGCTGTACCTCGGGGAAGATGTCCAACTGATGCCGTGCATGCAAAAACACTTCGAAGCCTTGATCGGCTAATTCGCAGGCCTGTTCATGGGCATAGCCGGCTTCCTCCAGTGCGTGAAACAGCACCCGGCGACGCAGAGCGCTGATGCGGTGCTTGAGGTTGGGTTCGAGGCTCAATACCCGCTCGCGAATGGTCCACAGGTGATCCACCGGCAAGGCGCCGAGGTTCGGTGTGTGCTCGGCCAGCCACTGGCGCAGCACCGCTTCGGCGCTGACGATCACCGGGGCGGTGTCCCACAGGGTGTCATCGAGGTCGAAGGTGATCAGTTGGATTGTCATTGCTCATCGCCTTTGATGCGTTTGGCCCGTGGATGGGCGCTGTCGTAGACCGTGGCCAGATGCTGGAAGTCCAGATGGGTGTAGATCTGCGTGGTTTTGATGTCCGCGTGGCCGAGCAACTCCTGCACTGCGCGCAGGTCTTGCGAGGACTCCAGCAAGTGGCTGGCGAAGGAATGTCGCAACATGTGCGGGTGCAGGTTTTGTCCCAGTTCGCGCTCGCCGACGGCCTTGACCCGCGTCTGAACGGCCCGTGAGCCGAGGCGTCGGCCTTTTTGGCTGACGAATACCGCATCGTCCACCGGATTCGCCAGAGCCCGCAGTGGCAGCCACAGCTCCAGGGCTTCGCGGGCCTTCTTGCCGACGGGCAGTACTCGGGTTTTGCTGCCCTTGCCGAGCACTTGCACCAGGCCGTCCGCCAGGTCCAGCTGTTCGAGGTTGAGCCCGGTCAGCTCCGACAGGCGTAAACCGGACGAGTAAAACAGCTCGAGAATCGCCTGGTCGCGGCGGGCCATGAAGTCGTCTTCAACGGCGCCATCGAGCAGTTGCAGCGCCCGGTCGGTGTCGAGGGTTTTCGGTAGGCGGCGCTCGCCCTTGGGGGGCGCCAGGCCGTTGGCCGGGTCGTGGTCGCAGAGGCCTTCGCGGTTCAGGTAGTGATAGAGCCCGCGTACCGCCGACAGCAGCCGCGCCAGACTGCGCGAGGATTGTCCTTGCGAGTGCAGGCGGGCGATCAGGCTGCGCAGGCGCTGGATGTCCAGTGCGGTCCAGCTGCTGATGTTCTGTTTTTTGCAGTGCGCCAGGACCTTGTTCAGGTCGCGCCGATAGGCTTCCAGGGTGTGAGGTGACACCTGACGCTCACTGCGCAGGTGTTCGCAGTAGGCGTCCAGTTGTCGTTCCATGGTCAGCGTACCGAGCGTAGCGAAGGGTTGACCCGTGGCAGCACGCGGCCCATGACTTCAGCGATGTAGCTGAGGAACAACGTGCCCACCGAGCTTTTGTAATGCTGCGGATCACGACTGGCGATGGCCAGGACGCCATGCAGGCCTTGATGATTGATGGTGACCAGTGCAGTGGAACCAATCTGCTTGCGCTGCTCTTCGCCAAACAGGAAGTCCAGCTCGTGCTCGCGCAGGCTGCCGCTGACGCTTTTGCCTTCCGACAACAAGCCACCGATTGCCTTTTGTGCTTCGGCACCGGTGACCCAGCGGCCAACGGGCAAAGGCTCGTCGCTGAACAGGATCAGGCTGACAAAGGGCACCTGAAAGTCCTGGCGCAGGCTGTCTTCAACGCTGATGACCACGTCGTCCAGGCTGCTGGCGTCCATTAACGCGAGCGTCAGCCGACGGGTTTTGTCGAACAGCCGGTCGTTGTCGCGGGCGACATCCATTAGCTGTGAGAGGCGGTGGCGCATCTCGATGTTGCGTTCGCGCAGGATTTTCATCTGGCGTTCGACCAGCGAAATGGTGTCGCCGCGCTGGTGCGGAATGCGCAATGCCGGGAGCAGTTCTTCGTGTTCGACGAAGAAGTCCGGATGAGCCTCCAGGTACGCGGCAATCGCCGCCGCCTCCAGGCTTTCGGAAGGAGATTCGTCGGGCTGTGGGGCTGGAACCTGAGGCTGATCAGTCATGTATTTCGCTCACTCAAAGACGCACTTGTCCTTCGTATACGCGCACTGCCGGGCCGGTCATCATCACCGGTTGGCCAGGACCTGCCCATTCAATGGACAAGCGCCCGCCGGGCAGGTCGATCAGTAGCGGCGAATCCATCCACCCCTGGCTGATCGCGGCCACTGCGGCGGCGCAGGCGCCGGTCCCGCAGGCCTGGGTTTCCCCGGTACCGCGTTCCCAGACGCGCAACTGCGCACGGTTCCGGTCGATGACCTGAATAAAACCGACATTGACCCGCGCCGGGAAGCGCGGATGATTTTCGATCTTCGGCCCCAGTTCATGCACCGGTGCATGGTTGATGTCACTGACCCGTACGACGGCATGGGGGTTACCCATGGACACCGCTGCGAGCTCGATGGTCTGACCGTCGACTTCAACCTGATAACTCAAGGCCTGAGCGGGCGCCTGAAACGGAATGTCGGTCGGCACCAGGCGCGGTGCACCCATGTTGACGCTGATCTGCCCGTCGTTGCGCACATCCAGCTCAATGATGCCGCTTTGGGTCTCGACGCGAATCTGCCGCTTGGCAGTCAGGCGCTTGTCCAGAACGAAGCGCGCAAAGCAGCGCGCACCGTTGCCGCATTGCTCCACTTCGGAACCGTCGGCGTTGAAGATCCGGTAGCGGAAATCCACGTCCGGGTTGCTCGGTGCTTCGACGATCAGCAACTGGTCGAAACCAATACCGGTGTGCCGGTCGCCCCAAAGCTTTGCGTGCTTGGGCAGAATGTGCGCGTGCTGGCTGACCAGGTCGAGGACCATGAAGTCGTTGCCCAGGCCGTGCATCTTGGTAAAACGCAGCAGCATGGGTTTACTCCGGCAGCAGGCTTTCGCCAGCAAACAACTCGGCTACCGTCTCGCGGCGACGTACTTCAACGGCCTGATCACCGTCCACCAGCACTTCAGCGGCGCGGCCGCGAGTGTTGTAGTTGGAGCTCATGACAAACCCGTAGGCACCGGCCGAATGCACGGCCAGCAAGTCGCCTTCTTCCAGGGCGAGTTGACGATCCTTGGCAAGGAAGTCGCCGGTTTCGCAGATCGGCCCGACGATATCGTAGGCGCGCGCTGGAGTTGCGCGCGGGTGCACGGCCGTGACGTCCATCCAGGCCTGATACAGCGCCGGGCGGATCAGGTCGTTCATGGCCGCGTCGACGATGGCGAAGTCTTTGTGTTCGGTGTGCTTGAGGTACTCGACCTGGGTCAGCAGCACGCCGGCATTGGCGACGATGAAGCGGCCTGGCTCGAACACCAGCGTCAGGTCGCGACCCTCGATGCGTTCGCGGACGGCTTTGACGTAGTCGGCCGCCAATGGCGGTTCTTCATCGCGATAACGCACGCCCAAGCCACCACCGAGGTCGATGTGGCGCAGGTAGATCCCGCAATCGCTCAGACGGTCGATCAGCGCCAGCAGGCGGTCGAGGGCATCGAGAAACGGTGGCAGGGTGGTCAGTTGCGAGCCGATGTGGCAATCGACACCGATCACTTCCAGGTTAGGCAGTTGCGCGGCGCGGACGTACACGTCTTCGGCGTCAGCGATGGCGATGCCGAACTTGTTTTCTTTAAGACCGGTAGAAATGTACGGGTGAGTACCGGCGTCGACGTCCGGGTTGACCCGCAGCGAGATCGGCGCGCGAACACCGAGCTCGGCCGCGACGATCTGCAGGCGCTCGAGCTCATCGGTGGACTCGACGTTGAAGCAGTGCACGCCCACTTCCAGGGCGCGACGCATGTCGTCACGGGTTTTGCCGACGCCGGAGAAAACGATCTTGTCAGCGGCACCGCCTGCGGCCAGAACGCGTTCCAGTTCGCCGCGGGAGACGATGTCGAAACCAGCGCCCAAACGCGCCAGGACATTCAGTACACCGAGGTTGGAGTTGGCCTTGACTGCAAAGCAGACCAGGTGTGGCGTGCCGGCCAGGGCATCGGCGTACGCCAGGTACTGGGCTTCGATATGCGCGCGGGAGTAGACGTAGGTCGGTGTGCCAAAGCGTTCGGCGATGGCGGACAGGGCAACACCTTCCGCGAACAACTCCCCGTCACGGTAGTTAAAAGCGTCCATGATGTTCCCTTAGTAGGTGCTGTTGCTGTGTTGGTGCGACTTGGGCTGCGACTTCGCCTGTTCTTCAGGGGATTTGCTTTCATCGGGCAGATACAGCGGACCTTTTTGACCGCAGGCAGTGACAAGGCAGGCAACCGCGACGAGCGCAGCAAGGGAAGAGATCAGGCGCTTCATGGCGAAATCCTTGAAAATGCGTTAATTGCGCCGGAGTATACCGGCCACCCGGCAGCTTGCCTATGCGACGGACCACCCGTCCGGCGGGCCTTTGCCCAGGCACGCGATCAAGCGGCGCAAGGTGTGTCGATATTTTCTACTCTTGTCTAGGGTCTGTTGACGTTTGGTGACGAACCGCGTTGCGATGCCAACGTGCGCGAGGCAAGGCGCGGGATGCCGCCAATG
>CAYNGZ010000105.1:0-16016 GCA_964396695.1 uncultured Pseudomonas sp.
AAAATGAAAATGGGGCAGACTTGTTTATCTGCCATCAGCCTCGACGCAATCTGCCCCCTTTTCATTGATTTCCTTATTTCGCGCCGAACAGCATCGTCCAATAGATGCCGTTGTCGCTACTCGAGTTTGTGGCATAGGCCGCGCCAACCTGGGTAAACATCGGGCTCATCAGAATGGCGCAATGCCCGGGGCTGGCCAGCCAGCCTTCCATAGCCTTGCCCGGCGAACGCTGCCCGGCGGCGATGTTCTCTCCAATCTGCCGGCCACCGTAGCCGGCGGCCTTCGCTCGGTCCCACGGCATATCACCGTTGGGGGCCTGGTGCGCGAAGTAATTGTCGTTGGCCATCGCCCGGCTGTGCCCCTGCGCCGCTGTCCCCAGGGCGGCATTCCAGGTCAGCGGCGGTGCAGCGGCGAAGCGCTGACGACCACACAGGCGAGGTTTCGCCCGTGCCGCGTTGACTTGTGCCAGCAACGTCTTGCCCGCCGCTCGCGGGTCGTCCAGATGCCCATCGAGCAAGGGCCGCGCCAGCACCACCTGCCAATCACTCTCGTCGCGATACACGCCAATATCGGTGAACTGGGTATCGAGCAGGGCCCCACAGTAGCGGCTCTCGAGCATGTCAAAAGCCTCCTCGGCATCTTCAGCGTCGACCAGACGGATAGTCCGCACAGACACCGCCTGATAGCCGGAATCTTTCAACGTCTCCCGCGTAACGCCTCCATAGCCGATCGGCAAGGCCAGGTTCGACTTCAGAGCCAGCGGCGTCAAGGCTTGGACCGTGCGCCCGGCGCAGCGCTGCGGTTGGGCGCGGTAGTCGTTGATGTCCTCCACCAGTTGCCTTTCCCCGCCGGCATGGGCGGGACTGGCGAACAGGGGGAGTAAAGGGATAAGGCAGAGCGAGAAAACGCAGGAGGAGCGAACGGTCTGGCGCATGAGGCGGGCAGCTCTGATGGGATGACGACGGTAATGGCAATAGTGGGCTGAGGAATGACCGCAGAGCGTTTCGCTGTGTTGGCTCGCAAATGGATTCCAAGGCTGGGCTAAGACTGTGGGCCTCAACACAAGTTTCACGAGCAAAGGGGGGAATTTATGGTTGGAGTCGTGCGTTGGCTCCTGGCTGATTTCTGCCGACCCGAACGCAGCCTTCGGCAACTGCTACGGGTCATACGTCGCGCCCTGGATCTCTTGACTGGCAGGAATCGACCGATTCTGTTGAAAAAGTCGGATTTTCAGCTGGCCCAAACTCATGCCCGATCACCATCGGAGAATCCACTCACCACATTGAGTGGTTTCTCGGCCCTTCGTTGACCTTTGCTGCTCGGTTATTGGGTTGGTTTGAGGTTTTTTGCTTGGTGCAGACGCACCTATCCCGTGACCGGTGGCCCTTGAGAGGTAAATTTTGCCAACCGCCGCAGGTTCTGCACCGCGGCCGCCAGCGTGAATTCATCAGTCGCGCCACTCATGCCACGTAGCCGCAGGCGGTCCAGTTTCAGGATGCGCTTGAGGTGGGCAAACAATATTTCGACCTTTTTACGTTCGTGGCGAGAGCGCTGATATGCGGGCGTTGCTGCAATGCGCCGAGCCACATCACGAGCGGCTTCATGGACGCTGCGAGCGATCTTGCGGAACGCAGTGTTCGGGCAGCACTTGGCTTTTATCGGGCACGTAGCACAGTCGGCCTGCCGGGATCGGAAGATGATGGTGTTGGCTTTGGTGACGTGTGAACGCTCATTCTTGAAGACTCGCCATTCACTGCGCAATGGGTTGCCGCCCGGGCAGCGGTATTCCTCAGTCTCTTCATTCCAGTGGAAATCGTTGCTCGAAAAACTGTCGTTCTTGCGCTCGGTTTTGTCCCACACCGGCACGTGTGGTTTGATGTCTTTTTCTTCCACCATCCAGGCCAACATCGGCGCTGTACCGTACGCGGTATCACCGATGAGGCGTTCTGGCTTGATGTCGAACTGCGCTTCAACGCGATTGATCATCGTCTTGGTGCTCTCGACCTCGGCCGTGCGATGAGCAGGTGTGGGTTCCACGTCCACAATGACGCCGTGCTCGGTATCGATCAGATAATTCGTGGAATAAGCGTAGAACGCCGGGCCGCCTGGAGCAGCGGTCCAGCGAGCTTGAGGATCCGTCAGCGACAGGCGCTTTGGTAGCGTTTCGGCCAAAGCCTCTTCATCGAGGCCTTCAAGGTATTCACGCACGGCGCGGGTGCTCAGGGCCGGATCGCTCCAGTTGACCTGTTCATCACCCGGTACGCCGCGCTGCCGACTCGCATCCGCTTTGATGATGCTGGCGTCCACGGCAAATCCTTCGCCTTTAACCAGGCCTGCGTCCATGCAGCGACGCAGCACTTCATTGAACAACCAGCGAAACAGATCACTGTCCCGAAAACGGCCGTGTCGGTTCTTGGAAAAGGTCGAGTGATTAGGGACTTCATCTTCAAGGCTCAACCGGCAGAACCAGCGATACGCCAGGTTCAAATGGGCTTCTTCGCACAACCGCCGTTCGGAGCGGATGCCATAGCAGTAGCCGACGATCAGCATGCGGATCATCAGTTCAGGATCAATAGACGGACGCCCAATCGGGCTATAGAAATCGGCGAGGTAATGGCGCAGGTCGCTCAGATCAAGACACCGATCAATACTGCGCAGAAGGTGATTGGCTGGAATGTGATCTTCAAGGTTGAACGAATAAAACAGCCGCTCCTGCCCATTCGATAACTGTCCCATCATGCTGTGTGATCCCCCGCCGGCCAATGCAGGGATTTTGCCGGAGGCCAGCTAGGGGAGCTACGCTTTCAACAGAATCGGCCAAAAGTAGTCACTCATTTTCTCACTGCGCAAACGACTTACTGATTGCCACCTTAAGCATAGGTTTTGCTGCCTCACGCAATAGCTGGCCATGAGCGCCGACAACATGTTCAAAATCAAGCGCCAGCAATCTCTCGAAGTCAGGGACCAGGCTCCCACCCTGCGGAGTAACCCGTTTCAACCATGGCCCACCAATGAGTAATGTCAGCTCAAAACCCATCAGCCGCAGAATGCATCGGGTCAGGAAAGTCGTGTAACTCCAGTCGGCCCAATATTGAATGCTGTCAGTGGTGATCAGTAATTTCAGATCCTCCAGAAGCAGGCAGGCTTCCGGGAACTTCGCCGCCTCGTACACAAAAAACTGCGCATTTGGCACCGGTGGAATTGCTGCGCTGCTGATTACATGACTTGCTATGGGGAGCTTGTAAGTATCCGGTGGTGATTGGCACCAGAATTCTGCCTGATATCGATCCACGTAAAATCGATCATCTAGACCATGGAAATCCCCAAGGCGCATGACATGTCTAACGGAGCCCAAGCGTTCCAGCGTAATGAGCGCTTCATCGTTCAGGCGCACAGGATTGATGAGGGTCAGCTCGTCCCCATTTTTGACGATGACCATGTTCCTGTTCATGTGCATTCCGGGGCCGATCCTGATGCTGCCATGTACTAGATAAACGTTTTCGAAAATGGGGGTGATCGGGTCGTGAGGGAAGGCGGTTGGGTACACTGTCTATTCCTTGTGAAGTTCATTCCATCCACTCCATTGCGTGCAAAAATCAACGCAAGAGTGGTAACGCTAACCTTACCTTGGGACGATCCGATCATCCATAACAAGACATGGCCCTACAACGCTCGCCGACCGTTCTCTGCTTGACGTCGTTGCTTTCCTGTCTCGAAGGGCGCTTTCACCGATCAGTCTTCTGGCAATTTGAGAAAACCGACTTTTTCAACAGAATCGACCCAAAGCAGCCAGTCGGTATAACCGTTTTCAACCAATCGCCGGAACAATGTGGCTGCTTCACCCAACCCCTTCTCGTATTATCAGCGCCTTCGCATCTGGAACGAACTGTGTGAAATCGCCAACTGGAAAATCTCCGGCTACCCCTGATGGGACGAAGTGGGACGTAGGCGAGGCTGTCAATCAGCTCTCGTGGGACGACTTGCGCATCATCAAGACGCTCAGTGATTGCGGTAATCGTTCGGCTACGGCCAGGAAGCTTGGAATCAATGTATCCACCGTTTCGCGCCGAGTTGCTCAAGTTGAGCGAACGCTCGGCATCGCGCTGTTCGATCACCGCAAATCAGGGTATCTGCTCACCGCCGAGGGTGCTGAATTGCGAGCACTCGCCGAGCGAGTGGAGCTGGATATCGTCAGCGTCACGCGGCGTGTTTCACGTTCAGGCCAAGGCCCCCTCGGGAAACTTCGAATTACCACCAGCGACTCGCTGCTGCTGTACTTCTTCACCCCCATCATCGCGGACTTCAAGGCCCTGAACGAGGGGATCACCATCGAGGTGCTGGTGGGCAATGAAACCCTTAGCCTCGCCCGGGATGAATCGGATATCGCGATTCGAGCGACGAGAAAACCTGCAGAAAGCCTGGTGGGCCGTAAACTGGCGAACATTGCCTGGGCACCTTACTGCTGCGCCAAGCAGATGACTGCCTTGCCCCTTTTCGAAGAGGGCCAGGCATGGGTGTCATACTCCGCAGCGCTCTGCGGTTTGAAGGCGACAAGCTATGTCGAAAGCAGAGTCGCTGCTGAGCGCATAGCGTACCGCACCGATTCTGTTGCAGCAGCAAGCGCTGCAATCGCAGCGGGTCTGGGATTTGGATTCCTTCCCTGCATGTTGGGCGACATAACCCCAGGGTTGGTACGCGCCGGCCCGGTGGTGCCAGAGCTTCAGGATGAGTTGTGGCTGCTGACTCACCAGGACATTCGAAAATCGTGGCGAGTCAAGGCATTCATGACCTTCTGCGCCGCTGCCGTGGCCAGTCAAAAGCCCTTGGTCGAGGGGCAATTGATACTCCCGGTCACCTAGATCGAAACCGGGAGTGCAGCTCAGATGTCTCGGGCGCCGATCACGGCCTTGCACACGATCTCAATCAGCTGCGGACGCTGGGCAAGTCTCGACACCCCAATGATGTTGCTCGCGCACTGAGGCCGCTCAGTGCCATAGGCCGCCTTGCGCACTTTGCCGACAACCGCGAACGCAGCATCCATGTCCAGCACATAAAGCGTTTCCTCGACAACATCTTGCAGAGTTGCGCCATACAAGGCGAGCAGCTTCGAAATGTTGTGGTAAGAGACCCGCATCTGCTCTCCCATCGAAGAGAAATCACTGGGCTTACCGTCGGCGTTCAGCGGCGCCGGGGCTACCAGATTTCCTTCCTCATCATGGTTGAATTGACCTGATACGTAGATCTCGTTTCCTACCCGCCGTGCCTGCGGATAGCCATACGCCTCCTCCCAGGAGACGCCCCAGTAGGCGGTCTGCTTGTTGAACGGTTGTGAAGCTGCCATTGCATTCTCCTGCACATGAGGGATCGGCTTGATCCGTAAGGGTGGGCGAATGCTAGCAGTGCGATCGCGTATTTTATGGCGCATAAATAAGCCGACAGAGGCGCAAAAATGCGCCACCGGCAAGCGTTTTGTTTCGTTATCTTTTTCTCGCCCTCAGCAATGACGCTGAGGAGCGCACTCGTGGCTGCGGTGATGCCTGCAAGGTGCAGGCCCCGAGACTTGTGCGACTGAACATCTTCGAGCTGAAAGGAAACAAAAATGAACAATCCTAAAACTGAAGTCCTGACTCCACTGAATAGCCAACTGATCTTCATCGACCACCAGCCACAGATGGCCTTCGGCGTTCAGAGCATTGACCGGCAAACGCTGAAAAACAACACAGTTGCCTTGGCCAAGGCCGCGAAGATTTTCAATGTCCCCACCACCATCACCACGGTTGAGACAGAAAGCTTCTCGGGTCACACCTATCCCGAGCTACTCGCTGTGTTTCCGGACGCCCCGCTGCTGGAGCGCACCTCCATGAATTCCTGGGATGATCAGAAGGTACGCGACGCACTCAAGAGAAATGGTCGCAACAAGATCATCGTCTCCGGCTTGTGGACCGAGGTATGCAATGCCACCTTCGCCCTGTCGGCAATGAACGATGCCGGCTATGAAATCTATATGGTCGCAGACGCCTCGGGCGGCACCACCAAAGAAGCCCACGATTACGCCATGCAGCGCATGATCCAGGCCGGCGTGGTACCGGTGACCTGGCAGCAGGTGCTGCTGGAATGGCAAAGGGACTGGAAGAACCGCGCCACCTACGACGCCGTAATGGAACTGGTAAAGGAACATTCCGGTGCATATGGCATGGGCGTCGACTATGCCTACACCATGGTCCACAAGGCGCCTGAGCGCGTTCAGCATGGCCCCACCCTGGCGCCTGTCGCTGCATCTGACTGAGCCATCGCCAGCCCCTGCCCCAGGGGCTGTTCACAGACTTGCGAAGGGTGCGCAGTCGACTGAACCGAGTCAACGAGCCTGGCCTGGAACCTCTGGGGATTTCCAGTGCCCAGCGCTGTTCGAGGCAGGTGCTCGCATCCTGTTACCTGGATTGATGGATGTGTATGAACAAGGACAAATCTACCGTGCTGGCGACTCTCACACTGGCTTCGACAGCGCAGCTCAAATCCTGGCAGATAAGAACTGCCAAACAACTGATGCTGGACAGGCTGGACACCGGCATTTCTGTGACTGAACTAGCCGAAGCTTGCGCATTGTCGCGCAGTCACTTCTCACGCATGTTCAAGGAAAGCACCCGGATGCCTCCGCAGCAATGGCTGCGTGAACAGCGGGTCATGAAGAGCAGAGAGTTATTGAAGGCTTCCACGATGTTGCTCACAGAGATCGCGCTGGAATGCGGCTTCAGCGATCAATCTCACTTCTGCCGTACATTCGTGAAGGCTGAAGGCATGACACCGAAGGCTTGGCAGCAACAAGCAATCTGCCCGATTCCGGTCGTTGCTTGAAACGGTAATGCATTACCAGCGCGCGGGCGATCCCAAGCGGACTGAGATGTAACCCCCTTGAAAATCAATTTGTTACAGCTACAGACGATTCTTTAAAAAACTTGCGCACTAAATTGTTGCGCCACAATTTATATCGCTATCTGGGACAACTACACCACCGACCCCAAGCAACGTGCCGAGATCTACGCCTCGCCGCTGCGCGCTACCACTGAGCAGTTGAAAGGCCTGCCGCCAGCGCTGGTCCAGACCGCGAGTGCCGATGTGCTGCGTGACGAAGGGGAAGCCTACGCGTGCAAACTGGACCAAGCCGGCGTGCCGGTCACTGCGGTGCGCTACAACGGCATGATCCATGACTACGGCTTGCTGAACGTGGTCAGCCAGGTTCCGGCGGTACGCTCTGCAATGCTGCAGGCTTCCGAAGAGCTGAAAGTTCATTTGAAGTGACCCCCACTCAAGACCGGAGATGTATGTCATGAACTGGTAATCACCGCCGGAAACGAAGAACCCGCTAAACACAGACTGTGTGAAAACGCAGTCTGCTATGGCGTAAAGCAAATGCCCCGACTTGTCGGGGCATTTGCTTAACGGACGGGGCGATGTGGTGGGCGAGGAAATCGCCCGCCATCCCGACGTTGCCAAGATCTCGTTCACGGCTTCGTCCGCTGTCGGCCAGCATCTGGTCAGAACCGGCGCCGACACCATGAAGCGCGTGACGCTCGAACTGGGCGGCAAGTCGCCCACCGTGGTGCTTGACGATGCGGATTTCCAGGCGGTCATGCCGTTGGTGCTGCAAGCCGGATTTCTCAACAGCGGCCAGGCTTGTATCGCGGGCACTCGCATTCTTGTGCCGCGCAGCCGACTGGCAGCGTTCGAGAGGGTTGCGAAGGAGGGATGAGCGCGTATCTGGAACCGAAGGCATTGGTCACATATGACCCGTTGAAATGACCGGGTCGGGTTCCTGTCAGGGAGCACCGGGCGGATATAAAAAAAGAGACTGATTTCGGTGGCCGTTGCAGCGGGAACTTCAGGGTACTGGCCCAGTCAATTGGGGCCCTGTATGGGAAATGCCGAGCAGCGCTGTGGTCTGTTTTACGGCAGCGCCGTCCGAGATCAGTCGAGTCCGCCCCCTGATGCCAACCAAGAGTTTTCTGCCGGGTCTCATCCTGGTGTTCTGCGCCGTTGCGTCGCTTTGTTCGGTTGCTGCCGCGCAAAGTAACAGCGCATCAACCACCCTGATCGAAACCGCCTCGCGGCAGTATGGAGAGGGCCAGTTGGACCAGGCCGCTGCCACGCTGGAGCGTGCCCTGCATATCCAGCCGAACAATCCCGTGACGCTGCATTACCTCGGTGTATTGCGTCTTCAGCAGGGGCAGTACCAGCAGGCTGAAACGTTGGCGGTGCGCTCGAACATGCAGGTCGGTCGCAACCTCGCGTTACGCAACCGCAACTTCCAATTGATCCAGGCGGCGCAGCGGGCCCAGTCTTCGAGTACCCCACCCAACACCAAAGAGGACCAGGTCGCAGTACAGAAGGCGCTGGAAGAGGAGACCCAAAGGCGCCGCGAAGCAGAAATGGCCGTTGCCGAACAATCCACGCTGGACACTGGGCGCGACGTTGGCAACTTCGTTCGCACAGGGGCAGATCGGGTATCGGATTCACTGACGGCTGGCAGACCTCGGCCCGAAGGAGCAGTGCAAATGGCTTCCGTCGAGCCAGAACCCACGTACGACGAGGTTGAGATTCCCCGCGGCCATTTGCCGCCTCCGGGTAAATGCCGAATCTGGTTTCCTGATCGCCCGCCGGGGCATCAGCCCGCACCCGGCAAATGCAAGAAGCTGCGACATCGGGTTCCGGAAGGGGCCTACCTGGTGCACGGTTGACCTCGGCCCTGAGATCGAGGGCATGGCAGGGCGCCAACGTGGAATGCGCAGGGTGACCATCGGGTTCACAGGAACAGGTCGTAGGACAGTTTGCTGATCAGGATCACCAGCAACACCAGGAACAGGCCCCGGACAAAGGGCACGCCTTTATGAACCGCCAGCCAGGTGCCGGTCAGCGCGCCGAGGATGTTGAATGCCGCCATGGGGATGGCGATCAGGTAGAGCACATTACCGGTCGGAATGAAGAATATCAGCGCCGCAATGTTGGTCGCGATGTTCACCAGTTTGGCCGACGCTGAGGCATGCAGGAAGTCAAAGGCGAAGCAGCGGATAAACAGGAAGATCAGGAAGCTGCCGGTGCCGGGACCGAACAGACCGTCGTAGAAACCGATGGCACCGCCGATGACGATCGCCAGCAGCTTCTCCCTGGTACCGATGTGCATGGGTTTGTGCAGGGCGCCGAAGTCCTTTTTCCAGAAGGTGTAGATCGCCATCAGCACAATCAACACCAGCACTGCCGGCCGGATCACTGACTGCGGGACTGACGACACTGTGGCCGCTCCGAAGAACGACATGACAAAGGCCGCACAGGCAGCGGGGATCACCAGCCCCCAGTCGATCACCACTTTTCGCACGAAGGACCGGGCCGCGAATGCCGTACCGCAGGCTGCCGCGACCTTGTTGGTCCCCAGCAGCGCCGCCGGTTGTGCCGTGGGCAGCACGTTGAACAGCGCGGGTATCTGGATCAGTCCGCCACCGCCCACCGCCGCATCGATCAGGCCGGCGGCGAAGGCGAACACGCAAAGGATGACAATATCGATCATGGAATCAGGCTCTGGCGATAAAGGGTGGGTGCCTACAACCTTGTGGGTTGAACGGCAAGGTTAACGGAAGGGCCTTTTTTGTGTTGCAATGCCGCGTTGTGAAAAGTGCAATGAGGTGGTGTGTGGCGCTGGATATGTTGGGGGAGCTTGAAGCCTTTGCAACGGTGGCTCGCAAGCGCAGCTTCGTTGCGGCGGCACGTGCTCTGGGGCGTTCCCCCAGCTCGCTGACCCGCGCCGTTCAAGCCCTGGAGGAAAGTGCCGGGGTCAAGTTGTTCAATCGTTCGTCCAATGCCGTGAGCTTGACCGAGGCGGGTGAGCGTCTGTTGCCCCACGCTTACAAAATGCTGGATCTGCAACGTGAGGCGGATGAAGACCTGGTGGGTCTCAGCGGCCAGGCCTACGGCTGGATCCGCTTTTCCGCCCCCGAGCTGCTCGGGCACGGGGTATTGCCCCGGTTGATCGCGCAGTACGGCGAGCGTTATCCGGACGTGAACATCGATGTGATTTTTACCGATGAAAGCATCGACCCGGCCAAGAGCAAGCTGGACTTCTCGATTCGCGGCGCGTTTCCGCAATCCAGTGACCTGGTCGGATTTCCGCTCTGGCGTTATTCACGTTACCTGTATGCCAGCCCCGGGTATCTGGCGCGGCGCGGGATGCCCGACTCCATCGAGGCGCTGGAGGCGCACTCGCTGATCCTGCATACGGCGCCACGGATTCTCAAGGAGTGGAATTTTCGCAGTAAGGAGCAGACCATCAGCTATCGGGTTCACCCGAAGTTTCGATTAAGCTCCGGTGTGGCGGTGTTCCAGGCGGCCCTGGCGGGCGTCGGGATCGCCCGCCTGGCGGACTGGCTGGCGGAGCCCGAGGTGGAAGCGGGGCGCCTGCTCCGGGTCTGTCCCGAGTACACGCTCACCTCCAGCAGCGGTGAGAGCCCGCAGATGCATGCGGTGTACCCGGCCGGGAATCTGCCGCTGCGGGTGAAGTCGCTGTTGAAGGTGATCCGTGGCTTTGGCGAAAGCCTTGAGTGAACGCAGGCGCTGACGCGCCAGGCGGCTGCCAGCCGCCTTCCTGCATCAACCTGAGAGTTCCTCGGAACGGCGTGCTATTTGATCTGCACAATGACCGGACCTTCCGTTACGATCGGCGGCTCCGCGTGGATATTCGAGGCATTCTTCTGAATCCAGTCGCGCGCGACTTTCAAGCTCGCATCGCTGCCGGCCTTGTCTGCGCAAACCGTCACCGACGTACCGCCATCACCCGTATTGAGCAGCGTGTAGCTGACGAGACCAGGGACTGTCCGCAGGGCGGCTTCGACGTCGGCCTTGCGCTCCTCCAAAAGCCTGAAAAGCTGATTCGCTCCAGTGCCCAGGTAGGTTCTTATCACCGCATACATAGTCGTCTCCTTCGGAAGTACCGTCTTGATGCCAATCCAGATCCTCTGATGGCCGCTATTACTCGGGTTTCAGTTCACCCCCGATCTATTCAGCTTAGCCAAACGCCGGTGACAAGCGGAATGTAACGACTACCGGCCACTGTTGGCCGGTAGCTGCCCTTGTCGGGTGTCCGACTCGGGTTGTGGGCGAGCTTTCGTAATGCGCCTAGCGACGATAGTAGCGGTGACCGTCCTCGTAGCGGTGCTCCATGGCCCGATCATGATGGCGCTCCCAATAACGACGGCGTTCGGCTTCCCGGCGCTCTTGCTCTCTACGCCATCTGTCTCGGCGCCAATCGTCTCTGCGATCGTACCAACGGCCGTCATGCCAGTACCGGTCGTCATGGGCAAGCAACGGCCCTGGCTGCTTGCCGGCCATACTGGCCAAGGTCGGCCAAGGGTTGTCGGCAGCCCGGACCGGAGCCTGAACGGCTGGGACTTCAGTTGCGAAAACAGGGTTTGAGGTCTTCATCGGTGTGGCTGATGCCGAGCCCACTGCCGCGAACGCGAACAGGCCGAGGAGCACCATTCGTGGGACATAGAATTTCATGAGCGAAGACAACCTCTGATTGACAATTGGACGTATGGCCATCTGGCTGCGGGAAACCTTCGGGTCGCGCTTACCGAGCTTTATGTGCATATCCACATAGACCGGTAAACGAGGAAAAGTTCTAGGAAGCTGCCGCACAAATCGCCAACGGTCTCGACGCCTGGCAAGTTCAGTGCCGCCCTTCGACGGCCATGCGCACGGCCAACCCCGCGAGGACCGTTCCCATCAGCCAGCGTTGCACGATCTGCCACACGGGCCTGCTGGCGAGAAATGTCGCGATGGAGCCTGCCATGATGGCAATCAGCGCGTTGACGCTCACGCTAATGACGATCTGCGTAAAGCCCAGCACGATGGATTGCGACAGCACGCTGCCGTGGTCGGCGGGGTTGATGAACTGGGGCAGCAGCGACAAATACATGACCGCGACTTTGGGATTCAGCAGGTTGGTGACAAAGCCCATCATGAACAGCTTGCGCGGGCTGTCCTTGGGCAGGTCGCGCACCTGGAACGGAGAACGGCCGCCGGGCTTGACCGCCTGCCAGGCCAGGTAGAGCAGATAGAGCGCGCCACCGAGTCGCAGAGCGTCATACGCATAGGGCACTGCCAGGACCAGGGCCGTGATGCCGAATGCGGCGCAAAACATGTAAACGACGAAACCCAGCGCCACGCCACCCAGGGAAACCAGTCCGGCCATTCGTCCCTGGCAGATCGACCGCGAGATGAGGTAGATCATGTTCGGGCCGGGAGTCAGCACCATGCCGAGCGAGATCAGGCCGTAGGCAAACAGGCTGGACAGTTCGGGCATGGCGTAACTCCTGAAGGAGGGGATAACGAATTGGCCGCTCGGCTAAATCAGTACAAACGGCTTTCGCCATCGCTGAGGTCGGCACCTGGATGGTGCGGACGATAGTAGGGTGGTCAAAGGAAGAACGTTAGATACAGATCGACTGACAAAACGTCATACAGCGGCCGCTGCGCTGAAGACTGGCGACTGCACGGGTGCAGGGCTACAGCTCTTGAAACCAGCCATGATCGCGGTACCAGTCCAGCGTATCGGCAAGCGTCTGTTCGACGGGGCGAAACCGCAGGCCAAGCTCTTGTTCGCTCTTGTGAGGGTTGAAATGGGTGCGCCCGGCTTCGCGCACCATCAAGCGCACTGTCGCCATGCTCAGCAGGATCGGCTTGCCGGTCAGGCGTGCGTAGATCTCTTGTGCGAAAGCCAGGGCATACAGCAGTGACAGCGGCAATTGCCGTCGCGGCGTCTTGACGCCCGCTATCGTGCCCAGCAAGGGAACCAGCTCACTCATCGTCATGTGGCGTCCTGCCGCCAGGTAGCGTTCGCCACGTCGCCCGCGCTTCGCTGCGGCGATCTGCGCCACTGCCACATCGCGGGCATCGACGACAGTGAAACTGCCGGGAACCAGGCCGGGCAGCTTATTGCGCACGATGTCGTTGAGTAACTGCCCCGAGGAGGTCGGGCCCATATCGGCAGGGCCCCACATCCAGCCAGGCAGGACCATGCAGGCATGCAGGTCGGGATGGTCCTCCAGGAACGACAACACGACACGGTCAGCAAGGATTTTGCTGCGATAGTAGTCATCCGCATCGGCTTCGTTTCGCAGGCACGTCTCATCGATTGATGTGCCGGGCGCGCCGTCGAGCACGGCAATGGAAGACGTATGGATGAAACGGCGAACACCGGCGTCGTAGGCGTGCTCAAGCAGGCGCCGCGTGCCATCCACATTGATCCTTTCGAGTTCCTCCCAGTGGCTGCCGCCCTTGTAGTTGTCGCGAAAGAACGCCGCCGTGTGAAACACCGTATCGCAGCCGTGCAGCGACGCGGCGAAGGCATCGACATCGGCCATGTCGCCCACGACCAGTCTCACACCCCGAAGATTTTTGAACTGTTGTTCGCCTTTGGCTCTTGAACGGACCAGGGCTTTGACCTCGTAGCCGCCAGCGACCAGTTCACGCACAAGGTTGTTGCCCAGCAAACCGGTTGCGCCGGTGACGAATGTACTGCGCATGTGTCATCCCTTCATTGACTAAGGCGGGTAGATATACCGTTGCCGTCACTCCCGAAAAACAGCGACTGCTGCATAATGGTTTTGCACATTTGCAAAGCAGCGGACATGTACATGAGTTCAGAAGCGAATTGGGACGATCTGCGTCTGTTGTTGGCAGTCTCGCGACGTGGCAGCTTTCTTCAGGCCGGCCAGTTGCTGGGCATCGCTGCGTCTACGGTGTCACGACGAATCACTCAGCTTGAGCGTTCACTCGGCGAGCCACTCGTCGAGCGCGCAGTGGAAGGGTGCTGGCTGACCTCGCGGGGCCAAGCCCTTGTTGAAGTTGCGCTGGCCGCGGAGGAGGGTTTGAGGCGTCAAGCCACTGCCGACGCCTCCCGATTACCGGCCGAGCTTTGCGGCAGTGTCCTGGTCAGTGTCGGCGAAGGATTTTCGTCGTGTGTGCTGGAGGCCTCGCAGCGCTTTACGTCTCTGCATCCGCGCTGCTCGGTGGAATTGCTGGTCACCGCCGACTTTCACAAGATCGTCCGCGGCGTGGCGGATATCGCCATCCGTACAACGCACCTGGGCGAGCCGTCGCTGGTTTATCGACCCATGGGCAAGCTCGCTTACGGTGTTTTCGCCGATGCGGCCTATCTGAAGCGCTTTCCAGCGGCAGCTCCGGCCACCGCAGTGAATATTGCCTTGCTCCCTCCGCTGGACATGTTGCCGCAAATGCGCGCGGCAAAGGCTGCGGGTCTGGAACGCGCGCAGATCAGAGTGAGTTCGTTCGCCGCACAGATCGAAGCGGTCAGGCGAGGGATGGGGGTTGCAGTGCTGCCGCGCATTCTGGCAAAGGACCTGATCGCCATCTTTCCAGATATCCAGCTGCCGGATATGGAGGTCTATCTGGTGACCCGGCCGCAAGCGTTGAAACAGGCCCACATCAACGGTTTTTTTGCCATTTTGGAACAGGTGCTGCGCGAAGCCCTGCGCATAGCTGCCGTCGATGAATGAGAACGTTATGCACCTTCGTCGATTTGACAGACCTGAGGTAGAATGTCGCGCTCTGGACGCTCTTCTGTTCATTTCTGCGTCCGATAATTTAAAAACAGAATTAGTGTCACCCAGTAGCTGAAGCCAATGACTAACAAGAAGTCAGCGCGGGAGGGGCCTAAACGTGAGGCCGATAGTGTCTGTCGGCCTTATATGTCTACCTGTCAGTCTTTCTGAGTGCAGGGTTCGACGGCATGCGGCATTGCATGCGGTGGGCCTGGGTACCTCATGATCAAGAAGGGTGGGTGGATGGCGTTCTATCCCAGGTCTTACTGAATTTTAAAAAAAGTGAACACGGGGCTACTCGGCCTGGCCATGTCGATGGTCCTCATGCCTTTGCACGCAGCTGAAACAAAGAAAGTCGATGTGCTCCTCATCGGCGGGGGCATCATGAGTTCGACCTTGGGTGTTTATCTCAATGAACTTGAGCCTGGCATGTCCATGGAGATGGTTGAACGTCTGGACGGCGTCGCCCAGGAAAGCTCGAACGGCTGGAACAACGCCGGCACCGGTCACTCCGCCCTGGCTGAGTTGAACTACACGCCAGAAGACAAGAATGGCAAGGTCGAGATCCCGAAGGCCGTTGAAATCAACGAAGGCTTCCAGATCACGCGTCAATTCTGGGCCTGGCAGGTCAAGAATGGCGTGTTGAAGAACCCCCATTCGTTCATCAACTCCACTCCGCACATGAGTTTTGTGTGGGGCGATGACAACATCAAGTTCTTGAAGAAGCGCTACGAAGCGCTGCAGGCGAGCCCGCTGTTCGCCGGCATGCGGTACTCGGAAGACCCGGCGCAGATCAAGAAATGGGTTCCGCTGATGATGGAAGGCCGTGACCCGAATCAAAAGGTCGCAGCGACCTGGACACCGATTGGTACGGACGTGAACTTCGGCGAGATTACCCGCCAGTTTGTTGGCTACCTGCAAACCAAGCCGAACTTCGCACTGAAGCTTTCGAGCGAAGTGGAGGACATCAAGCGCAATGAAGATGGCAGCTGGCGCGTTTCCTACAAGAACCTGAAAGACGGTTCCGAAACCCAGACCGACGCCAAATTCGTGTTCATCGGCGCGGGCGGTGGTGCACTGCACCTGCTGCAGAAGTCCGGCATCCCTGAAGCACAAGAGTATGCAGGCTTCCCGGTCGGCGGCTCGTTCCTGGTGACCGATAACCCGGCAATCGCTGAGCAGCACATGGCGAAGGCTTACGGCAAGGCATCGGTCGGCGCACCGCCAATGTCGGTTCCGCACCTGGATACCCGCGTGCTGGATGGCAAGCGCGTGATCCTGTTTGGCCCGTTCGCGACCTTCTCCACGAAGTTCCTGAAAGAAGGTTCCTACTTCGACCTGCTGACCAGCACGACCACGCCCAACATCTGGCCACTGACCTAAGTGGGCACCGAGCAGTACACCCTGGTT
>CAYNGZ010000106.1:0-15987 GCA_964396695.1 uncultured Pseudomonas sp.
AGACTGCCACCGTGGCGCATTGACGCCTCGGCGTGGGCGAGTCCATCCAATTACAATCTATGGCATCTTCGCGCTATTGGCTTTGCTGGAGTTGCTTGATGTTGTCACTGCTTACTGATCACCCAATGTTCTGCGCCCTGGCACTGATTCTGGTCGACATCCTGCTGTGGCGGTTGATCAGTGCCAGTCACTGGCAACTGGTCAGCCGGGTGATGATTTTTTCGTTGTTCAGCGTCGTGCTGTTCAATGAAGGCATGAACCCTATGGAAGTGGCGCCCTGGCCGGAAAACGTGCCGCTGCACCTGGCCGCGACCGGATTGCAGATCGGCTGGTGGCTGTTTGGCGCGCGGACCCTGACGGTATTGCTCGGCACGGTGATGATGCAACGGGTCGGGCATACCGGTCGGCTTTTGCAGGATCTGCTCGGCGCGGTGATTTTCCTGATCGCGATCATTGCGGCCCTCGCGTATGTGCTCGACCTGCCGGTCAAAGGCGTGCTCGCGACCTCCGGTGCCCTGGCAATCATCGTCGGCCTGGCATTGCAGAGCACGCTCAGCGATGTGTTTTCCGGCATCGTGCTCAACACCACCAAGCCTTATCAACTGGATGACTGGATCTCCATCGACGGTACTGAAGGCCGGGTCACCGACATCGATTGGCGGGCCACGCGGCTGCAAACCTCACAGGGCAGCATGGCGGTGATTCCCAACTCGTTGGCGGCCAAGGCCAAGATCATCAACTTCAGCCGGCCCAGCGACATATTCGGCATTTCGATCAGCTTGCAAATCAGCCCGCATGCGCGGCCACACACCGTGATCGAAGCGCTGGAACGGGCGATGGAGGGCTGCCGTTTTCTGTTGAGCAAACCGGCGCCGTGCGTCGCGCTGAAAAGCTCCAGCTCCACCGGGGCGGAGTACGAAATCAGCGGTTTTGTGGTCTCGATGGATCAGAAGCGCATGGTCCGCAACCTGCTGTTCGACCTGGCTTTCCGGCATTTGCGCGCCTCGGGTGTCAGCCTGTTGTCGACCGCAGAAATCGCAACACCGCCGGGCCTTTCGCGGCCACGGCAGTTGCTCGAAAGTTCGAGTATTTTCTCGACCTTGCGTCAGGAAGAAAAAGACACCTTCAGCCAGAATATGAAGCTCGTCACGTTCCGCACCGGGGACATGATCCTGCCGGCCGGCGAGGTCAGCGATCACCTGTTCATCATTGAGTCCGGGGTGGTTTCGGTCGCCTTGAGCCGAGGCGGCAACAAGTTCGAAGCCGGACGCATGGGCCCGGGCGAGGTGATCGGCGAAGCCGGGATTCTCTCGAACAAGTCGGTGCAGGCGGACTTTTCGGCCAAGACGTTCTGCACCCTGTACCGGATCGAAAAGGAATACCTCAAACCCTGTCTCGACGCCCGTCACGACATCAACGAAGCCATGCAAGCGTTGCTGGATTTCCGCTTGCACACGGCACAAACCCTGACTCAGGAAGTGCCGAAGGTCGTGGAGAAAAAGGGCTTCTTGCAGTGGTTGCGTAGCCGGACGTAGCCCGTGACGACACCTTCACAATGTTCTCTCGTGGGAGCAATCAAAAACCCGCCAACCTTGTGAAAAGGTGGCGGGTTTTGTGTTGTTCGGGTCTACCGACCAGCTAAGCCGCTACACACGCTCCGTAGCAGTTGCCGAGCTCACGAGGCTGCATTCGGCTGCGAAGCAGTCATAAGATCAGGCAATGCGTTCTTTCAGGTGAACCGCGTATACAGGGATGGCGAGGACTGCGTCCTCGAACGCAGCCTCGCGGGCTCGGCAGCTGCTACGGTTGCTGTTACTCCGGTGGATCGAGGTGATCCAGTGCGCGATTCACCGCCAACTCGGCCAGAGAAATCATTTGTTGAATCGCCAACGCGGTATTGCGCTTGGGGCCTTCGAGTTCAAATGCCAGATCGCTGGCCATGACATTCGCCGAGGCGAGGGTCTCGCAGGCATGGGCCAGCAGGGTTTCGCTGTCGACGTCGGGGGCGATGACGAAAATGCAGCCGGGACGTCGGTCGGCTAACAATTGCTTGGTCTCCGGCAACACGAGGTAATGGTCGAGTGCTCGGTGCGCGGCGGCGTGTAGTTCTTTTGAATCGAGAGATACGTAGGGGGAAACCGGATCGGTTTCGGGAGGATTCGGCGTTGGTTTGAACATAGACATCATTCCTTTAGTAGTAAGGCCGCAACCATCTCGCTACTAAACGAAGGGGTGGCAGCTGTGCGCAAGTTAGTAGACCGGGAAGGAATCGAAAACCGGCGCGCCCGAGGGCGCCATGCGCACAGCCACCATCAAGTGCAGGCGGATGCCTGACTGAATGACGCTTATGCTACCGATGAAACCTATCCGGGCTACTAAACCCGATCACTGATGGGCAGTGACCCGGAAACAATAGAGGCGACGACCAAAGCGCACAAGCTGGCGGATTCTGGCGCAGGTGTAGGTCGCGACGTAAGGCGCTGTAGCCTCTTGTGACGTCTCCCTAGGTAAATCGACTCCATGTCCGAGGACTTTTCTGTCAAGACTTTCGGCACCCTATACCGGATCGAGAAGAAGCTCCGCATACCCTCTAGGTGACGTTTTCAGGCTGAGAGATTAGCCGGGTATCGTTATTGACAAACATAGTTCAGAGTTTTTACTGGTCGATGGGGACTAGTGATCCAAAACTCTGGATTCAGGAAATTCTTGAGTGGTCAGCTGAGCTGACCTATATTAGCCGCATTTCGCCGCGACTCCCGGTCAAGGAAAATTCATGACTGACAATCACCAGATTCCTAATGAATCAGCCGCAGACTCGTTGCTGGATTCGCACGATATACGTTTAAAAGAGTTTAAGATTGATAATTTCAAATCTTTGGTCGGATTTGAAATGAAGTTGGCAGATTTTGCGTGCTTGATTGGTTTGAATGGCTCCGGCAAGTCTACTATTTTGCAAGCATTGGATTTTCTCTCGCAACAAATCAAAGGGGATATTTCAGGTTGGTTGAAGAATCGAGACTGGAAGCCTATTGATTTGAAGTCAAAGCTGAGCAAGGCCAGTAATATAAGTTTCGAGGTGGTTTTCGATGTGGCAGGTAAACGGGCCGTTTGGAAGGCTAGTTTCAATCGATCACTTTTGCGTTGCACGGAAGAAACGTGGGAGCTTGGTTCGAACTCGGTCAAGGTTGAAGATGGTCGTTATCAAACACTTGAATTAATTGAAGGTGGATTAACCCGTAAAATTCGTGGTGGACCGGTTAGTTTTGAGTATCAAGGTTCGTTTTTTTCAGCGTTCAAAGAGTCTCTTCTTCCAGCAGGTTTTGTAGAGTTAAAGCATTTTATTTCTGGTATCACTTCGCTGGATGCACTGTCTCCTCAGTACCTGCGTAAGCAGGCACGTGATAGTGGGGGCACGCTCGGCTTTGCCGGAGAAAAGCTCTCGGCCTTTCTGCATCAGATGGACCCAGAGCAACTGCAAGTTCTCTCCAATATGTTGCGGAAGAACTACCCGAAGCTTCATTCGATTGAGATTAAGTCGTTAAATTCTGGTTGGAAATCACTAGGAATACAAGAGACTTATAATTCGGGAACGTTCAGTACGCAGGCTAAGCATATTAATGATGGTATGCTTCGAATGATAGCTATTTTGGCCGAGACACTATCTGTGCACGGCTTTATATTGTTTGATGAGGTGGAAAACGGAATTAATCCGGAGCTCATAGAGTTTTTGTTGGATTATTTAGTGGGAATTCCTCATCAGGTCATGGTGACAACGCATAGCCCTATGATACTGAACTATCTGGAAGACGAGGTGGCTAGGTCGGGCGTGCAACTTATTTATAAGACCGACGAAGGTAAGACACGTGTTATTCCTTTTTTTGATATTCCTTCCGTCGCAGAAAAACTTACGGTAATGGGCCCCGGAGAAGTGTTTGTTGATACTGATTTAGTGAGACTTCCAGAGGAAATAGCAGACTTGACCAAGGAGTAATGGCCATGCTGCTTCTTGTCAGTGGAGAAGGTCCTTCCGATATTGGTAACCAAGTGCATGGGGGCAAAGGCCCGGTATTTAGCCATGGCCCCATATGTCTGATTCTGGACAAACTGCTCGAATCGGTCTTTCAGTTTTCATTGCTCGATTCAGGATTAGTGGTTTTTGTCCATAAAACTGAGCTGCTTGCTATCGAGGAAAAACGTCGTGGTAGACAATTTTCTGCGCCAGGTAAGCGCAAATCTAAAGAAACGGGGTACTACTACGAAAACGCTCGTCGCTTGGCGCTTAAAGCTGCGCAATTAGGTGACGAATCAGGTGACGTTGTTATCCCGGTACTATTCCGCGACGCTGATGGAACTCAGTCGTCAGGAAGGGGGGAGTGGCAAGCCAAGTGGCAATCGATGCTAGAGGGATTTGCGGCTGGAGATTCTGAACTGGGAATTCCAATTCTTCCTCAACCGAAGTCAGAAGCTTGGCTCTTGTGCGCTTGTAGAGAACCGGCCTATCAGCATTGCGCTGCGCTTGAGCAGGAGTCGGGGAATGATGATTCGCTGAATCCACTTAAAGATCAGCTGGCGCGGGCACGCAACGGCCTTTCAACGGCGGCTGATCTTAACCACGCTATCAGTGAGGGAGAAATCGATCCGCATCGAATAGATATGGCCAGCTTCAATGCGTTTAGAGTGAGGTTGAATCAAGTTGCCCAGATGCTTCAACGTCGCTGATTTTATGGTGTGTGCCTACCAATAGCCTTCGTTGCATTGGTCGTGTGAAATTGAGCTTTAGACTCTCAGAACATTGGCTACCTCGACTTCCGAAGAATTGGCTATTTGTGCCAATGGCCGGCAGCGCTAACGTATGGCACATCCCCATTTGCTACGGAGCTGACCATGCAATCTCGTGTCGATTTCTACACCGCCTCGCCTGATGCCCTCAAAGCCATGATCGCGCTGGAAGGCGCGGTGGCAAAACTGCCGCTGGAAAAGTCGCTGATCGAACTGGTCAAACTGCGCGCTTCGCAGATCAATGGCTGTGCGTTCTGCATCGACATGCACACCGCCGATGCCCTCAAGGAGGGTGAAACCCCACGTCGCCTGTTTGCCGTTACCGCCTGGCGCGAAGCCCCGTTTTTCAGCGACCGCGAGCGTGCGGCCCTGGCCTGGACCGAATCCCTGACCCAGCTCAGCCTGACCCACGCCCCGGACGAAGACTACGAAATGGTCGCCGCGCAATTCACGCCCAAGGAAATGGTCGACCTGACCGTGGCGATCAGCACCATCAACAGCTGGAACCGCCTCGCTGTAGGCTTTCGCAAAATGCCTCAGGCCTGAATCAATGCGCGTCTGCTGACGGCGCGGCCGGTGCTTGAACCTTGCGCATCAAGGGCACCATCAGCGTCGCGATAATGAAGCAGACCATGATCATCAGGAACGCGTCGCCATAGGTTTGCGTCTGGGCTTCGCGGTAGGTCAATAGCCACAATTGGTGCAGGCTGGCAGTCACGCCCGCGTCGCCGTTCTGACCCAGGGCGGCGAAATTGCTGCCGACCTGTGACAGCCATTGGTTCAGCGCTTCATTGCTGCTGTTCAGATGTTCGGCCAGCCGAGTGAAATGCAGGTTGGTGCGGTCATTGAGGATCGTTGCGCAGGCGGCGATGCCGATCGCGCCTCCCAGGTTACGCATCAGATTGAATAACCCCGACGCGTGCTTCAGCCGCGCCGGGGCCAACCCGCCCAATGTCAGCGTGACCGCCGGCGGCACCGCCAGTTGCTGGGCAATCCCGCGCAAGGCTTGCGGCAGTATCAACTCCCTGGCGCCCCAGTCATGGGTGATCGGGCTGAAATCCCACATCGATAAGGCGAACAGCCCAAGGCCGGTCATCATGATCCAGCGCAGGTCGATGCGGTTGGCCAGAAAGGCATACAGCGGAATCGCCATGATCTGGAACACCCCGGTGGAAAATACCGCCAGACCAATGTCCAGTGCGCCATAACCGCGTACCCGGCCGAGAAACAGCGGCGTCAGGTAAATGGTCGCGAACAGGCCGATCCCGGTGACGAATGAAAAGAAGCAGCCGAGGGCAAAGTTGCGGTCTTTCAGCGCCCGCAAATCGACGATCGGGTTGTCCACGTGCAAGCTCCGGCCGATGAACGCCAGGCCTGCCAGCCCGGAGATCCACGCGGTGATCAGCATCGTCTGATCGCTGAACCAGTTCCAGCGCGGACCTTCTTCCAGGGTGTATTCCAGGCAACCGAGAAACAGCGCCATGAAGATCATGCTCAGGTAATCCGCGCCCTTGAGCAGAGACAATTCCGGCTGGTCGATTTTAACCAGCATCGGCACCGCAACGGCGACGAAAATCCCCGGCACCAGGTTGATGTAGAACAGCCAGTGCCAGGACGACACGTCGGTGATCCAGCCGCCAATCACCGGCCCCAGGGTCGGCGCCAACGAGGCCACCGCGCCAATGGTCGCGGCGGCGATGACCCGTTGTTTACCAGTGAAGAAAAAAAACGCCGTGGTGAACACCAGCGGGATCATCGAACCGCCGAGAAAGCCTTGCAGGGCACGGAAGGCGATCATGCTCTGGATGTTCCAGGCCGCGCCGCAGAGCAGGCTGGCCACGGTGAAACCAACCGCTGAGGCGCAGAACAGCCAACGGGTGGAAAACACTCGCGACAACCAGCCTGACAGCGGAATAACGATGATTTCGGCGATCAGGTAGCTGGTCTGCACCCAGGCGGTTTCGTCGGTGCCGGCCGAGAGCCCGCCGCCGATGTCACGCAACGAGGCCGACACAATCTGGATATCCAGCAGCGCGATGAACATGCCGATGCACATCGTGGCGAAGGCAAATACCTTGGTCGCCGTTGCCATGTGCGCGGCATTGAACGGCACGGCCGGCGGGGTGAGGGCGCGGCTCATGGTGTGCTGGCCTGGGCTACGGCAACGGTCGAATCCTTGGGCGCGGTTTTGGTGTCCACCGATGCGGTCACCGACAGTCCTGGACGCAACTGACCGAGTACGCCATCGGCCGGATCAAGAAGGATGCGCACCGGCACCCGCTGGACGATCTTGGTGAAGTTGCCGGTGGCGTTTTCCGGTGGCAGCACGCTGAACTGCGCGCCGGTGGCCGGTGCCAGGCTGTCCAGATGGCCGTGGAATTCGCGCCCCGAGAGCACGTCGGCATGAATACTCACGCGTTGGCCGGGCACCATGTGCGCCAACTGATCTTCCTTGAAGTTGGCATCGACCCACAGGCCGCTGGCCGGCACCACTGAAAGCAATTGCGAACCCGCCTGGGCATAGACGCCAACCCGTGCCCGACGGTTGCCGATCACGCCGTCGACTGGCGCGCGCAGTTCGGTGTAGCCGAGGTTCAACTGCGCCAGATCACGTTCGGCGCGTGCCTGCATCAACGCCGCTCTGGCCTGTTGCTTGCGGGTCGCGATCACGTCCAGCTGCCGTTGCGTCGCGAGCAACTGGGCTTGTGCCCGGGCACTCTGCGCCTGAGCGGTCCTGAAGGTGGCATCGGCGCGTTGAGCGCTTTCTACCGACACTGCATTACTGCCGACCAGTTTTTTGTAGCGGGCATTGTCATCCCGCGAGCGGGCAGTTTCCGCGCCTGCGGCATCGATCCCGGCGCGGGCCTGGCCGATCACCGCGTGCTGCAATTGCTCGGTGGCATCGAGGTTGGCCAGCAGGGCTTCCTCAGCCGCCACGGCACCTTCGGCCTTGGCCAGACTGGCGCGATAGTCCCGCGAATCGAGGCGAATCAACAGGTCTCCGGCCTTGACGCGCTGGTTGTCGGTCACCAGCACTTCTTCGACATAGCCTGCGACCTTGGGCCCGATCACCGTCACGTCGCCACCGATGTAGGCATCGTCGGTTTCTTCGATGAAGCGGCCGTTGGTCCACCAGTGCGAACCGTACAGCGCGATCAACACCAGAGCGACAACACCCGCAATGGTCAGCAGTAAACGCTTGAGCAGAGGAGGGCGCGCGGGTATCACGGCAAGGGAGGGATCAACGGCATTCAGGCTGGACATGGCAATCCCCCTGTGGGATATCAGTTGTTATTACGGGTGTAATATGATGCAAATAATATTTCCTGGCAATTGATTTTTCCGGTCATTCGTCAGTTGCCGGTCATCGTGGGCTGAACGCTGTTGAGGCGGGGTGTTCTGGCAGTGTTTTGGGGTTGGCGAGCGCGCCATACGGGCTGATCGGCGAAAACTGTAGTGATGTTTAATTATTAAATACTGCGTAGGCAGCGTCTTGCATTTGTGTAGTCAGGGTTTGACTATCACGCTTATTAATGGCGTGGCATTAGGCCAGTCAATCGAATGCAAGGATGTTGAGTGCCGTTTTCGCTTTCCGTTGTGCCGCGTTTTTCCACTCCGTTTTTTCCACGCCTGCTGGCTGCGCTGCTGAGCCTGAACGTTGTTGCGCTTCACGCTGCCGAACCCGTGGAGCCCGGTCAGGAAGTCCTGCGTCAACAACAGCAGCAACAACGCGATCTCCAACAACTGCAACTGGAGCAACGTCGCCGCCAACTGGAACGCGGCAGTTTTGGCCCTGCGTCCGTTACCCCGACGTTGCCCGCGCAGGTCACTGCCGATGAACGCTGCTGGCCCTTGAGCGGGACACGCATTGGTGGTGTCACCTTGCTGAGCAGCCGTGAGCTGCATGAACGGCTCAAGCCGCAGATCGCTTCGTGCATGGGGGTTGGCCAGATCAATCATCTGCTGGCGACGATTACCCGCTTGTACGTGGACGCCGGTTACATCGCCAGTCGACCGTACCTGGTCAGTGCCCCGGCGGCCGGTCAGTCGCTGGATATCCGGGTTGATGAAGGTTACGTCGAGTCCATCGAACTGCTGGATCAGCGCTTGCCGGTTTCACTGGGCGGGGCCTTTCCCGGCATGCTCGGCAAGCCGTTGAACCTGCGCGATCTGGAGCAGGGCCTGGATCAGTTGAACCGCTTGCGCTCGCTCGATCTGACGGCTGACATCGCGCCGGGCAGTCAACCCGGAGCCACGCGCATCATTTTGCGTTCACGCAGCCGTGGGGCCTCGCGGTGGGCGCTGGGGCTGGGCCTGGACAACCTTGGCAGCGCCAGCACCGGACGCGATCGCGACACTTTGAGCCTGAGCCTGGACAGCCCGTTGCAGCTCAACGACCTGCTCAGCCTCAATCTCAGCGACACCCTCAACCACGGCCCGCGCTACAGCCGTAACGCCAGTCTGTATTACGCCATTCCTTACGGTTACTGGACGTACAGCCTGTTCGCCAGTCATGCCGGATACCGTGCGCCATTCAAATTGCCCCAAAGCACCCTCTACAGCACCGGGCAGACCGACCAGCTCAGCCTGCGCACCGACCGTGTGTTGTGGCGTGATCAGGGCCATCAGCTCAGCGCCAGCCTGCAACTGGCGCACAAGGACGTCGACAGTTATTTCGAAAACAACCGGCTGGACATTCAAAGCCCGACGCTGACCGTGGCCGAAGCCGGGTTGAACCTGTTCTGGCTCAACAGTGCGGTGTGGAACCTGGACATCAATTACGCCCAGGGGCTGCATGGGTGGGGCGCCGATGACGATGCCCAGCGCCAGAACAGCAACCTGCCCAAAGCGCAGTTTCGCAAATACCGCGCCAACCTCAGTCAGTGGCGCAATGGCCAGTTCGCCGGGCAAGCCTGGCAGTGGCAGAGCCAGCTCTCGCTGCAATACAGCCCCGATCCGCTGCCCGCCATCGAACAACTGCTGGGCACCGACGATTCCGCGGTTCGCGGCTACCGCGAAAACAGCGCATCCGGCGCCACCGGGGCGATCTGGCGAAACACCTTGCGCCTGCCGTTCAACAGTGGTCTGCCCGTGCAAATCACCCCACGCCTTGGCCTGGACAATGGTTGGCTCAAGGCCGATCACGGCGCTCAAGGCCAACGGCTGAGCGGCGCCAGTGCCGGGCTCAACCTGAGCTGGAAAAACCTGCAAGTCGACATCGATTACCAACGCAGCCTCAACACACCCAAAGGTTTTATCCATGAGCCAGAAACCTGGCTGATGCGCCTGGGCCTGCAGATATGAAAACCACCCCGTTCGACAGCCTGAAACAGCCGCTGTATCTGAGCGCGACAGCAACGGCGACTTCCCAACGCGCAACCGGATCCAGCCCATTTATTGAGAGGTTCTCATGCCGATAGAAAAGTTCGCGTTTCACCTTTCCCCTCGGGGCAAATTGCGTTGGGCGATTGCCAGCCTGTTGCTCGTTGCACAATTGCCTCAAGCGTTTGCCGGTGGCCTGACGGTCGCCCCTGGCCCTGGCGGCACCCCACAACTGCAAAATCAGGCCGGTGTGCCGATCGTCAATATCGTCGCGCCCAACGGCGCGGGTCTGTCGCATAACCAGTTTCTCGATTACAACGTCGACCGTCAGGGGTTGGTGCTGAACAACGCCCTGCAAGCCGGGCAGTCGCAGCTTGCCGGGCAGTTGGCCGCCAACCCGCAGTTTCAGGGGCAGGCGGCGAGCGTGATCCTCAACGAAGTGATCAGCCGTAACGCCTCGGCCGTCAACGGTGCCCAGGAAATTTTCGGGCGCTCGGCCGACTACGTGCTGGCCAACCCGAACGGTATCTCGGTCAATGGCGGCAGCTTCATCAACACCCCGAATGCCAATCTGGTGGTCGGTCGCCCTGAGCTGAACGACGGCAAATTGCAGGGGCTCACTACGCGTGACGCCACCGGTCAATTGCAGATCCAGGGTCAGGGCCTGAAGAACCGTGAAGGCAGCATCAACCTGATCGCTCCGCGCATCGACAGCCAGGGCCGCATCGACGCTCGCGATCAGTTGAACCTGACCGTGGGCCGCAATCAGCTGGATTACGCCAGTGGCCAGGTGCGCAGCGTCGACCCGGCCGGCACCACTCAGGATTCGCGCATCGATGCCAGCCTGTTCGGCGCCATGCAAGCGGGGCGTATCAACATTGTCAGCACCGCCGAAGGCGCCGGTGTGCGGGTCGGCCCGGTGCAGGTTGAAGGCCGTGACGGCGTGAAGATTCAATCCTCGGGTGATTTGCAGATCAGTGGCCAGGCACTGCCCAACAGCCTCGACGTCACCCGCAGTGGGGTGCGCAGCAGTGAGGGTGATGTCGCGTTGCACAGTGACAAGGACCTGACGTTGGCGGCGGCCGATGTCGGTGGCCGCAACGTCAAGCTCGACGCCGGGCGCAACCTTACGTTGAGCAGCGTCGAAGCGCGCAAGATTCAGGAAAAACGTGAGAACTGGAACAACAGCACCATCGGCATCACCTGGGAAACCTACGACCGGACCCAGACCGACAGCGACTCGCGCCAGCACGGCAGCCAGATCGTGGCCAGTAAGAATGCCGAACTCTTATCCGGCGCCAGCACCGAACTCAAGGCTGCCAAGGTCGAGGCCGGCGAAACCCTGAAGGTCGACAGCGGTGCTGATCTGCGTCTCACGGCAGCGACTGAAACCCGTACCCAGACCGATCAGGGCAAGCACCGCAAGCACCTGTGGAAAGCCGACTGGGACAACCGCAGCGAAGAGCAACGCAGCGTTACCAGCCAGCTGAAGGCGGGCAAGAACATTGCGATCCGCAGCGGTGAGCTGTTTGCTTCTCAAGGCGCGGAGCTGACCAGCAAGGGCGATATTCAGCTGGTTGGCAAACAGGTCGACATCGGCAGCGCCAGCCGTACGCAAAGCAGCAGCAAGAATGGTTACTCGGGCGATCTGGTCGGTGGCGGGTTCTTTGGCAAGACCGGCGACGCCGATCAGGGCAAGACCCTGAATCAGGGCAGCAAGGTGAATGCTGACGGCAAGTTGATCGTCAAGGCTGACGAGGTCCGCATCAGCGGCAGTCAGGTGCGTGGTCGGACCGAGGCCAGCGTCATCAGCGACAACGGTTCGCTGACCATCGATGGCGTGCAGAACACCTCGCACAGCAACAGCCATGACAAGGACAGCAAATTCTTTGGTATCGCCAAGGATGAAAATCGCCAGAATCTCAAGGGCAGCACCACCGTCAGCAGCCAGCTGAGTTCCGACAGTAACCTTGCGCTCAAGAGCGCCAAGGACATCGACGTGGTCGGTGCGAATGTCTCGGCTGGCGGTTCGCTCAGCGCGGATGCGGCGGGCAAACTCACGGTCAGCTCGGCTCAGAACACCGCTGACAGCAGCACCTCGAACCAGACCCGTGGCTTCGATGCCTACGCCAAAGAGAACGCACCGGATGCCGGTCAGTACCGCGCGGGTGTGCACTATGAGGACAAGCAGCAAACCACCACCGCCAGCGAAACCCGTCAGCAGGGCCAAAGCCTGACCGGTTCCAACGTCCAACTGACGGCGGGCGGCGATCTGACCCTCAAAGGCAGCAACGTCAAGGCCAGTGCCGGCGATGTCAGCCTCAATGGGCAGAACGTTGCGCTGCTGGCCGAGCACGACAGCACCTCCAGCACCACGGACACCACCCGCAACAGCGGCGGTTTCTATTACACCGGTGGTCTGGACCGCGCCGGCAGCGGGGTGGACTTCGCCCACGGCAGCAGCCAGGACAGCAACAGCAAAACCACCGCCCGCACGACCGGTGTCGAGAGTAGCGGCAAGCTGCACATCAACGCCGGCAACGGCACGTTGACCACCCAGGGCGCTCAGGTGACGGCCGGCTCGACACTGCAGGTCACGGCAGGGCAGGTCGATAATCAGGCTGCCAACAACACCGACAGCAGTTCCCACAAGGAGAGCAACTGGTCGGCCGATGTTGGTGCCAACGTCGAGTACAAAGGCATCGCCCGTCCCATCGCCAAAGCCATCGAAGGAGCCGCCCAGAGCAAGGTTCAGCAACCGGGTTTGCTGGATAACCTCACGCAGCCGAATGTCGGCATCGATGTCGAGGTCGGTCATTCGAACAACAGCCATAGCGAGCAAAACAGCAACGCAGTGGTCAGCCAGTTCAAGGGCGGTGCCGTTGAGGTTCAGGTGGCCGGTGAGTTGAAGGATCAGGGCACGCAATACCGTGCAACCGATGGCGGCCTGACCATCAAGGCCGACAGCCAGGTCGCGACGGCGGCGGCCAACACTCACGAAAGCAGCGAACAAGCGGTGGATGCCAAGGTGGGCGTTCGCGTCTACACCACCACCGGTGAAGACGTGAACGTGCGCGGCAGCGGGGCGGGCGGCAGCAGCCAGACTTCCGGGTCCAGCTCCACAGCCGTGGTTGGCAGCTACGCCGGCAATCAGGGCGTGAAGATCGATCTGCGCGGTGACGGCCAGTACGAAGGCAGTCAGTTCAACGGCGGGCAGGGCGGTGTGGCGATCAAGACCGGCGGCGATCTGGCACTGAACCAGGCCAATGACCGTCAGAGCGGCAACACCTCCAGCCTGCGTGGCGATGCCTTGCTGATGGTTGGCACCAATCCCGGCGCCGAAGGCACCAACGTCAACCTTGGCGCCGGTTTCCAACTCGATCACAAGGCCAACCAGACTCAGGACAGCCAGGCCCGCGTCGCGAGTATTCAGGGCAAAGGTCCGGTGCAACTGAGCAGTGGCGGTGATCAAGTGCTGCAAGGCACCACCATCGGCACGGTGGTGAACAAGACAGCTGATATCTCGCTGAACGCCGGTGGCAAGCTCGATCTGCAAGCCGCGACGGATACTCACAGCGCCAATGGCAGCAATCTGGGCGGTGGCCTCACGGTCGGTGGCGGTAAAAGCAGCACCGAGCAAAGCAGTGGCCTGAACGGCAACCTGAGCGCCAATTTCAACATCGGTCGGGTCGGTGAAAACAGCCAAGGCGTGAAGGGCGGTAGCCTGAACAGTCAGGGCACGGTCCTGCTGAGCAGTGGTTCCAGCGCCGCTGACGCGATCCACCTGCAAGGCACTCAGGTCAGTGCGCCGAGCGTGACCCTGGATGCGCAACAGGGCGGGATCTATCAGGAGTCGGCGCAATCGACCCAGGCGGTCAACAACTGGGGGCTGACCCTGGGCGCCGGCGGTAATGCGGACCAGTCTACGCCGTCGGCGACCAATACTCAGGATGTTGCCAAGAGCGGTCACGGCTTCGACGCACGGGCAAAAATCGACGTCGACAACCGCACCGGCACCACCCAGAAAAACAGCCACATCCAGGCTGACAGCGTGGTGCTGAACAGCGCTGGCGATACCCATCTGGCCGGTGCCCGCATCGATGCGAAACAGGTCGGTGGCCAGGTCGGCGGTGATCTCACGGTCGAGAGCCGTCAAGACCATGAGAGCGGCGTCAAGGTCGGCATCGATCTGCGTTTGAACGCAGAGAAGAACCAGCCGGGCGCTGTCGGCAAACTGGCCAAGACCACCGGTCCGCTCAAGGACAAGGTCGAGGGCAAGGCCCAGGAGGTTTTCGACAGCCATCGCGGCACGCTGGAAACCGCCGTCGATAAAGGCGTTGAGGGCCTGGCCTTGGCCAAGGACTCACTGACCCGCAGTGGCAGCTACTCGCTCAACGAGAAAGACACGGCCGGCACCAAGGTCGCCGATGCAACGCAAAGCGCGTTGTTTGGCGACAAGAGCGGTGAAACCTCGTACACCCCGACGCTGTACCTGGACGTCAGCCACACCAGCAAGAGCAGCGTCACCCAGGCGTCCGGCATCAGCGGCAGCCAAGGCGTCGACCTTCGGGTAGGCGGGGAGACACAACTGACCGGTGCGCGGATTTCTGCCAAGGAAGGTTCGGTGGATCTGGGCGGCTCCAGGGTCACCAGTACCCGCCTCAGTGGCAGCGACTACCGCGCCGATGTCGGGCTCAATCTGTCCAAGTCACCGGTCAATCTGGCGACCGGCGCCAAGGATGAACTCACCCAAACGCCTGACGCCGCCACGGCCAAGGATCGCAAGTTCAACCTCGGCCCGCTGAGCGCCGGTGGTCACTACGACACCCAGGTGCTGCAAGCAGGGATTGACGAAAAAAACCTCTGAACCGTATCGGGCCAGTGACCGTTGTCACTGGTTTTGCGCCCACAACAAAGCCCCTCTCCCGGTAACAGGAGGGGGGCTTTGTTTTCGACTGCGGCAACTAACAAGTCCCCTGGGTTTTTCTGTCGGCTACCTGAACATCATTCAGAAAACAGCGAGCATTCCCTATTGGCGGCGGACAAGTCCGTCATTCGATGGATATACTCGGCTGCAAACAAAGAGCGGCTATTTAGTTGAGAGGGTATTGCTGATCAAACACTTGGACAGTGCTCATTTCTGTGTGCGCTTATCAGAACTAAGCTCGCCGATGTTCAGTTAATTGTATCAGTATGTGTGGCGGATTTTTTTATGATAGCGGCTGTCTTGAGCGGCTCGTATGGGTCGTAAGGCCGGTTTTGTTGCAGGGAGGTTGAAGTTTAAGGATGAAATAAAGTTGTCACAAAATGAAATTAAAACTGTCTGGCAAAGTCGGGTGCCAGCACCTTGCTGTTGCCTTTAATGAAAGACCAGGAGCGTCAAAGATGACCGAAGAACCTAGTTGTAACACTCAATACTCGAACACGGCCTCATTGTTGAACATATTAACCTTAGCCATCGCAAACCTTCCTCGTCATAAGCATGAGGAGCGTTTCCGTGAACACGTATTCAAGGTCGATCATGCCAAATTACACACCTTGCCGCACCGTCCGGACTGCCCACTCGAAAATCACTGCGCGGGCCGTTGAGGCCGATTCATTCACTGCTTTTTTTCATGATTTGTCTCCCCACAAACGTGGGGTCATGCGGCAGAACCTTCTGTTTGTCGCAATGGCCGTTAGCGTCTCCCTCCTGCTGACCCTGTCTTCCAAAGCCCATGCTGCCGGCGGCCCCTATGTGGTCGACGATGGTGGCATCAACGCTCCCGGTGAATGCAACGTCGACGTCTGGTACAAGAGCCAGCGGCACCAACAGTCGAACCATGAGACGGAACTGTCCCAGGACTGCACGTTCAAGGCACTGCCCTCGGGGCAGTTCGGCGCTCC
>CAYNGZ010000107.1:0-4377 GCA_964396695.1 uncultured Pseudomonas sp.
CCATGTTCCTTGCGCGACAGCGCGGCCTCGAAGAGGGGGCGGCCCCTCCTACGCGGATAATCTGTAGGAGCTGCCGCAGGCTGCGATCTTTTGATCTTCACATTAAAAAAGCTTCAACGGTTCTTCGTTGAGCGCCGCCAGTTGTTCACGCAATGCCAGCACCTGGTCGCCCCAATAACGTTCGCTGCCAAACCACGGAAAGCTGCGGGGGAACGCCGGGTCATCCCAGCGCCGCGCCAGCCAGGCGCTGTAGTGCATCAGGCGCAGGGCACGCAACGGCTCGATCAGTGCCAATTCACGGGAGTCGAAGTCGTGGAACTCGCTGTAGCCGTCCATCAGTTCCGACAACTGAGTGAGACATTCCTGACGATTACCGGCGAGCATCATCCACAGGTCCTGCACGGCCGGCCCCATGCGACAGTCGTCGAGGTCGACGATATGGAACATCTCGTCACGGCACATCATGTTGCCGGGGTGGCAGTCACCGTGCATGCGGATGTTCTGGTGCGGCGTGTCGTTGTAGACCTCTTCCACGCGCTTGAGCAGGTCGCGGGCAACTGACTCGTAGGCCGGCAGCAAGCTGCGCGGTATGAAATTGCCTTCGAGCAGGGTGGTCAGCGAATCATGGCCGAAGTTTTTGACCCCCAACGCTTCGCGGTGATCGAAGGGGCGGGTGGCGCCTACTGCGTGCAAGCGGCCAAGCAATTGGCCCAAACGGTAGAGCTGATCGAGATTGCCCGGTTCGGGCGCACGGCCGCCCCGACGCGGGAACAGGGTGAAACGGAAGCCGGCGTGTTCGTGCAGGCTTTCACCGTTGTGAATCAGCGGGGCGACGACCGGCACTTCGCACTCGGCGAGTTCGAAGGTGAAGCGGTGCTCTTCGAGAATGGCGTCGTTGGTCCAGCGTTGCGGACGGTAGAACTTGGCGATCAGCGGTTCGCCATCTTCGATGCCAACCTGATACACACGGTTTTCATAGCTGTTCAGCGCGAGGACGCGGGCGTCGCTGAGAAAGCCGATGCTTTCTACGGCATCGAGCACCAGATCGGGGGTAAGTGTTTCAAACGGGTGAGACATGCTGACTCCTGCGCGCAGCAGGCTGCCGCGTCCGGCCAAACATGGTAGCGCAGAAGGGGCGACTTTAGTGGTTGGGCTTGAGATGAGTGTCGAACCTGCTGACGCCATCGCGAGCAAGCTCGCTCCTACATTGGATCTTCAGTGTGTACGCAATAGGTGACACACAGGAGATCGCCTGTGTGCGAGCCTGCTCGCGATGAGGGCCTGTCAGGCGCCGACGATCCCGCCGTCTTCTCGGGTAATCGCCATCACCGATGAGCGCGGCTTACCGTTCGGCAAATGCTCGGGGAAGGTCGAGCCACCGTTTTCCCCCGGATGCTGGATGCCGACAAACAAGGTCTTCTGGTCCGGTGAAAAGCTGATGCCGGTCACTTCGCAGCCCACCGGGCCGACCATGAAACGGCGGATCTCTCCGGTCGCAGGATCAGCGCAAAGCATCTGATTGTTACCCATGCCAGCGAAGTCGCCGGCGTTGCTGTAGTCCCCGTCGCTGAGAATCCACAGGCGACCGGCCTTGTCGAAGCCTAAACCGTCCGGACTGTTGAACATGTTGTGTGGCGTGATGTTCGAGGAGCCGGCTTTCGCTGTCCCGGCGTGTACGCTCGGGTTACCCGCTACCACGAACAGATCCCAGTCGAACGTCAGCGACGCGTGGTCGTCACGCTCGGTGCGCCAGCGCAGGATTTGCCCATAGACGTTTTTCTCCCGTGGGTTCGGTCCGCCCACCGGTTGCCCGTCTTCACCACGCTTGGCGTTGTTGGTCAGGGTGCAATAAACCTGACCGTCTTGCGGGCTGACGACGATCCATTCCGGGCGGTCCATGCGCGTCGCGCCGACGACGCTGGCGGCCAGGCGTGCGTGAATCAGCACTTCGGCCTGATCGGCAAAACCGCTGCTGGCGTCGATACCGTTCTTGCCGTGAGTCAGTTCGATCCACTGGCCCTGACCCTTTGGATGGTCGGGGTTGCTGTCACCCGCATCGAAACGTGCGACGTACAACGTACCGTGGTCCAGCAGGTCGCGATTGGCCTTGGGGTTTGTGTGATTGATCTTGTCGCGGCTGATGAATTTGTAGATGAACTCACCGCGCTCATCATCGCCCATGTACACCACTGCGCGACCGTCGTGGGTTTCGGCCAGGGCTGCGTTTTCGTGTTTGAAACGGCCCAGGGCGGTGCGTTTGACCGGGGTCGATTGCGGGTCGAACGGGTCGATTTCCACCACCCAGCCGTGTCGGTTGAGCTCGTTGGGGTTTTTCGCCAGGTCAAAGCGCGGGTCGTGTTGATGCCAGTTGATCTCTTTACTGGCGACCGATGCGCCGTAGCGTTTTTGTGCGGCGTTGAATTTATGTTCGGGATCGCTGCTGCCGAAGCAGTCAGTGAAGTTCTCTTCGCAGGTCAGATATGTGCCCCACGGCGTCTTGCCATTGGCGCAGTTCTGGAAGGTTCCAAGCACGTTCTTGCCGGCCTTGTCGGCGCCGGTTTTCATCAGTTCATGGCCTGCGGCCGGGCCACTCAAATGCAACGGCGCGTTGCCGTGGATGCGGCGGTTGTAGGGCGAGCCTTGAACGAATTGCCATTGGCCGTTTTTACGCTGCACTTCGATCACCGACACGCCTTCGCTGGCCAGCGCTTTGCGCACTTCTTCGGCTGACTGCGGCATGCCGCCGTGGGGATAGAGGTAGCGATAATTGGTGTATTCGTTGTTGATCGCCATCAGCGCGCGATTGTCGTCGCCGGGGAAGGCGAACAGGCTCATCCCGTCGTTGTTGTCACCGAACTGGACTTCCTGGGCCTGGGCGCTGCCATTGCCACTCGGGTCGAAGGCCGGGCCGTTCTTGTGCAGTGGCTGGCCCCAACTGATCAGCACCGAGGATGTGTAACCCGGCGGCAGGGTGATGGTGTCGTGGGTGGCGGCCGCAATGCTGTCGAAGCCCAGCAGTTTGCTAGAACCTGCGCTGACACTGGCAGCCAGTACGCTGCGGCTCAGCAGGTTGCCACCGAGGAACATCGCCGCACCACAGAGGGCGCCAGCACTGATAAAACCACGACGACTGAGGCCGACGATTGTTTCGAGGTTGGTGGCTTGGTTTTCTTCTAATAGGCTCACATCAGGCTCCCTGCTGGTTTTTGCAGCCACCTTAAGGAGCGTCTATGACACAAATGTTGCAGTTGCGCGGCTGAGGAACGCCGCCAATCCGTAGCTTCTGGCCTGAGTCAGAGCGGTGTGCCGAGCAAAACATTCGAGGGCGAGAACTGCACCTGGACGGCCTTTTCGGTGCTCAAACCCAGGGTTTTGAGGTGCTGCGGTTCGGCCAGTGCGCATAGTGTCTGACCATTGGGCAGGGTGATTCGGACTTCACTGGGGCCATCTTCGGCGTCGAGAATCTCCTCGACAATGCCCTTCAGACAATTGTGTCCGGGTGTTGCAAGTTGCTCGACCCCGAGTAAATCGAGCCAGCCAGCCTTGATCAGCGCCACCACTTCCGTGCCCGTTTCCAGTTCCAGACGCAGGGTGCTGTCGTGGGTGATCTGAGCCTGAATGGTCAACCCGGCAGCCAGTTCCAGGCTGATCAAATCGTTACGGCCGTGAGTGTCGATGGCCGCGACGGTGCCATGTAGTTGATTACGCGCACTGGTCCTGAGCATCAGGCGCCCGAGCAAATCGAGGTCACTGGCGTCTTCGGCGGCTTCCAGCACCTGTGCCTGCAAGGCTTGCAGGCGCTGATAAAGGCGTAGCACCCGCTCACCTTCACTGGACAACTTTGCGCCACCGCCGCCCTTGCCGCCGACGCTGCGCTCCACCAGTGGTTTTTGCGCCAGATTGTTCAGCTCGTCGATCGCGTCCCATGCCGCTTTGTAGCTCATCCCGGCACTTTTCGCGGCGCGGGTAATCGAGCCTTGTTCGGCGATGTGTTGCAGCAAGGCTATGCGCTGCGGACGACGGACGATGTGCTGGGACAACAATGTGGGCAAGGACATGGTAAGAGGCTGCAAACGGGTAGTGAAGGATTTGGACGTTGGCGGCTTGGGGCGCGAGAGTCAAGTCAGCTCCCCGGGTTTTGGTGTGCGCGCCAGGCAATAAACGTCGACCCGCGCTGCGCCAGCCCCGATCAGCAGGCGAGCCAGGCTTTGTGCGGTGGCGCCGGTGGTCAGCACGTCGTCGACCAGCGCCAGGTGGCGACCCTTGATCTGCGCCCCCGGCATCAGCTCGAAAGCTCTGAGCCGGTTCTGCTTTACCGCCTTGTGGTCCAGAAGCTGTTTCGGCAAATCTCGAGCATGATCGCCGGGAAGAATTTCT
>CAYNGZ010000107.1:4387-15874 GCA_964396695.1 uncultured Pseudomonas sp.
TCGGCGGAGACGGCGAGGTAGAGGTCGTTGACGCCGGGGGCTTTGGGGTCGAGGTCCTGTTGCGCGGGGGTGTGCGGGGTTCGTCTCAACAGGTTTGCGTCGGAGTTAATCTCCAGGCTGTCGCTGAGCCAGCGGGCGAGCATCGCTGCCTGGTTGTAACCTCGCTCGCGCAGCCGTTTGCGGGCCAGGGGCACCGGCACCAATGCGTCGGGCCGCTTAAGGCCTTCATCGAAGCGATGTTGCAGGGATTGTGCAAGAAGTTCGGCAAGCAGACGGCCATACGGCCACTTTGCCGAGTGTTTGAAACGGGTGATCAAACTGTCGAGCGGAAAGCTGTAGGTCCAGGGCGCAATGACCTGCTCGAAGGCCGGCGGATCCTTCAAACACTGGCCGCAGGTGAGACCCGCCACGGGCAAGGGCAGGGCGCAGACCTGGCAATGATCGCCGAGCCAGGGCAGCTCGGTTTCACAGGGCGTGCAAATGGCTTGAGAGGTATCTGACAGCTCATCGCAGAGCAAACAGGTCTGTTCGTTTTTTAACCAGATGTAAACCTGCCCTTTGTATCGCGGTTGACAGCGCATAACTCTTCCTTAAATATGCCGAACATCCGTGTCGCGTCTGTGGATATTGCGTTCCACAGCCGCTTGCCAAGCATAAACAAGGAAACGCCCATGAGCGCCAGCACCACTGCAAACCTGCGTCATGACTGGTCTTTGGCCGAAGTCAAAGCACTCTTCGTTCAGCCATTCAACGACCTGTTGTTCCAGGCGCAGACGGTGCACCGCGCGCACTTCGACGCCAATCGCGTCCAGGTGTCGACCCTGCTGTCGATCAAAACCGGCGCTTGCCCGGAAGATTGCAAATATTGTCCGCAGTCCGGTCACTACAACACCGGCCTGGAAAAAGAAAAACTGATGGAAGTGCAGAAGGTCCTCGAAGAGGCTGCCCGCGCCAAGGCCATCGGTTCGACCCGTTTCTGCATGGGCGCCGCCTGGAAGCATCCATCGGCCAAAGACATGCCATACGTGCTGGAGATGGTCAAAGGCGTGAAGGCCATGGGCCTGGAAACCTGCATGACGCTCGGCCGTCTCGATCAGGAGCAGACCGTAGCCCTGGCGCAGGCCGGCCTCGACTACTACAACCACAACCTGGATACGTCGCCTGAGTTCTACGGCAGCATCATCACCACCCGTACCTACAGTGAGCGCCTGCAAACCCTGGCGTACGTGCGTGATTCGGGGATGAAGATCTGCTCGGGCGGTATTCTCGGCATGGGCGAGTCCCTCGACGACCGCGCCAACCTGCTGATCCAGCTGGCCAACCTGCCAGAGCATCCGGAGTCGGTGCCGATCAACATGCTGGTGAAAGTCGCCGGTACACCGCTGGAAAATGCCGACGACGTCGACCCGTTCGACTTCATCCGCATGCTCGCCGTCGCACGTATCCTGATGCCGAAATCCCACGTGCGCCTGTCCGCTGGCCGTGAAACGATGAACGAACAGATGCAGGCCCTGGCGTTCTTCGCCGGCGCCAACTCGATTTTCTACGGTGAGAAACTGCTGACCACTGCCAATCCGCAGGCCGACAAGGACATGCAATTGTTCGGGCGCTTGGGGATCCTGCCGGAAGCCCGCGAAGAACACGCCGACGAAGTGCATCAGGCGGCTATCGAGCAGGCGCTGGTCGAACAGAAAAGCAGCGAGCAGTTCTACAACGCAGCTGTCTGACCACTCCACTCCTACGGGAGGTGATGTTCATTTCTCAATCGCGAGGTCTGCATGTCTTTCGATCTCAGCGCGCGTCTTGCTGCCCGTCGTGCCGAAAATCTCTATCGCCAGCGTCCATTGCTTGAGTCCCCGCAAGGTCCGCAAGTGGTGGTCGACGGCAAGCCATTGCTGGCGTTCTGTAACAACGATTACCTGGGCCTGGCCAATCATCCGCAGGTGATCGAAGCCTGGCGTGCCGGTGCCGCCCGTTGGGGTGTCGGCGGCGGTGCGTCGCACCTGGTGATCGGTCATAGCGGCCCGCATCACGCGCTCGAAGAAGCCTTGGCCGACCTGACGGGGCGCCCGCGTGCGCTGCTGTTTACCACCGGTTACATGGCTAACCTGGGCGCGGTCACCGCGCTGGTCGGGCAGGGCGACACCGTGCTTGAAGACCGGCTCAATCATGCGTCATTGCTCGATGCGGGGCTGTTGTCGGGGGCGCGCTTCAATCGCTATTTGCACAACGACGCGGTCAGTCTGGCCAAACGCCTGGAGAAGGCCACCGGCAATACGCTGGTGGTGACCGACGGGGTGTTCAGCATGGACGGCGACATGGCCGACCTGCCGGCGCTGGCTCGGGAAGCCAAGGCCAAAGGCGCGTGGCTGATGGTCGATGACGCCCACGGCTTTGGTCCCTTGGGCGCCAATGGCGGCGGAATCGTCGAGCACTTCGGTTTGAGTCTGGAAGATGTGCCGGTATTGGTCGGCACCCTGGGCAAAGCGTTCGGTACCGCGGGAGCGTTTGTTGCGGGCAGTGATGACCTGATCGAAAGCCTGATTCAGTTCGCCCGGCCATACATCTACACCACCAGCCAGCCACCGGCCCTGGCCTGCGCGACCCTGAAAAGTCTTGAGTTGCTGCGCAGCGAACATTGGCGACGCGAGCACTTGAACGTGTTGATCCGCCAGTTCCGCAAAGGCGCCGAACAGATCGGCCTGGAGTTGATGGACAGCTCTACACCGATCCAGCCGATCATGATGGGCGACGCCGGACGCGCTGTGCGTTTTTCGCAGATGCTGCGTGAGCGCGGACTGATGGTGACCGCCATCCGCCCACCGACCGGGCCGGTCGGCAGTGCACGTTTGCGCGTGACCCTGACGGCGGCGCACAGCGAGGCGCAGGTGCAGCTATTGTTAGAAGCATTGGCCGATTGTTTTCAGCAGTTGGGAGCGGAGCCGAGTCATGCGTGATCGTCTGATTCTGTTGCCCGGTTGGGGGCTTGGCGTTTCGCCGCTGGAGCCACTGGCGGCGGCCTTGCAGGGGCTGGACGAACACCTGCGTGTCGAGATCGAGCCGCTGCCGGAACTGGAATCAAGCGATCTCAATGAGTGGCTCGATGAGTTGGATTCAACCCTGCCAAAAGATGCCTGGCTCGGTGGCTGGTCGCTCGGCGGGATGCTCGCCTCAGAGCTCGCGGCCCGACGTGGCGACCACTGCTGCGGCTTGCTGACGCTGGCGAGTAACCCTTCTTTTGTGGCGCATGCCGAGTGGTCGAGCGCCATGCCGGGCGAGACCTTCGATGCGTTTCTGGCCGGGTGCAACACGGACCCGCGCACGACCCTCAAGCGCTTTAGCCTGCTTTGCGCCCAAGGTGCCGAAGACCCGCGCGGTTTGTCGCGGCTGTTGCTTGCCGGTGCACCGAATACCCCGCAAACGCAGTTGATGAGCGGGTTGGAGGTGCTTGCGCAGCTGGACAATCGGCAAGCCTTGCAGGCTTTTCGTGGTCCGCAGTTGCATCTGTTCGCCGGGCTCGACGGGTTGGTTCCGGCCGAAGCCGCCGGTGAGCTGCTGGCGTTACTCCCTGATGTCGAAGTTGGTCTGATTGAACAGGCCAGTCACGCGTTTCTTCTGGAAGACCCCCACGGTGTGGCGGGGGCCATCCAGGCCTTTTTGCATGAGTCTGGTGATGACTGATTTATCCTTTCCCAACCTGCCCGGTGGCTTGCCCGACAAGCGTCAGGTCGCGGCATCCTTTTCCCGTGCAGCGGCCAGCTATGACAGCGTTGCCGAATTGCAGCGGGCCGTCGGCAGTGAATTGCTGGGGCGTTTACCGACGGATCGAGTGCCTGTTCGCTGGCTGGATCTGGGCTGTGGCACGGGGTATTTCAGTCGTGCGCTGGGTGAGCGATTCAACGCCAGCGAAGGACTGGCGCTGGATATCGCGCAGGGCATGCTCAAGCACGCACGGCCCTTGGGCGGGGCGACACATTTCATTGCTGGCGATGCCGAGCGTTTGCCGTTGCAGGAGGCGAGCTGTGATCTGGTGTTTTCCAGTCTGGCGGTGCAGTGGTGCGCCGACTTCAGGGCGGTGCTGAGCGAGGCTTATCGGGTGCTCAAGCCTGGCGGTGTGTTGGCGTTTGCCAGTCTCTGCGTGGGTACGCTGTATGAATTGCGCGACAGTTGGCGTCAGGTCGATGGCCTGGTGCACGTCAACCGCTTCCGCGAGTTCAGTACGTATCAACAACTGTGTGGGGCCAGTGGTTTTAATGTTCTCAGCCTGCAAAGTCGTCCACATGTGCTGCATTACCCGGATGTGCGTAGTCTGACTCACGAACTCAAGGCCTTGGGCGCGCATAATCTCAATCCTGGCCGGCCGGGCGGGTTGACGGGTCGGGCACGGATCATGGGTTTGATCGACGCCTATGAGCAGTTTCGTCATGCGCAAGGGCTGCCCGCCACTTATCAGGTGGTCTACGCCGTGTTGGAGAAGCCACAATGAGCGCAGCCTATTTCATCACTGGCACCGATACCGACGTCGGCAAAACGACTATTGCCGCAGGCCTGTTACATGCCGCGCGTTTGTCGGGGTTGAGCACGGCGGCTGGCAAACCGGTGGCGTCTGGTTGCGAGGTGACGCCCAAAGGTTTGCGCAATGCCGACGCGTTGGCGCTGCTGGCGCAATGTTCACTGCCGCTGACCTATGCCGAGGTCAACCCCGTGGCTTTTGAACCGGCCATTGCACCGCATCTGGCCGCGCGTGAGGCGGGTATCGCGCTGACGGTCCAGTCGTTGCTGACGCCGATGCGGCACATAGTGGACAAGCAGGCCGACTTCACCCTGATCGAAGGTGCGGGTGGCTGGCGGGTGCCGCTGGCTGATCAGGACAATCTTTCGGACCTGGCGATGGCGCTGGGTTTGCCGGTGATCCTGGTGGTGGGCGTGCGTCTGGGTTGCATCAATCACGCGTTGCTGACGGCCGAGGCGATCTCCCGGGATGGTTTGCAACTGGCAGGTTGGGTGGCGAACATCATTGACCCCAGGACGTCGCGGCTGGAAGAGAACCTGGCCACGTTGGCCGAGCGGTTGCCGGCGCCGTGTCTGGGTCGCGTGCCGAAACTCAAGCTGGTGACGGCAGAAGCGGTGGCGGAGCATCTTCAACTGGATTTGCTCGACTAGATTTTGCCTATGATAAGGCACTGTGCCATTAGTGTTTTTGTCGGGCCTTTTGTCGGTGTCTCTGGTTCAATGAGCGCTGTTTATCCTTTGCAGGGTGGAGTTGTTCCATGGACATTTCGGGAAGCAGCGCTTTTTATGCCGGTCTGAGTTCCATTCAGGCTGGGCAGAATCGTGTCGATCAGGCTGCCAGCCAGATCGCCGGCACCACTGTCGATCGTTCGGCCTCCAGCCAGTCCTCTGACGCTCAGATCGACCGCTTGCGCTCGGTCGATCGCAGCCAGCAATCGAATCTGGCCAGCAATATGGTCGATATGTCCCAAGGCAAGATCCAGGCAGAGCTGGGTGTCAAAGTCGCCAAGGCTTCTGACCAAATGCTCGGTACGTTGATCGATACTTTCGCTTGATCCTTCGCTGAACCTTATGCCTGAACGCCGCTCTTGGCGCGGTGTTCTGTCGGGCATGTCCTTCTCGCTCAACTAATCTTTCCTACACGGTTTGTTGCCTCGCGCATCGGCTGCGAGCCTTTGCGTGCGCGCGATTCACGTCGGTCATGACGAACGGCAAAAGATCGACGCTTGACAAGATTTCGGCGTAAACGTATGTTTCAAACAACTGTTTGACCGTCACAACAAATCATTGCGGTCGTTCATTCCCGGTTACATCAGCAGAGGTTTATCGCTATGCCTGACTACAAGGCCCCCTTGCGTGATATTCGCTTCGTTCGTGACGAACTGCTCGGCTACGAAGCGCACTATCAGAGCCTTCCGGCTTGCCAGGACGCTACCCCGGACATGGTTGACGCCATTCTCGAGGAAGGCGCCAAGTTTTGTGAGCAGGTGCTGGCTCCGCTGAACCGCGTGGGCGACACCGAAGGCTGCACCTGGAGCGAGTCCGGCGTTAAGACTCCTACTGGCTTCAAAGAAGCCTATAAGCAATTCGTCGAAGGCGGCTGGCCAAGCCTGGCTCACGACGTCGAGCACGGTGGTCAAGGCCTGCCGGAGTCTCTGGGGCTGGCTGTCAGCGAAATGGTCGGCGAAGCCAACTGGTCGTGGGGCATGTACCCAGGTTTGTCGCATGGCGCGATGAACACCATTTCCGAGCACGGTACGCCTGAGCAGCAAGAGGCTTACCTGACCAAACTGGTATCCGGCGAATGGACCGGCACCATGTGCCTGACCGAACCGCACTGCGGCACCGACCTGGGCATGCTGCGCACCAAGGCCGAGCCTCAGGCTGATGGTTCCTACAAGGTTTCCGGCACCAAGATCTTCATCTCGGCCGGTGAGCACGACATGGCCGACAACATCGTCCATATCGTTCTGGCTCGCCTGCCGGACGCGCCTGCTGGCACCAAAGGCATTTCGCTGTTCATCGTTCCAAAGTTCATTCCGAACGCTGACGGCAGCATCGGTGCACGCAACGCCGTGACCTGTGGTTCCCTGGAACACAAAATGGGCATCCACGGTAACGCCACCTGCGTGATGAACTTCGACGCGGCCACCGGTTTCCTGATCGGCCCGGCGAACAAAGGTCTGAACTGCATGTTCACCTTTATGAACACCGCGCGTCTGGGTACGGCTCTGCAAGGTCTGGCTCACGCCGAAATCGGCTTCCAGGGCGGTCTGAAATACGCTCGCGATCGTCTGCAAATGCGTTCCCTGACTGGCCCGAAAGCGCCGGACAAAGCCGCCGACCCGATCATCGTTCACCCTGACGTACGTCGTATGCTGTTGACCATGAAGGCGTTCGCCGAAGGCAACCGTGCGATGGTTTACTTCACGGCCAAGCAGGTCGACATCGTCAAGTACGGTGTGGATGAAGAAGAGAAGAAGAAGGCTGACGCATTGCTGGCGTTCATGACGCCGATTGCCAAAGCCTTCATGACTGAAGTCGGCTTTGAATCCGCTAACCACGGCGTGCAGATCTATGGTGGCCACGGCTTCATCGCCGAGTGGGGCATGGAGCAGAACGTTCGCGACAGCCGGATTTCCATGCTGTACGAAGGCACCACCGGTATCCAGGCACTCGACCTGCTGGGCCGTAAAGTGCTGATGACTCAAGGCGAGGCTCTGAAAGGCTTCACCAAGATCGTCCACAAGTTCTGCCAGGCCAACGAAGGCAACGAAGCGGTCAAAGAGTTCGTCGCACCGCTGGCTGCACTGAACAAGGAATGGGGCGAGCTGACCATGAAGGTCGGTATGGCTGCGATGAAAGATCGTGAGGAAGTCGGCGCTGCATCGGTGGACTACCTGATGTACTCCGGTTACGCCTGCCTGGCCTACTTCTGGGCCGACATGGCGCGCCTGGCGGCCGAAAAGCTGGCTGCCGGCACTACCGAAGAGGCGTTCTACACCGCCAAGCTGCAGACTGCGCGCTTCTACTTCCAGCGCATCCTGCCGCGTACCCGTACTCACGTTGCAACCATGCTGTCGGGTGCCAACAACCTGATGGACATGAAAGAAGAAGACTTCGCACTGGGCTACTAAGCCCCGCGCGGTTCTTCAAAAGCCGCTGCTTCTTCGGGAGCAGCGGCTTTTTTTTTTTGGTGCGACGCAAACGGGTGAAAATATTCCCGACTAAAACGCTAAGTAGAACGCCTTTGCTGCCGTTAAAGAATATGCAGTGTGATCTGTATCACATTGCATGTGCTTATCTGCCAGGAATGCAGGCACAATGCCATCCATTGATTTCCCGGGCCGGAGCTTTACCCTTGCCGCGTTCTTCCGCTGTACGTTTCAGTCACTTTTTGCCCTCATTGCTGTTGTTGTTTGCGGGGCTTGCGGCTGCTTACGTCAAGGATCTCAACGTCTTCTTCACTTCACTGTTCAATGTGCTGCCGACCCTGGTGTTGCTGCTCGGCGGTTCGTACTGCGCAGTTTACCGGCGCCAACGTGAACTGTTTCTGATGGTCACGGTGTACATCGCCTACTTCCTGCTCGACACGCAAACTGATTACTACCGTGATAACGGCAAGGTGCGTGACGACGCTGCGGTGGTTTTCCATCTTTGTTGTTTGCTGCTGCCCTTGCTGTTCGGGCTCTTTGCCGCTTGGCAGGAACGCACACACCTGTTTCAGGACATGGTCGCGCGCTTCGCCGTATTGCTGGCATTCGGCAGCGTTGCACTGGGATTTGAGCAAAGTTACCCACAGGCGTTGTTGATGTGGCTGTCGGAAATACGCTGGCCGGCGTTGCATGGCGCCTGGATGAGTTTGATCCAGATGTCTTACCCGGTGTTCCTCGCGTCCTTTCTGCTGTTGGCGTATCAATACTGGCGCAATCCGCGTCCGCTGCATGCGGCGCAATTAGTGGGCTTGCTCGGGCTGTTCTGGATGTTGCCCAAGACCTTCATCCTGCCGTTCACGCTGAACATCATGTGCAGCCAGGTGATGCTGATGATTGCCGCAGCGGTTGCCCACGAAGCCTATCAAATGGCTTTTCGTGATGAGTTGACCGGTCTGCCGGGGCGTCGCGCTTTGAACGAACGCATGCAGCGTCTGGGTCGCAACTATGTGTTGGCCATGAGCGACGTCGATCACTTCAAGAAATTCAACGATACCCACGGACATGATGTTGGCGATCAGGTGTTGCGACTGGTTGCCAGCAAGCTGTCGAAGATCGGCGGTGGTGGTCGGGCGTATCGTTACGGGGGGGAGGAGTTCGCCCTGGTGTTCGCCGCGAAGACCCTCGAAGAATGCATGCCGCACCTGGAGGTCATCCGTGAGTCGATTGCCGCGTACAACATTCAGTTGCGCAATCAGGAGAGCCGTCCGCAAGACGACCAGCAAGGTCGGCAGCGCCGTGCAGGTTCCGGCGCCTCAAGCGTTTCGGTCACAGTGAGCATTGGCGTTGCCGAGCGACTGGAACAGCGAACCCCTGAAGAAGTCCTGAAATCCGCAGACCAGGCGCTCTACAGCGCCAAGGGTGCAGGACGAAACTGCGTGATGGCATTCGGTCAAAACCGCCGCGGCGCGGTGCGTATGGACGGCACTGCGGGTTGAGTGATGATGGCGCATTCAGCGTCTGAACTGTGAGTGTTCGGGGGCGATTCGCGACAGTAGGTTATAAGTGCTGCCTCCGAAGGATCGCAGCCTGCGGCAACTCCTACAATGTGGGTGAACTTGTAGACGCTTTCGCAGGCTGCGATTTTTTGTTTGTGACTAAAAATTACAAATAAGTCACTACCTGACCCTATGTGTCGTAAAAGTTGTTCGGGTACACTCGAGGACTGCTGAAAACCGATCCTACGAATCACTTTTCAAGTTCTCACGAGGTTTGCCATGGCCGACTACAAAGCGCCCCTGCGCGATATGCGCTTCGTCCTCAATGAAGTTTTCGAGGTTGCCAAACTGTGGGCTGAACTACCCGCCCTGGCTGACACCGTCGATGCCGAGACCGTCGAGGCAATCCTTGAGGAAGCCGGCAAAGTCACCAGCAAAAGCATCGCGCCACTGAGCCGTGCCGCCGACGAAGAAGGCTGCCACTGGAGCGACGGTGCCGTCACCACGCCAGCCGGTTTCCCACAGGCCCATCAGACTTATGCTGAAGGTGGTTGGGTCGGCGTCGGTGGTGATCCAGCCTTCGGTGGCATGGGCATGCCGAAAGCGGTTTCGGCTCAGGTCGAAGAAATGGTCAACTCTGCCAGTCTGTCGTTCGGTCTGTACCCGATGCTGACCGCCGGGGCTTGCCTGTCGATCAACGCACACGCCAGCGAAGAGCTGAAAGCCGCTTACCTGCCAAACATGTACGCCGGTGTCTGGGCAGGCTCCATGTGCCTGACCGAACCGCACGCCGGGACTGACCTGGGGATCATTCGCACCAAAGCCGAACCGCAAGCAGACGGTTCCTACAAGGTTAGCGGCACCAAGATCTTCATCACCGGCGGTGAGCACGACCTGACCGAAAACATCATTCATCTGGTACTGGCCAAACTGCCGGACGCACCGGCGGGCCCGAAAGGCATTTCGCTGTTCCTGGTCCCGAAGTTCATGGTCAACACCGACGGCAGCCTCGGTGCGCGTAACCCGGCAAACTGCGGTTCCATCGAACACAAAATGGGCATCCAGGCCTCCGCTACCTGCGTGATGAACTTCGACGAAGCCGTGGGTTATCTGGTGGGTGAGCCGAACAAAGGCCTGGCGGCGATGTTCACCATGATGAACTACGAACGTCTGGGTGTCGGTATCCAGGGCTTGGCCAGCGGCGAGCGTTCTTACCAGAATGCGGTTGAGTACGCCCGTGATCGTCTGCAAAGTCGTTCGCCGACGGGGGCGCAGAACAAGGACAAGGTCGCTGATCCGATCATCGTTCACCCGGACGTGCGGCGCATGCTGCTGACCATGAAAGCCTCGAACGAAGGCGGCCGTGCATTTTCCACCTACGTGGCCATGCAACTGGACACTGCCAAGTTCAGCGAAGACGCGACCACGCGCAAACGCGCTGAAGACCTGGTGGCCTTGCTGACTCCAGTCGCTAAAGCGTTCCTGACCGATCTGGGTCTGGAAACCACGGTTCATGGCCAGCAGGTTTTCGGCGGCCACGGCTATATCCGCGAGTGGGGCCAGGAACAACTGGTTCGTGACGTGCGGATTACCCAGATCTACGAAGGCACCAACGGCATTCAGGCGCTGGACCTGGTCGGGCGCAAAATCGTCGGCAGTGGCGGCGCCTACTATAAGCTGTTCGCCGACGAAATCCGTCATTTCATCGCCACCGCGAGCACTGATCTGGTCGAGTTCACCCAGCCGTTGAGTGACGCTGTCGACACGCTGGACGAGCTGACTGCCTGGCTGCTGGACAGCGTAAAAAACAACCCGAACGAGATCGGCGCAGCCTCGGTCGAATACCTGCAAGTGTTCGGCTATGTGTCCTACGCCTACATGTGGGCACTGATGGCCAAGGCAGCCTTCGGCAAAGAGGCGCAGGACGACTTCTACGCCAGCAAACTGGGCACTGCGCGTTTCTACTTCGCTCGATTGCTGCCGCGGATTCAATCGTTGAGCGCTTCGGTCAAGGCCGGTAGCGAGTCGCTGTTCCTGTTGGATGCGGCGCAATTCTGAGAAGTGTAACGTCATGTAAGCATTTGCTTACGTGACGTGCTGCTGTTTTCCCCTGTTACAAGATTGGATCCAGAGCTAATCTACTTCACATGGACGTCGCGCAGGAAGCGCAAAGCAATAACACGGACACGTAGGATTCTGCCAGGATGGCGGAGTGAAATGGATGTCAGGGAAACAGTCTGCAAAGCCCCGCTTCGGCGGGGTTTTCTTTTGTGCGCCCAGCATGGGCGCAATCTTGTGGGTGAAAGTCCCGCCGTAAGCTGACC
>CAYNGZ010000108.1:0-15835 GCA_964396695.1 uncultured Pseudomonas sp.
TTCGGCGAGCAACTGCGCATTACTCCAGCCATCCATGAGAATGTGGTGACTGGTGTAGATCAGGTGCCAGGCATCAACACCCGTGCGCACCAGTTGCAGACGGAACAGCGGCGCCGCGCTCAGCTCGAAACCGCGAGCGCGTTCGGCCTCGGCCAAGGCGTCGAGGTCCGGGTGGCTCGTCTCGATCACCTGCCAGTGCAACTCGACCTGACGCTCGATCACCTGATGCGCGACATCCAGTCCCAGCCAGTGGAAACTGCTGCGCAGTATGTCGTGACGGTCCAGCGCGGCCTGCCAGGCCTGGCCGAACGTCGTCAGGTCCAGCCCTTGAATATCGAGGCGCAACTGGTTGATGTAGGCCCCGACTTCCGGCTCGTACAGCGTATGGAACAGCATGCCCTGCTGCATCGGTGACAGCGGGTAAAGGTCTTCGAGCGTCGAGACGGCGATCGGCAATTCATCGAGCTGGGCTTGCGTGACGCGGGCCAACGGGAAGTCCGATGGTGTGGCCTGGCCGGTCGGTTGCTGGCAGCAGTGCTCGATCAGCGCCTTGAGTTCGACGCTGTAGGCATCGGCCAGTTGCTGAATCCGCGAGGCGTCGAACATCTCGCGACTGAAACCCCATTGCAGCGACAGCTCACCGCCATACACCTGCCCTTCCAGCGTCAGCCAGTTGGCCAGCGGAGCTTGCGGATCCTGTGCCACGCCGCTGCTTTCTGCGGCAGGCTGCCACAGGGCCGCGTCGTCGAACTGACGGTCGAACTGGCCCAGATAGTTGAAAGTAATGCGCGGTGGCGTCAGGGCGCTCAGCGTTTCACGTACCGACGGCTCACCCAGATAACGCAGCAAACCGTAGCCCAGGCCTTTGCCTGGCACGGCGCGCAGTTGTTCCTTGATGGTTTTGATCGAAGCCGAAAGATCGTGCTGTGGCTGCAATTTGACCGGGAACAGGCTGGTGAACCAGCCGACGGTGCGGCTCAGGTCGAGGTTATCGAACAGGTCTTCACGACCATGACCTTCGAGCTGAATCAGCGCCACCTCCTGCCCGCTCCAGCGGCAGACAACCCGTGCCAATGCGGTCAACAGCAAATCGTTGACCTGCGTGCGATACGCCGCCGGAGCGCTTTGCAGCAACTGCCGGGTCAGCTCGCTGTCGAGTCGCGACTCGATCTTCTGCCCGTGGCCATTGGCAAGGCTGCCCGCCGGGTTGTCACACGGCAGGTCCGACGCAACGCTCTGTTGCTGCCAGTACGGCACTTGCGCGCTGAGTTGTGGCGCGTACGCCTGCAGATGCGCGGCCCAGGCCTGATAGGCGCTGGTCTTGCTCGGCAACGCCACGGGCTGACCCGCTTCCAGTTGCGCGTAGGCCTGCTGCACATCTTCCAGCAGCACCCGCCAGGACACCCCATCGACCACCAGGTGATGGATCACCAGCAACACGCGTTGGCTGCCGTCCTCCAGGTCCGCCAACACCGCCCGCAGCAATGGCCCGTGTTGCAGATCGAGGCTGCGCTGGGCGTCATTGCACAACGCCGTCAGCGCCTCAACATGCTCGACGCGGCGCTGCCACATGCCGGATTCGGTCACCAACGGTGCATGGGTTTGCTGCCAACCGTCCTGCCCGGCGGTAAAGCGCAACCGCAACGCGTCATGCTGATTGATCAACTGCGTCAACGCCGCGTCCAGCAGCTGCGGCTTCAACACCTGACGCGGGGTCAACAGCAACGACTGGTTCCAGTGCCCGCGCTCCGGGATTGCCTGTTCAAAAAAGTCATGCTGCACCGGGGTCAGGATCACCTCGCCGGTGACCGGGCCCTGGTCGATGGTCGTCTGGCTGTCGAAGCTCGCCGCCAACGCCAGGCTACGCACGCTCTGGTACTGGAACAGATCCCGCGGGCTGAGGCGAATGCCGGCCTGACGGGCGCGGCTGACCACTTGAATCGAGATGATCGAATCGCCGCCCAGCTCGAAGAAGTTGTCTTCCAGCCCGACCCGCTCGATACCCAACACGTCCTGCCAGATCGCCGCCAATGCCTTTTGCATTGCGTCCTGCGGTTCGACAAAGGATTGCGGCGGCGCCGCTTCCGGCAGCGGTAACGCCTTGCGGTCGAGTTTGCCGTTGGCGGTGACTGGCAACTTCGCCAGAGGCATCAGGTAGGTCGGCACCATGTATTCCGGCAGACTGCCCAACAGCCAGGCCTTGAGATCTTGCTGCCATTGCGCCTTGGGCTCGGCAACCTCCAGCACCAGATACGCCACCAGATGTTTGGCGTTCTGCACCAGCACTACCGCCTCACGCACCCACGGATGCTGCATCAAGCGGGTTTCGATTTCGCCCAGCTCGATGCGCAAGCCACGCAGCTTGACCTGATGATCGAGGCGCCCGAGGTATTCGATCACCCCATCGGCCCGTTGCCGCACCCGGTCACCCGTACGGTAAAGCCGCGCGCCGTCATGGAACGGGCACGGCACAAAACGCTCGGCGGTCAGCCCCGGACGACGGTGGTAACTGCGCGCCAGACCGGCGCCGCCGAGGTACAACTCGCCCGCCACGCCGGCCGGCACCGGCAGCAACTGGGCATCGAGCACGTGGGTGCGCAGATTGGCAATCGGTCGACCGATCGGCACGCTATCAGCGCCTTCATCGACGCAGGTCCAGTGCGTGACGTCGATGGCCGCCTCGGTCGGGCCGTAAAGGTTGTACAAATTGGCCTTTGGCAGTTTGCCGAACACCTGCAACTGCGCGTCCAGCGGTAAGGCTTCGCCGCTGCACACAATCCGCTTCAGGCTTTCGCACACCTCGACGCCCGGCTCATGAATGAATGCTTGAAGCATCGACGGCACAAAGTGCAAGGTGCTGATCCGCTGCGTAACGATGGTCTCGATCAAGCGTGCCGGCTCGCGGTGTTCGCCAGGCGCGGCCACCACCAGACGCGCACCGCTCATCAACGGCCAGAAAAACTCCCAGACCGACACGTCGAAACTGAACGGGGTTTTCTGCAACACCGCATCGCGGCCATCCAGCCCGTAGGCCTGTTGCATCCAGCACAAACGGTTGACCAGCGCCGCGTGGCTGTTGCCGGCGCCCTTGGGTTTGCCGGTGGAGCCGGAGGTGTAAATCACATAGGCCAGGTTCAGCGGATCGATTGCCACTGCCGGGCGGGATTCGCTGTAGCGGTCCAGCCAGTCGTCCTCCTGATCCAGGGTAATGACCTTCACCGCCGCCGTCGGCAAACGCTGCAGTAGAGAGGTCTGGCTCAACAACAGCGCAATCGCACTGTCTTCGATCATGTAGGCCAGGCGTTCCTGCGGGTACTCCGGGTCCAGCGGCACGTAGGCACCCCCGGCCTTGAGAATCGCCAACAGCCCGATGACCATATCCAGCGAGCGCTCGACCGCGATTCCCACCAGCACATCCGGGCCTACGCCCTGCTCGCGCAACAGATGCGCCAACTGATTGGCGCGGGCATCGAGTTGCCCGTAGGTCAGCTCACGCGTGCCGAACACCAGCGCAATCGCCTCGGGGCTGCGCTCGGCCTGCGCTTCGATCAACTGATGAATGCAGCGCTCGGTCGGGTAGTGTTGCTCGGTGCGGTTCCAGTCGTGAACCAGCACCTGCTGCTCGTGCGCGGCCAGTAACGGCAGTTCGCCGATGCGCTGATTGGCATCACCGACCATCGCCTGCAACAGGCCGGTCCAGTGCCGAGTCATGCGCTCGATGGTCGAGGCGTCAAACAGGTCATTGGCGTATGTCAGCGCAGCGCGCAACGTGCCGCCCTGCTCATAGGTGTCGAGGGTCAGGTCAAACTGGGTGGTGCGGCTTTGCCAGTCAATCGGACTCAGTTGCAGACCGGATGCAGTGGTGACCGCGGAAATATCGGCAACCTGCGGCTGGTGGTTGTACATGACCTGGAACAGCGGCGTATGGCTCAGGCTGCGCTCCAGTTTCAAGGCCTCCACCAGACGCTCGAACGGCAAGTCCTGATGCGCCTGGGCGCCCAGCGCGGTTTCCTTGATATTGCGCAGCAGGTCAGCGACGCGGATCTGGCCATCCAGTTGAGTACGCAGCACCTGGGTGTTGACGAAGAACCCGATCAGGCCTTCGATTTCGGCGCGGTTGCGGTTGGCAATCGGCACGCCGACCCGGATGTCGTTCTGCCCGGTGTAGCGATGCAGCAGCACGTTGAACGCGCCGAGCAACAGCATGAACAGGGTGATGCCGTGTTTCTGCGCGGTGCTGCGCAGTTGCTCAGCCAATTCGCTGCTCAGCGCAAACTCATGGCGGGTGCCGCGATAGCTCGGCATGGCCGGGCGCGAGTGATCGGTCGGTAATTCCAGCACCGGATGCTCATCGCCCAGACGCGCCTGCCAATACTCCAGCTGCCGCGCTTGCTCCCCCGCCTCCAGCCAGCGGCGCTGCCACAACGCATAGTCGCTGTACTGAATCGGCAACAATGGCAGCTGCGGCGACTGGCCCGCATCGTGGGCGTCGTAGCAACGGATGAACTCGTCGATCAACACGTTCATCGACCAGCCATCGGAGACGATGTGGTGCAAAGTCAGCAGCAAGACGTGCTCTTGTGCATCGAGCTTGAGCAACTTGACCCGCAGCAACGGCCCGTGTGCCAGATCGAACGGCAGCAGCGATTGCTGCTCGGCCTCATGCACCACCGCCTGCTCACGCTCGGCGCTCGGCAAGTCGCTGAGGTCAAGCGGCTCGATGACCAGCGGCGCGGTCAGCGCCACCTGTTGCAGGCGTTCATCCACCTGCTGCTGGAACACCGTGCGCAAGGTTTCGTGGCGCGCCACCAGGCTGGCAAACGCCTGCTCGACTGCCGCTGTATTCAAGCGCCCGTTGAGCCGCACCGCACCCGGCAAATGGTAGGCGCCGCTGTGCGGGTCCAACTGCCAGAGAAACCACATGCGCTGCTGCGCGTAGGACAGCGCTTGCCGATCATCGGCCTCGACACCCGCAGGAATCGGCAACCGGGAAAAGTCCACGCCCTCCCTGTTCAAAGCCGCGAGAAACAACTGGCGTTTCTCCAGAGGTAACCCGATAAACCGGCGAGCGAGTTTCAAGGCGTCATCAGCATTCATTTCTAAGCATCCGGATCAATAGGCAGGAAGCACAAAGGCACGTCGTCCCTGTAAAACGAATGCAGACCGGAAAAATTAGCGAATGGGAACAGGTGTCAGAAAGGAGGTGAAAAGCAAAAGATCGCAGCCTTCGGCAGCTCTTACACATCTACGCGTAGGAGCTGCCGCAGGCTGCGATCTTTTACAGAACAACGATGATTAACCGACGGCGACCATCGCATGCCGCCGATAGTGAATCTCCAGGTGACCCTTGATCGCCCGCAGCACTTTGGCTTCATGCTCATGAATGAAGAAGTGCCCGCCGGCCAGCATGTCCACCGAAAAACTGCCCTGGGTTTCCTGGCTCCAGCCAATCAATTGTTCGGTGCTGGCCCGGTCGGCCTTGCCGCCGAACACATGCACCGGGCACGTGAGCCGTGGTCGCTCCAGCGGTTGAAAACGCCCGCACAGCAGAAAGTCCGCGCGCAGGATCGGCAATGTCAGGCTCATCAGTTCGTCGTTGGCCAGCACCTCTTCGCGAGTGCCACTGAGGGTGCGCAATTGCTCGATCAATTCGGCGTCGGTCCTGGGCTCGGAAAAGCCCCGGTCATAGTCCGAACGCATCGTCGGTGCAGCCGTTCCGGAGGCAAACAGCGCCACCGGCTCCGGCGCACCCAACGCCCGAAAGGCGTGGGCCATCTCACACGCCAGCAAGGCCCCGAGGCTATGGCCGAACAAGGCATAAGGCGCTTTCAAGGACGAACGCTGCTCGCGGGCCAATTGCAGCGCCAGTTCGCGCATGTCGGTCTGCAAAGGCTCATCGAAACGCGCGCCCCGCCCCGGCAGCTCCACCGGTTTGACCTGCAACCAGTCCGGCAGCTTGCGCCGCCAACAGCTGTAGACCATGGCGCTGGCGCCCGAATAAGGCAGGCACAGCAGTGTCAGCTGGGTCACCGCATTCCCCTTAAGTACACGTTATCTGTACAGGGAACGGATGACGGTTAGCGCAAATTAGTCGGCCCCCATCAGCTCAACCGTCGAAAGCTTTGCACGGCCGACCCCAGCACCACGGCCCCCGCCGCAATCGACAGCCAGAACCCGCTGCGTGCGCCAAAGGCATCCACCAGCCAACCGGAACCCGCCGCACCGATCGCTACGCCGATGCTCAGACCGGCGATCAGCCAGGTCAGGCCTTCCGTGAGTTTGGCCGGCGGTACGATCTGCTCCACCAGACCCATGGCAACAATCAGCGTCGGGGCAAAAAACAGCCCGGCGACAAACACCGCCAGCGACAACCCGAGAATGTTCCCCGCCAGCAGCAGCGGTAGCATGGTCAGCGCCGTCGCCACCCCGCCGTACAGAAACAGCCGAGGCAACGGCACGTTGGGTTTCAACGCCCCGAACGCCAACCCGGCCAGACACGAACCAATGGCATACACCGACAGCACAATGCTCGCCGCTGCCGGTTTCGGCTTTGGTCGGCGGCGGGGTGCAGCTTGCTGGCGTCGAGGGGATCGTAAGGGGAAACGCTGGGGTTTTCGGGGGAATTGGGGGTGATCTTGATCATGGGTGAATCTCCTGACATTAATGAAGCTCACCAGCATCGTGACCAAACGATGGGTGGTGGGCGGTACGCAGGTTGGTCAACCGGGAAGTCAGGCACCCGGCGCACTCGAAAGTGCCCCGCGCACAGCCCACCGCGAAGCATAACGACAAGTGCAAAAAAAAAAAGCGCCGACATGCTTACGTTGGCGCTCATGCGCCTGACATTGAACAGGTGACCAAACCCGGCCGCTGAATTGGCAGCGACGAGCAAAGGCTAGTCCTGCGTTCTTCCCAACCACAACCTGAAAACCTCGTCGGAGATTTCCCCAACCAACGCCGCTTCTGTAGGAGCCTGGCTTGCCAGCGAGGAACGATGACACTGTCTACCTGACGAAATACGTTTAATCATCAAGAGCCCACGGCCAGCCTCCTACAAACACTAAACAATTCGCGTTGCCTGCCCCTGAAATATGCGGTTGCAAGCCAGCCATCCGCCTCATAACATCGCCCCTTCAACGGGTACAGCGGAGCTGTTCAATAAAAACCCGCATTCAAGGAACCAGAATGACTCATCGCATCCAATGCAGCATCAAAGCACCTCCCCGCTCGGGCCTGACCCGGGATCAACTCTGGGAAGCCGAAGACAAAGGCCTGATCAAATGCTGGGAAATCGGCCGCGAACGTGCCGCTAAATTCCCCGATCTTTCAAAACGCTGCCTGGCCGGCGAACTCCCGGTACTCGGCTGGAAAGGTGGCGTCAGCCGCAGCCTGAAGAAACGCGATAAATTCGGCTGCCTCAAATATCTCGCACAATGGCAAGGCCTGCGCGGTGAAGACCTGGATATCGACTTGACCGAGGAACGGACGCTGACCTGCTCCAGCACCAGAATGGTCGTGACCTTCACCCCGGACCGCTCGAAATACTTCAACCAGCCGTCGGAAATGGACGCTTAGGAGCGGCTCAAACCTCCTCAACCACACTCTCCCGCGAAAACCGCTCGCGATACGCCTGCGGAGTCACGCCCATAGCCCGCAGGAAACTGCGGCGCAGGGTTTCTTCGCTGCCGAATCCGCATTGCATGGCGACCCGCTTGATCGGCACTCCGGTGTCGCTCAACAGCCGCCGTGCGGTTTCGACGCGGATCAGTTCAATGGCCCGCGCCGGGGTCTGGCCGGTGTCGGCGCGATAGTGCCGGATGAAGCTGCGTTCGCTCATGCCGGCTTGCAAGGCCAGCGCCGGAACGCCGAGGTCCAGGCTGAGGTTTTCGGCGATCCAGGCGTGCAGCTCATCAAAGCGGTTGCCGTGCTGTTGCAGGTCCAGGGTGACGCTGAACTGCGACTGGCCGCCGGGGCGTTTGAGGAACACCACCAGTTGCCGGGCGACGGCCAGCGCCATTTCTCGCCCCAGATCCGCTTCCACCAGCGCCAATGCCAGGTCGATGCCGGCCGTGACGCCGGCGGACGTCCAGACCGGGCCATCGTTGATGAAAATCGGGTTGGGTTCGACCCGCAGTTTCGGGTGCTTTTGCGCCAGCAGATCGCAGCGGGTCCAATGGGTGACCACGCGGCGACCGTCGAGCCAACCGCTGGCCGCCAGCAGAAAGGCGCCCGTGCACACCGACGCCACGCGCCGGGAAATGGCCGCGTGTTGGCGTACCCAGTCCACCAATGCAGCGTCTTCGGCTGCCGCGTAAACGCCCCAACCACCTGCAATGATCAACGTATCGGTAGGCTCGATGGGCAACGGCTCGGCCAACAGCGCCAACCCGGCGCAAGACATCACCGCCCCGCCGCCATCCGCGATCACCGTCGGCGCATAGGGTGGCGGTGATCCGCGCTGAGCGGCGATGTCGTTGGCCGTGGCGAACACTTGCAACGGCCCGGTGACATCGAGCAGTTGCACTTTGGCGAAGGCCAGCACATGAATGGTTTTCGGCGAGTTCGGCATGATTGGCGTAAATCGAGGGTTAATTGGCGTGTACGCCAAATCCTACGAGCATACAGTCAAACCGTCCACCCACGCCGGGTGCGAACCACTCGACTCAGGAGAGAGCGTCATGACGTTGCAGATCGGTTTTCTGTTGTTTCCACAGGTGCAGCAACTGGACCTGACCGGCCCTTACGATGTACTGGCCTCGCTGCCGGACGTGAAGGTGCATTTGATCTGGAAGGACCTGATCCCTGTGACGGCAAGCACCGGCCTGGTCCTGAAGCCGACCACCACGTTCGATGACTGCCCCGACCTGGATGTGATTTGCATCCCCGGAGGCAGCGGCGTCGGGCCATTGATGGAAGATCCACTGACCCTGGCGTTCATTCGTAAACACGCCGCCCAGGCACGCTACGTCACCTCGGTGTGCACCGGCGCTTTAGTGCTCGGCGCGGCTGGATTGCTCAAGGGAAAACGTGCGACGACCCACTGGGCCTACCATGAATTGCTGAGCCTTTTGGGCGCCATTCCGGTTCGGGACCGCGTGGTGCGCGACGGCAATCTGCTGACCGGTGGCGGGATCACTGCCGGGATCGATTTTGCCCTGACCCTGGCCGCTGAGTTGTTCGGCACAGACACTGCGCAACTGATCCAGTTGCAACTCGAATACGCGCCTGCACCGCCATTCGACTCGGGCAGCCCCGATACCGCGCCGCGTGCCGTTCTGGAGGAAGCCAATCGCCGTTGCGCGCAATCGTTGAAGCTTCGCTGCGAGATTACCCAGCGTGCGGCAGCGCGCCTGGATCGGGTGTGATTCAGCGTCTGAGGTGAAGAAAGAGGTGAACCGCTGTCGTTTATCTGGCCAGCCAACCAGACGTCGGTCACCTCCTCTTCTTAACGCTTAGGCCGTGACTTCGCTTTCACAGGCCTGACGGATGTAATCGATACAGAGCTGAACGCTGAGTAACCCGTCCGCCTGGTCATCCGGGATCGTAATGTCGAACTCGGCTTCAAGCGCCAGTACCAGTTCGACCCTGGCCAGCGAGTCCGCTTCCAGGTCCTCGTCAAAACTGCTCGAATTCTGAACGCGCGCGTCGTCGACGCCCAATCCCTTGGCCACCACTTTTTTTACACGTTGTTCGATTGTGTCCATATCCATTCCCTGGTGTATTGCATCAAATGATCCGCAGGTTCCGTTTACATCACTGTCAGGTGCATGAAACCACCTGAAAACCGCCCGCTTTCCGGAACGAAGCACAGAATTTTCTGACCTGTTCTCAGGCGCCCGGATTCGATCAGCTCATGGATCATGATGTAGATCGAGGCCGCGCCGGTGTTGCCTCGCTCCGACAGATTGGTGAACCAGCGCTCCTGAGGAATCGCCAGTTCGTTGTCCTCCAGGCATTGCGCAATCGGTTTGCGGAAGTACTCTGACGACATGTGCGGCAAAAACCAGTCAATGGCCTCCGGTGAGAGGTTGCGCTTGACCATTACCTGGCGCAGCGGTTTGCCAAGGGTGTAATTCACCACGTTTTCATTCAACAGACGCACGTCCTGCTTGATCGCGAATATCGAGCGCTCACCCCACTGCGCAGGGCTCAGCTGTTTCCAGCCCGTCAGTTCACCGTCGTCGGTCTTTTCCGCGCCGGCGTACATGCAGGTCGGGAGCTGATCGGCGTACGAGAAAATGTCCACCCAGTCGATTCGCAGCGATGTACCGCTCGTCCGCGGCTTGTTTTCGATGAGGAACGCACCGGCACCGTCTGACAGCATCCAGCGCAGGAAGTCTTTATCGAAAGCGATCTCTGGCCGCGCCGCCAACTGGGCGACCAGCGCTTCATTTTCACTGTCGAAATTGCGCGCATGCAGTACCGGTGAAGGTGCTTCGGAAGCGGTTGCAACGGCATTGCTGGTAGAGCCTGACAACACCGACAGGTACGCGTATTTCAGCGCCGTCAGACCCGCCAGGCAGATACCCGCCGTGGACACCACTTCGCAAGGTTTGTTGCCCAGCACACCGTGCACCATCACGCCATGGTTGGGCATGAGTTGGTCGGGCAAGGTGGTGCCGGTCGACAAGCATTCGATTTTATCCAGTACAAAACCGTCACCCACCAGGCCTTTGATCGCCAAGGCGGTGATGTCGGCATTGGTAAACTTTGCAATACCGGTTTCCCGGTCAAGTACGTAGTAACGCTGTTTAATACCGTTATTGCGCAGCACCACTTGCCGCGACCTGGAAGGACGCCCGCCCACATAACCGAGGATGCTTTCCATAGTATCGTTGTCCACCGCCTCACCCGGCAGGAAGATGGACGTCTTAGTGATATAGGCAAACGACTCACTCATAATGCTTTACTCTTTCAGTTTTAAGGTTTAGTTGCGAGCCGGACGGCTGTTCATAATAGTGTTTCAATTGATCCAGACGCGCCCGGATAAAGGGACTAAGCAAACGACGTAACACCAGTGAAATCGGTAAAACAGTCATGATGACGAGCATCAAGTAGACAATGAACACCCCCAACAACAACGTTCTTAGCCAACGCCCGTATTGGCCGTATCGGCAGATAAGTCCAGACCAGAACCTGAACCCCCGATAAGCCGCGCGCTCGCTGAGAATCAGCCCGGGATTGACAACAGCAGCCCCCAACCCTTTGAGCATGGGCGCGTCCTGAGTTTCCTGATCGCGATGAAGTGCATCGCGTAGTGCCACGCCGAAACGTGAAGCCCCCTGAATATCGGCATCACTGACCCCGGCTCTGGGTAACCCGAAAAACGACTCTCGCCGCCCGGTAAACATCCAGCGCGGGGTGGTGATCAACGTTGCGAACGTATTGGCGCGGTCAGTGAACACTACGTTGTCACGCAGGTGGGCGCCCGCCTCCAGCAGCAACCCCTTGACCGCTTCCTGGGCCATCAACCACATGTTTCGACAGGCAATGACCGTCACCACCGGGCGTCCGGCCAGCAAGCGCTTGCCCTCGGCACTCTTCAGAAACGCCGTTATCAAAGGCGACGGCGACAGATACCACACCTGGTAAGCCAGAATGATCAGGTCAAAAGGCTGTTCATCTTCAAGGTCCAAAGACTCCATGGCTGGAGGTGCAAGTTGGACTGTTTCGGGAAACACATCGAAGAAGGTCGTTACCGGCCATGGAAAGGGATAAGCCGTAGCCGGCTTTAATATAACTTCCCGAAGATTGACGTGATGATCATCACGCAACGGCGCAATAAGACTTTCAATCACCGAGTTCAACTGCCCGCTTTGAGAATAACGCACCACCAGCACTCTTTTCATAAACCCACTGACCTTCTTGTTTAAACCCCGAGCACATGAAAACGCCACCGCACTTATCAGCCAGCACGATAGCGGAAGTTTGTATAAACAACCCACTTGCATGTTTCAGAAAGGCACACCGCGCCTTGTCACGACTCAATGGAGTACTTAATGAACGGTAACTTTGAAAAACAACACGAAAAATAGCGCGTCAAACGCGATATTTTTTAGTTGACTTGAATAACCCGGTACACAACCACCCGCCGTGGCAAATGCTTCCGGCCTTTGCGGGCGCAGAATAAATAAGGCGTGGTGTCAGAGTCGGCGCTGACCCTGTGTTGTCGTAACAGACTCTACCCGGATCAAGAGCGATGTGAACCTACCAGATCTGGTAGGTTCACTTCTGTATTCGCGGCTGTCGATTCATGTTTTTATTGCGGGTTTTTCTGGAGTTTGCGCCGCTTATTCAATGACGCAATTCACACGCGTCATCAGCGCCAATCGCGCGGCCAGCAGCCACAGCACAGCCGCCTGGCCCAGTGACAAACGCTCCGGTGGTTGAAAAACGCCGGCTGAGGGCGCCGCCTGAACCCCTGAGCATGGTGATGTTCTGATACGGACTTTTACAGCGCCCATGAAAAAACCCGCCGAAGCGGGTTTTTCCAGACCATGGCGACATCCTGTCGTTGCATTCCTTGCAAATGGCCGATCATCCAAGACCCTGAGCGCGTCCTGCGCTGCAGTGATGAAGTCAGATTAGGCCCGAAACCAAAAGCGCAAAAGACGACATACCATCAACCGTACGTAAGCCATTGGCTATGCGTTGGCGTGAGCCCTCAAGGGTCCCTTTCCGAGAGACAAAAAAAACCCGCCGAAGCGGGTTTTCAAGACCATGACGACATCCTGTCGCTGCGATCCTTGCAAATGGTCGATCATCCATGACCCTGAGCACGTCCTGTGCTTCAGTTGATGGGTGTAGATTAAACTTCGGATCCAATCCGAAATAGACGACATCACTACTATTGCGTGTAAGACATTCGCCATTGCAACACTTCCGAAACTCCTTAGAGACCTCGGGTCTCAAGCATCTGAGCCGCGAGTAGTGCGTCAGACAGGGCTCAAACAGGGCGGGCAATTCATTGTTCGACAAAGGATTTCAGATTCACCAACGCGTGGTCCCACTGCTGGCTGATAACGTCCAGCGCGTGGCGGGCCTCGTCCAGTTGCGTCGGCTCAAGGACCCACCGGCGCTCACGCCCCCGTTTGGTATCACGCACCAGGCCGGCGTCCGCCAGCACTTGCAGGTGTTTGGTCACGGCTTGTCGGCTGATGTCGGTGCCCGCAGTCAGTTGCGCAATCGACATCGCCCCGCCGCCGCACAACACGTCGATCAAGCGCAGCCGGGTTTCGTCGCCGAGTGCGGCGAAGGTCATTGCCGAGCGGCCCAACGCAGTGGCGGCCGGTGCATCCAGCGTTATGGCGTCAGGGGGTGGCAAGGTACGCCTCGATGTTGTTCATTTGTTCATCCCAACCGCGACTGTTCATGCGGAAGGCTTTCAAACGGCGTTCTGCCGGAATGTTATCGAAACCGGACTCCACGACCTTCAACAACGTGCCGCCATTCATGTCTTCCAGCTCGAACAACACCAGGGTGGTGGGTTCCGACGAATAGTCCATGTCCGGTTCCACCGCGTATGGATGCCAGCGAAACGCAAACACCCGCTCGGGCTCGACCCGCGCCACTTGCACGTCCCAGACCAGATGTTCATAGCCCGGATAAGTGATTTGCCCTTGGGTTCGCTCACCGGCGACAAACCGTTTGCCATCGAGCGCGACACCAAACCACTTGCCGAAGGCCTCGGCATTGGCCAGGGCGCGCCAGACCGTGGAGCGTGGAGCCTTGAGCAGGATCTTTCTTTCGATGCGATCTGATGAGTGCATGGGTCACCTCCTTTGATGAACACTAGGCCTGGATAGGCGGATGCGCAACCTCTGAGTTGCATTAAGCGAATATGCCCCGCCCATACGATAGTCTTTTTGAGCTCAACACCCCCGATTAACGGTGGTAACGTCCACTCTCTACCGCTCGTCAGTCAGCCATCAAACCGGTGAAGGAATACTCGATGAAAACACTCCACGGCAGTTGCCTGTGCAAGGCCATCGCCTATGAACTCGACAGCCTCGACATGCCGATCAGCCACTGCCATTGCCACACCTGTCGCAAGGCCCACGCTGCGGCGTTCGCTTCGACGGCCGGGGTCATGCGTGAGCATTTTCGTTGGGTCAAAGGCCTGGACAAGTTGTCATCCTTCGAGTCCTCGCCCGGTAAGCTGCGGCACTTCTGTTCCCAGTGCGGCTCACATCTGGTGGCCGAACGATTGGCGCAGCCCCATGTGATCGTGCGGGTGGCGACGCTCGATGATGATCCAGGGATGACGCCGCAGGCACACATCTGGACGTCTCATGATATGCCTTGGCTGGCGCATGAAGGGATTGCCCGATGTGTTGAGTGGCAGCCGCCTCGGACCTGAACGACTGATATCGATGGATGTAGCCGCCAGCCAAGGTTGCACTACCTTGGCGACTGCTCTTCAATCAGCCTATTCAACGCCTCGAAAACCCACGCGAGCTTTACATGCATCCACGTTTTTTACTGGCCCTTGCGCCACTGTTGCTGGTGCCCTTCGTCCACGCTGACGACTGCGCCAACGCCGCCGACCAACGCACGATGAACGAGTGCGCCGCCAAGGATTACAAGAAGGCCGACACCCAGCTCAACACCCTCTACAAGCAGATCAATGAACGGTTGAAGGACAACGCAGAGAGCAAAAAACGGCTGGTCGGTGCACAGCGCGCCTGGGTGGCGTTTCGCAATGCCGAATGCACGTTCTCGGCGTCCGGGGTGGCCGGCGGTAGCGCTTACCCGATGATCTACAGCAACTGCGAAGCCGAGCTGACGCTAAAACGTGTCGAGGCCTTCAAGAGCTACCTCAAGTGCCAGGAAGGCGATTTGAGTTGCCCGGTGCCCGGGGCGTAATACCCGATCGCTTTTAAGGGCCTCTTCGCGAGCAAGCCCGCTCAGACGCCGCCGTTACCGGGTAAACACCTGCGCCGTGGTGATCGCCATGTCGCCACCCGGCATTTTGATGCTGCCGATCTGTTTCAGGCTGTCGGCATCGAAAATCGCCACGTCGTTGAAGGTCCCGGCCAGGTAGATCTTGCTGCCGTCCTTATTGAACGAAATGCAGTAGTAGGAGTGATCCAGGTTCGTCGCCTGAAGCAGCTTCTTCTGTTTGATGTCGTACTTGGCCAGACGGTTGAGCACGCCGAACATCAGGTTCGGGTCCTTCGGCGAGCGCATGCCGCTGAAGTAGATCTCGGTCAGCGGGCCGAAATCGGTGGTTTCGGTCTTGCCGGTTTTCAGGTCAATGCTGAACAGACCGTAGAGGTTTTCGGCAGTGGCCGGGTCCTGCTTCTTGTCCTTGAATTTGGCGGTGGTGTAGAGCAGCGAGAAGTCGTGCCGATACGTCTGCTGGTTCCACACATACAGCACGTCCGGCGCGCTGTAGTCAGGGCGTTTCCAATGGCGGCTGGGGATCAGCACGTCGAACTTGCCCCTTTTCACATTGACCTTGTAGATGTCCGCCCCCGCCACATACAGCGTCCCATCGTCACCGCTTTGCATAATGGTCAGCTGGCGCGGTGCCGGGAAACTGCGAACCGGCTTGGCGCTCATGCCGGCATCGGTGGCGTACACATCCAGCCGTGGCGACTGCACTTCATAGTGGTCATTGAGCATCAAGGTCGGGTTGGCAATGGCGTACAACTCCTTGCCGTCGTGGCTGAGGGTGAACGCGAACATCGAGCGCGCCTTCTCCCCCGGTTGCTGGGTGATGCTGGCGTGGAACACCTGTTTGCAGCTGTCGAGTTCGACGCCGTAGATGTCCGCGTAGTGGTTATTCGGCACGTAAGCGGTCTTGCGATCCGGCGACAGTTGGATGGTGCCG
>CAYNGZ010000109.1:0-15726 GCA_964396695.1 uncultured Pseudomonas sp.
TGCCAGTTCTTGCGCCCGTCATCGGGGTTGAACACGCTGACGTAAATCACTCCATCGACCCGGGTTTCGACCAACCCGGTGGTATCGGGAAGGCTGGCTTGCGGGCGCGGATCCTGAGCAGGCGGCGCTTCGACCACCACGTCCACGACAGGCTCTGCCACCACCGCACGCTTGGGGCGCAGACTGGCGATCAGTGTACGCAGGCGCTCAGGCAGCAGATCGCGAAAGGCTTCACGATAGGTCTGCCGCAGGTAGTGCCTGACAATGAACAGACGTCGGCGCCAGGTCAGAAGCGGCGCCTCGCTGACGATCTCAGGTTCCGGTAACGCTGGCGGTTGTTCAGGCGCCGGTTCAGTGACGATCGGGGCAATCAGGCCGTCAGCCGAAAGGCCCAGAACGCGACTGTCGATGATGCAGCCCTTGATCTGCAACGTCGTACCCGGATTGACCGGTACGTTCGCGAACTGGTTGCGAACCTCGGCGAAGGTCTCCCATAGCGGTGCCGGCAGGACCAGCACTGCAAAGTCCTCGCCCAACGCGTTGCGCACAGCCTGCGCAGTGTGGCTGGACAAGGTAATCACCCGTCCATGACGTGCCAGCGTGCGGCTCCAGTCCTGCTGCGGGTCGTTATCCCATGGCTCGTTCGGGATCGAGTCGAACTCCCAGGCCACCACGCAGACCGTTGGGCACTGCAGGTGGGTCGGGGTTTTGTGAGGCGGGGCAAACGAGAGGAACAGGCATTCTTCGCCATTGAGCTGAAGCTGCCGGTACAGCGGATCGATCTCGGTGGTCGATTCGACCACATGGACCCGCCCAAGGCTTTCAAGGACCGGACGATAGGCCTTGAGCACGAAATAGTAACTGTATTCGGGACGACCGAGGCTTTGGCTGATCGAGCGGTCGTTGACGTCCGAGTAGAGAATGAAATTCATGGCATCCCACGATGAAACCACCATAGGCAGCCTCATTCTTATGACGGTAGCGCCACAGGTCGAGCCGGTAAACAGTGCTCGCCCATCGTCTGCATGCCCGCCTGCGTTCTTGTTTTAGTGGTCAGCTTCGCCTGGTCAGATAACCGCCATGCTGATCGCTGGGCAATCGTGATGAGGGGCATTCTAAACACATCCGTTGGGGATTCGTGAACCGTCTGGCGAGAATAAATCAGGCTACGCTGACGAGAACTGACCGGTCACGATAGGACCTGTTGAAATTGCCGAGCAATTGGCACAGATTGGCTGCCAAACAACTACAACAACGACTTTGCACATCAGAAATTTCCGAGAAAGCAGTCGGTGCTTTCCGGTTTACCCAGCAAAGACTGGGATTGCCGAAGTTTGCTCATTTGAGGGGGCTGCTGTTTGAAGAAGCGTCTGTTCGTTACGGGTCTGAGTGGGTTCGTAGGACGTCATATCCAATCCCGCCTGAACGCTTCGGAGTCGGGGTGGGAATTGTCGCCCGTCCCATCCCGTTATGACCTTTGCGTCCCCCAAAGCCTCGATGGCCTGTGGCCGCAACTGCCTGATGCCGTGATTCACCTGGCAGGGCAAACCTTTGTTCCCGAGGCCTTCCGTGACCCGGCGAAGACGTTTCAGGTCAACCTGCTGGGCACCCTGAATCTGCTGCAAGCCCTCAAGACGCGAGGGTTCAACGGTACTTTCCTGTATGTCAGCTCCGGCGATGTCTACGGCCAGGTCAACGAAAGTGCCCTGCCGATCGACGAGCACCAGCCGCCCTGCCCGCGCAATCCGTATGCCGTGAGCAAGCTTTCGACGGAAATGCTGTGCCTGCAATGGGGCATGACCGAGGGCTGGCCCGTGCTGGTCGCGCGGCCCTTCAACCACATCGGTGCCGGGCAACTGGACAGTTTCGTCATCGCCAGCGCCGCCCGGCAAATTTGCCGGATCAAGCACGGTCTGCAAGCGCCTGAACTGGAAGTGGGCGACATCGACGTAACGCGCGATTTTCTCGATGTCAGCGATGTCGTATCTGCCTACCTGGCATTGCTTGAACATGGCGCGCCCGGGCAGGTCTACAACATCTGCTCCGGGGTCGAGCAGAGCGTCCGCGCCCTGATCGAGCAACTGGCGGATCTGGCCCAGGTCGACATGCAACTGATTCAAGACCCCGCGCGTCTTCGCCGCGCAGAACAGCGTCGCGTCTGCGGCAGCCATGCCAAGCTGCACCAGACCACAGGATGGACGCCTGAATTTACAACACAACAATCCTTGCGGGCGATCCTGTCCGACTGGGAGTCACGGGTACGACAAGAATGACAAAAAGTGCATTGATCACAGGGATCACCGGTCAAGACGGCGCCTACCTGGCCAAGCTGCTGCTCGACAAGGGCTATAACGTCCACGGGCTGGTCGCACGGCGCAGCAGCGATTCACGCTGGCGTCTGCGCGAAATGGGCGTCGAGGGCGATATCGTCTACCTGGATGGCGACATGACCGACGCCTGCTCGGTGCAGCGCGCGGTGATCAAGTCGGCTCCCGACGAAGTCTATAACCTGGCAGCCCAAAGCTTTGTCGCGGCCTCCTGGGATCAACCCGTGACCACCGGGATCGTCGACGGGCTGGGCGTGACCCACCTGCTCGAAGCGATCCGTCAGTTCAGCCCGCACACCCGTTTCTACCAGGCCTCGACCAGTGAAATGTTCGGTCTGATCCAGGCCGAACAGCAGGACGAAAACACCCCGTTCTATCCGCGCAGCCCTTACGGCGTGGCCAAGCTCTACGGCCACTGGATCACCGTGAACTACCGCGAAAGTTTCAACCTGCACGCCAGCAGCGGCATCTTGTTCAACCACGAATCACCGCTGCGCGGGATCGAATTCGTGACCCGTAAAGTGACCGACGCCGCCGCCCGTATCAAAGAGGGCAAGCAGCAGGAGTTGCGCCTGGGCAACATCGACGCCAAGCGCGACTGGGGATTTGCCGGAGACTACGTGGAAGCCATGTGGTTGATGCTGCAACAGGACAAGGCCGACGACTTCGTGGTCGCCACGGGTGTGACCACCACCGTGCGCGACATGTGCCAGATTGCCTTTGAGCACGTCGGCCTCGATTACCGTGACTTCGTGAAGATCGACCCGGCGTTTTTCCGCCCGGCCGAAGTCGATGTACTGCTGGGTAATCCGGCCAAGGCACAACGGCTGCTGGGCTGGAAACCAAAAACCGATTTAGAGACCCTGATCCGCATGATGATGGATGCGGACATGAAACGCGTCGCCAAGGAGTAGGCCATGCTGATTCCCGTGATTCTTTCAGGGGGTGCCGGAACCCGGCTGTGGCCGGTTTCGCGTGAAGGTCATCCCAAGCCGTTCATGACCTTGCCCGATGGCCAGTCGCTGTTGGGCAAGACCTATCGGCGTGCGGCGGGGCTGCTCGGCACCCACGGTGATATCGTCACGGTGACCAACCGTGACTACTACTTTCAAAGCAAGGATCACTATCAGGACGCCCATCTGGGTCATCATCGCGGCCACTTCGTGCTGGAACCGGTAGGCCGCAACACCGCCCCGGCCATCGCCGCCGCCGCCCTGTCGCTGCAGGCCTTACACGGCAACGAAGCGATTCTGGTGGTGATGCCGGCTGACCACCTGATCCAGAACGAAGAGGCTTTCAAGACCGCCGTCAGGCATGCCGTGAAACTGGCCGAAGCCGGGCATCTGGTGACCTTCGGTGTGATCCCGACAGCACCGGAGACCGGGTTCGGTTACATCGAACGAGGCGAGCCACTGGACGAGCAAGGAGCGAGCAAGGTCGCACGCTTCGTTGAAAAGCCCGACCTGCAAACCGCCACGCACTATCTGGAAAGTGGCAACTTCCTGTGGAACTCGGGCATGTTCTGCTTCTCGATCGGCACCTTGCTGGCGCAGTTGCAGGCCCACGCCCCGCAACTGCTCGAACAGGCGGACGCGTGCCTGGCGGCCAGTGCCGCAGTCGAGACCGGCGGCTGCCTGCAACAGGAGTTGTCGGCAACGCATTTCGCCGAGATGACCGATATCTCCATCGACTATGCCTTGATGGAGCGCTCCGACAAGGTGGTGGTGGTGCCCGCCGGTTTCGACTGGAGCGACATCGGTTCATTGGGCGCCGGCAGTGCCCTGGTTCCGGCCGACGCACAGAACAACCGCGCCAGCGGCGAAGCGTTGTTCATTGATAGCCACAACAACTTCGTCCAGAGCGATGGCCGCATGGTCGCGACCGTGGGCGTGGATAACCTGATCGTCATCGACACCGCCGACGCCGTGCTGGTGGCGCATGCCGACCGCGCGCAAGACGTGCGCAAAGTGGTCAGACAGCTCAAGGAAAAAGAGCACGAAAGCTACCGCCTGCACCGCACCGTCAGCCGACCGTGGGGCACTTACACCGTGCTGGAGGAAGGCCCGCGCTTCAAGATCAAACGCATCGTGGTCAAACCTGGCGCCAAACTGTCGCTGCAAATGCATCACCATCGCAACGAACACTGGGTGGTGGTCGAAGGCATGGCCAAGGTCACCAACAACGGTTCGGGGTCGCACCTGGTGGCCAAAAACGAGTCCACCTTCATTGCCGCCGGGCACAAGCATCGTCTGGAAAACCCGGGGGTGATCGATCTGGTGATCATTGAAGTTCAAAGCGGTGAGTATCTGGGAGAGGACGATATCGTCCGCTTTGAAGATCAGTACGGCAGGACGGTCTGAATGATAGGCCTTAATGTGTATCGCTCGTTGCGGAGCTACCGTGGGTTCATCTTCGGTAGCGTCAAGCGAGAGTTCCAGTCGCGGTATCGCAACTCGCTGTTCGGTGCGCTTTGGACCGTGCTCAATCCACTGTCGATGATCGTCGTCTACACGGTGATTTTTTCCCAGATCATGCGCGCCCGATTGCCGGGTGTGGATGACGGGCTAGCCTACAGCGTGTACCTCTGCGCAGGCTTGCTGACGTGGGGGCTGTTTTCCGAGATCACCCTGCGCAGCCAGAGCATGTTCCTGGAAAACGCCAATCTGCTGAAAAAAATCAGCTTCCCGCGGATCTGCCTGCCTGTGATCGTGCTGCTCAACGCGGGGATCAACTTTGCGATCATCCTGGGCCTGTTCCTGGGCTTTTTGCTGATCAGCGGGCGCTTGCCCGGCATGGCGTTACTGGCACTGATACCGCTGTTGATACTCCAGGTGATCTTCTGCGCCGGACTCGGGATGATTCTCGGGGTGCTGAATGTGTTCTTCCGCGATGTCGGACAGTTTTTCGGGATTTGTCTGCAGTTCTGGTTCTGGCTGACACCGATCGTCTACCCGATGTCGATCCTGCCCGACCCCATTCAACAGCTGCTGGGGCTCAACCCGATAACCGCCTTGATGCACAGCTATCAAAATCTGTTTCTCTACAACCAATGGCCGGTCTGGAGTTCGCTGACACCGTTGTGTGTAACCGGCGTGCTGTTCTGCGTGATGGGGCTGCGGCTATTCCGTCAGCGCGTCGGTGAAATGGTGGATGAGCTCTGATGGGACATATACGCGTCAGTGATCTGGGCAAGGCCTACAAACAGTATCCAAACCGCTGGAGTCGACTGTTCGAATGGCTCGTGCCGTTCTCCCGCCCCCGCCATCACCTGCATTGGGTCCTGCAAGGTGTCGATTTCGAGATCCAGCCAGGCGAAGCGGTCGGCATTGTCGGGGTCAATGGCGCCGGCAAAAGTACCTTGCTGAAGATGATTACCGGCACCACTCAACCCACGTGCGGACAGATCCGGCTGCAAGGGCGCGTCGCCGCGCTGCTTGAGTTGGGCATGGGCTTTCACCCTGATTTCACCGGGCGCCAGAACGCCTTCATGGCCGGTCAGCTGTTGGGCATGCAGGTCGAAGAGATCGACGCGCTGATGCCGGAAATCGAAGGTTTTGCCGAGATTGGCGAAGCCATCGACCACCCGGTGCGCACCTATTCCAGCGGCATGCAGATGCGTCTGGCGTTCAGCGTCGCCACCGCGCGGCGACCGGACATCCTGATCGTCGACGAAGCACTGTCGGTCGGTGACGCCTACTTCCAGCACAAGAGCTTCGAACGCATTCGCAGTTTCCGCCGGGCCGGCACGACCTTGCTGATCGTGTCTCACGATCGCTCGGCGATTCAGTCGATCTGCGACACCGCCATCCTTCTGGAAAAGGGCCGCATGGTCATGCACGGCAAGCCGGAAGAGGTGATGGATTACTACAACGCCATGCTCGCCGAACGCGAAGGCCAGATCGTGCGCCAGGAAATGCTCGCCAACGGCCAGGTGCAAACCATCTCCGGCACCGGTGAAGCGACCATCCACAGCGTGCGCTTGCTGGATCAGCGCCAGCGTTCGGTAGAAGTCGCCGAAGTCGGCCAGCCGATGGTGCTGGAGGTGCAGGTGGACGTACGCCAGGACATCGAGCGCCTGGTACTGGGCTTCATGATCAAGGATCGTCTCGGCCAGGCGATGTATGGCATCAACACCCATCGGCTCGAACAGGCACTGACGGACTTGAGTGCCGGTGAACGGGTGACCTACCGTTTTGCCTTCCCCATGCGCCTGGGCAAGGGCAACTATTCCGTCGCCCTGAGCCTGTCGCGCCTGGACTCGCACCTGGACCGCAATTTCGAATGGCGCGATTACGGCCTGGTATTCCATGTCATCAACAACCGTCAGGAAGACTTCGTCGGTTGTTCCTGGCTTGAGGCGCAGACGCGCATTACCCGCTCATCGGACACCGCCGTAGAGCCAACCACTCCGGAGGCGGCACCATGACGCGGTTACTGGTCGAGTGCACCTATGTGTTCGAACACCCAGAGGCCAATTCCGGGATTCAGCGCGTGGTGCGCAATGTCATCCGTGAGTTATCGAAAAAAGACCCATCGGTGGAATGCATTCCGGTGGTGATGCTCAACGGCGTGCTGTATCGAGTGACAAGCCTGGCTCCCTTGCCGACACCGAAGCTGGACCTGATGAGCCTGCGTGTGCGCCTGGATCAAATTGCCAACAACTTCTGGCTGCGTCAGCGAACCCTTGAGCGCCGCCGGCCGTTTCGCCAATCACTGTTCGCCCGTCGCGTGCTGTACATCGGGTGCCGACTCGTCGCGTTCGCCTGTTTGAGCATTCCCTTGCGGATGCTCGATCGCTGCCTGAAGAACCAGGACATTCCAACCCGTTGCACCTCGCTGCAACACCAGCCGGGCGATCAACTGGTGCTGCTGGATTCCTCATGGCATGCGGATTTTTTCCCCTTGGCCGAACAGCTCAAGCGCGACGGCGTGGGCATCGTTTCGGTGATCTACGATCTGATTCCACTGACTCATCCGCAGTATTGCGACGCGGGGCTGGTTCGGGTGTTCAACGACTGGTTCGACTGGATCGCCCGCACCGCCGATGGTTACGTCGCGATTTCCGCGACCATCCGCGACCAGGTCTGCGATGAAATGCTGCGTCGGGTCGGGGCCGAGCAGGTCAGACAACGCTGGTTCGATTACTTCCACCTGGGCAGTGAACTGGACCTGTGCGATGACGCATCGAAGGTGGACACGGACCTTGAGCGGATGTTCAAGAGCAAGGACCCGGTGTTCCTGATGGTCAGTACCATCGAACCGCGCAAGAACCACGACTATTTGCTCGACGCGTTCGAGCTCGCATGGGCCAAAGGTTCGCGAGCGCGTCTGTGCATTGCCGGGCGCATTGGCTGGAAGTGCGACGCGCTGATCGAGCGGATTCGCAAGCATCCGGAGCTCAACGCGCGCTTGTTCATGTTCAATACGCTCTCGGACAAGAGCCTGGAGTACGCGTACACCCACGCCACGTCGCTGGTGTTCCCGTCCTATGTCGAAGGTTTCGGCCTGCCGCTGGTGGAAGCCATGCAACGCGGTTTGCCGGCAATGGGCAGCGATATTCCGGTGTTCCGCGAAATTGGCGGAGAATTCATGGCCTATTTCGATCTCGCGTCACCGCAAAACCTGGTCGAACTGGTCACCCACATGGAAAACACCGGCACTTTCCCGGCCGCCCGCAAGGTGGGCGAATGGCGCTGGCTCGGCTGGCGCGAGGCCAGTGCGCAATTGGTCGAACGCGTCCTGCGCAACCTGAAGAAGTCCCCGGCGACCGTTGCGAGGCAGCATGCGGATTGCCCTTAATGCACGAATTCTCCAGGCTCCGCGAACCGGTATCGGTCACTATCTGGCCGAGCTGGTCAGCGCGCTGAGCCATGAACCGGGCCTGGAACTGTCGTTGTTCCACGGCTGGGGCTGGAGTTCGTCGTTGCCAAAGGCAGCGATGCCCGGCTACTCACGGCTGACACCGTTGCTGCGACAGATCCCCGGCGCCTATCAGGCACGGCGCTGGCTGGAACAGCGACGCTTCGACCGAGGGCGCTCCCAAGCCATCGACCTCTACCACGAGCCGAGTCTCTGGCCTTTGGCGTTCAAGGGCCCGACCATCATCACCCTGCATGACCTGACCCATCTGCACTACCCGTCGACCCAGCCAGCGGCGCGATTGCGGGAGATTGAGCGCCGTCTCGGCCACGGCGTGCAACAGGCGCGCTTGATTCTGACCGATTCGCAGTTTGTTGCCGACGAGGCTCAGCGTTATTTCGGTCTTGGGCCTGAGCGTTTCGTCATTGCGCCACTGGGGGCGGCCGCGCGTTTTCATCCACGTTCAAGCGAGTCTTTGCAGCAGGCGCTGCAACCTCATGGCGTGCAGCCGCAGAGGTACTTCCTCTGTGTCGGCACTCTGGAGCCACGCAAGAATCTGTCGTTGGCATTGCGCGCTCACGCCGAACTGCCTGAAGCATTGCGTCAGCACTTTCCTTTACTGGTGGTGGGAATGGCCGGGTGGAAAGGTGAGCAATTGGCCGATGAATTACACACAGCGCTGGCCAGCGGTCATGTCCGCCTGCTGGGCTACCTGCCTGATGAACAGGTCGCAGAACTGATGGCCGGTGCCCGAGCGCTGATTTTTCCTTCAATGTATGAAGGCTTTGGCCTTCCGGCTCTGGAAGCCATGGCCAGTGGCACACCCGTCGTATTGACCCCACGCTCGGCCATGCCCGAAGTCGCGGGCACCGCGGGCAACTATATCGAGCCTGATGATGTGTACGGCTTATGCGAGGCCATGCGCCGTTTAGCCGACGACCAGGCTCATTGGCAGGCATGCCGAGAAGCGGGATTGCAACGGGCGACGCTGTTTTCCTGGGAGCGTTGCGCGAAGCTGACCGCTCACGCCTACCACCAGGCTTTGGGAGGTTGAATGCGCGTACTCCACTTCTTCAAAACGTATCTGCCAGATTCAATGGGCGGTATCGAACAAGTGATTTTTCAGCTGTGCGAGAGTGGCGCCCTGCACGGCATCGAAAGCCAGGTTCTGACGCTAAGCGCTGACCCGAGTCCAGCAGTGATCCAACTGGGGCAGCATGAAGTTCATCGGGCCAAACTCGATGTGCAGTTCGCTTCCACCGGTTTTTCCTACAGCGTACTCAAGCAGTTTCGGGAAATGGCTGCACAAGCCGATGTGGTCAATTATCACTTTCCGTGGCCGTTCATGGACCTGGTGCATTTCTTCAGCGGCATGAACAAGCCCTGCGTCGTGACGTATCACTCGGACATCATTCGTCAGAAACACCTGCTCAAACTCTACCAGCCGCTGATGAACCGTTTTCTCGTCAGCGCCGACCGGATTGTTGCGGCATCACCGAACTACCTCCACACAAGCGACGTTCTACAGAGCTTTGCGGAAAAAACCCGGGTCATTCCCTATGGCCTGAACAAGTCCGGCTACCCCAAACCCGACATCGAGCGCATGGCCCGCTGGCGGCAACGTTTGGGTGACCGATTCTTCCTGTTCGTGGGCGTAATGCGCTACTACAAAGGCCTGCACATCCTGCTCGAGGCGCTCAAAGGCATCGATTACCCGGTGGTGATCGTCGGTGCAGGGCCACTGGAAAACGAGCTGCACGCCCAGGCTGCAACGCTGGGTCTGCGCAACCTGCAGTTCCTCGGGCGCCTGGATGACGAAGACAAGGCCGCGCTGCTGCAATTGAGCTATGCGATTGTCTTTCCGTCGCACCTGCGCTCGGAAGCGTTTGGCATCTCGCTGCTCGAAGGGGCGATGTACGGCAAACCGATGATCTCCAGCGAAATCGGCACCGGCACCAGTTACATCAATATTCACGGTGAAACCGGGCTGGTGGTGCCACCCAGTCATCCACAGGCGTTTCGCGAAGCCATGCGCACACTGTGGGAAAACCCTGTCCGCGCAGCGGAAATGGGCATGAAGGCTGAAGCCCGATACCGACAGCTGTTTACCGCTGACGAAATGGGTCGCAAGTGGACTGAGTTGTACCAGGATCTGCTGGAAGAAAAATCGCTGTCTTATGCTTAAGGCTGCAAGCGGGTGGCCGCCTGCTCCCAGGTGCCGGTCAACAAACTATTGGGCGAAACCCCGTCGAAGCGCCAGCGTAACGCCAACGCTGCGGGCCGCCGTACGACATGCTGCACGTGCAGCTTCCACAGCCGTTCGGCGCCTTGAAAGGCTTCGACTTGCGGGCCTTCGAGGATGATTTCGGTATGACCGCTGACCTGCAACAGGTCACCCGAGGTGAAATCGATAAACAGCAACCCGGCCCGCGGATTGAGCAGCAGGTTGCCCAGGGTATTGAAGTGCAGATTGCCGGCAAAATCAGGGATGGTCAGGCAGTCGCCCTCAACCTGAACGAACCCTGCCAGGCCACCACGGTGGGAAACATCCACAGCCCTTGAGTTATCCACATCCACGTAACTGGCGACAAAGAAGGTGTCGGCCCCCCGAATCATCGCCGTGGCCGCGTCATCCAGCGAACTCATACGCTGCGCAATGCGGGTCGACGGATCGGCCAACACCGGCGTGACGAACAACTCGCCGAACAGCACTGGCGCGGTGATCGTCAGTTGTCCGCGCGGCTGCGCGTGACTGCCGGCGGCTGAAGCCTCGGCTTCCTGAATGTCCGCCAGAATGCGTCGGCAGTCTTCCAGGTAACGCTGACCGGCCTCACTCAGATGCAGACTGCGCGTGGTTCGTGTCAGCAGTCGAGTACCGATCCGCACCTCCAGCGCCGCCACTGCCCGTGTCACGCTGGCCGCGGACAACCCCAGACGCCGCGCCGCCGCAGAGAAACCCTGCTCCTGCGCCACGGCGACGAATACCTGCATTTCCTGGAGTCTGTCCATGGGCTACCTTGTGCACCGTCGTGCCGACCCTGAATGAGCCGGTTACAGACTGCCTTCGACATCTTCCAGACTGAAGGTCTCGGTGTTGTCGTCATAGGAGAATATTTCCGCGTATCGGCCCCAGCTGATCACGGTCTCCAGCGCTTCCTCAACCGCTGCCTCGTTGAGCGAATCCCCCAACTCCTGCTCGAAACGCACACGTGGTGCCCAGTGACCGCGTCTTTCCTGCAACACCTGGCGAATACGGGAGGCCAATGGCACATACCTGAGCAGATGTTCGGCGAAAATGGTTTTGCGTTCCTGGGTGCCGTACTCTTCGAACAGCTTGCCCGCGTCGGTCAGCTTGATGTCCGCGCCCTTGAGCTCGGCAAACCCCAGATGCTCGAGCATCTCGGCCACCGGAAACAGGTCATCGACCTCCAGCAACAGACGTTCGGCGACATTGGAGAGGCTGTCCTGCCCATAATACGGCTCGGCCGCCAGTGCGGAAATCAGACCGGCCATCAGGTTGGTCGACACTTCAGGTAACGGGCTGCCCAATTGCAGTTCGGCCTTGCCGGTTTTGGCGTCGGCACTGCGTCGGTTGGTCATCAGTGCATAGATGTCATCGACCATTTTGCGGAAGGCCGGGTCCAGACGATTGCGTGGGTGGGCGAACGGCACATTGATTTGCGCCACGACCCGGCCGGGGTTCGACGACAAGACCAGTACGCGGTCGCACATCAACACCGCTTCTTCGATGTTGTGGGTCACGATCAGGATGGACTTGATCGGCAACTGGCCGCCGCTCCACAGGTCCAGCAAATCGGTCCTCAGGGTTTCTGCCGTCAGTACATCCAGCGCCGAGAAAGGCTCGTCCATCAACAGCAAGGTCGGATTGACCACCAGTGCCCGGGCAAAACCTACGCGCTGGCGCATGCCGCCCGACAGTTCTCGTGGGTAAGCGTTCTCGAATCCGTCCAGGCCAATCAGGTCGATCGCTGCCAGTGCACGCTTGCGCGCTTCCTTGGGTTCGACCTGCAACGCCTGAAGACCGGCTTCGACGTTTTCCAGAACCGTCAGCCAGGGAAACAGGGCAAAGGTCTGAAAGACCATGGCCACGCCTTCGGCAGGGCCGGTCAACACCGAACCGTTATAGCGAACCTCACCTGAGGAGGGCAGGATCAGACCGGCAATGATGCGCAGCAGCGTCGACTTGCCGGACCCGGAGCGCCCCAGCATGCCGACGATTTCGCCCTCGCGCAGGGTCAGATCGACATCACTGAGCACCTGCAACTCGTCCTTGCCCTTGCCGAACCCGCGGCTGACGTTCTTGAGTGCGTAAATTTCAGAGCTCGCGCCTGTTTTTTCAGTATGGCTATTCATCGGATCGACACCTGTTAATTCAGACGGAGTTTGTTTTCAGCGATGGCGTACATCGGCCGCCACAGCACGCGGTTGAACGCCACGACAAAGAACGACATCACCACCACGCCCAAGGTGATTTTTGGAAAATCGCCCGCTGCGGTGGTCTGGGCGATGTAGGCGCCCAAGCCGTGAGCAACTACTTTGTCCTGTCCCCAGGAAACGAATTCGGACACGATACTGGCGTTCCAGGCACCGCCCGAGGCAGTAATCGCACCAGTCACGTAGTACGGGAAAATGCCGGGCAGCATGACCTTGCGCCACCACTGCCAGCCACGAATGCGGAAGTTGGTCGCGGCCTCGCGAAAATCGTTGGGAAAGGCGCTGGCGCCAGCGATCACATTGAACAGGATGTACCACTGGGTGCCGAGCACGATCAGCGGGCTCAGCCAAATGTCCGGGTTCAACTGATAGTGCAGAATCACGATGACAAACACCGGAAACAACAGGTTCGCCGGGAACGCCGCCAGGAACTGGGCCAGCGGCTGGATCTTCTCCGCCAGATGCGGACGCAAGCCGATCATCACACCCAGTGGTACCCAGATCAGCGAGGCCGCCAGAATCAACAAGGCCACCCGCAGCAGGGTGATGGCGCCCAGACCGATCACATGCCAGAGTTCGTCCAGCGTCACTTCGGTGCCGACGTAGATCACGATGTGATACAGCGCGTAAAGCGTCATCGCCGCAATCGTCGCCGCCCAGACCCAATCGATAGCCCTTGAAACCGTCGGACTGGCCTGAACCGCCACTGTTTTAGAGCGTGGCAGACTCAGGCGCATGTTGGTGATGCGCACGATGGCCCGGATAAACGGCCGCAACAGGCGCTGAACGACGCGGGTGCGCTGGATCAGGTTCAGTACCCAGGACTCGGGGGCCCCGGCCTGTGAAGCCGTGTTCTCCATGCGGAACTTGTCTGCCCAGGCCACCAACGGCCGGAACAGGAATTGGTCATAAATCAGGATGACCACAATCATCGCCAGAATGACGTAACCCACGGCGTGCATGTCGCGCTGTTCGATGGCCGTTGCCAGATAGGAACCGACACCCGGCAAGGTGATGGTTTTGTCGCCCACGGTGATCGCTTCAGAGGCCACCACGAAGAACCAGCCTCCGGACATGCTCATCATCATGTTCCAGACCAGGCCCGGAATGGCGAACGGCACATCCAGTTTCCAGAACTTCTGCCAGCCGGAAAGCTGCAGGTTGCTGGACACTTCTTCGAGATCCCGAGGCACGGTGCGCAGCGACTGGTAGAAGCTGAACGTCATGTTCCAGGCCTGGCTGGTAAAGATGGCAAAGATCGCCGCGCACTCCGCGCCCAGCACCCGTCCTGGAAACAACAACAGGAAAAATGTCACGGTAAACGAGATGTAGCCCAGCACCGGCACCGATTGCAGGATGTCCAGGACCGGCACCAGCAGCTTCTCTGCCCGCCGGCTCTTGGCGGCCAACGTCCCGTAAACCAGAGTGAAAATCAGCGCCGCCACCATGGCCGCGAGCATGCGCAATGTCGTACGGATCGCATATTCGGGCAAGTCGGCCGGGTCCAGAGAAATGACCTGCGTCTGCAACGTCGAGATTGGCGCCCAGGTCTCGTGTGCGCCAATCGAGAAAAACAGCAGGAAGCCAATTACCAGCGGCATGGCGATCAGGTCCCAGCGATTGGGAAGCAACCGTTGTGCCGTGGCCGGTATGTAATGGCGCAATACCTTATTCATGTTCAGTGATTCCAGTAGCGTTCTGGAGGTGATCGTTGACCACCGATCAACAGGTTCTAGAGCAACCGCGCACAGAACGGCTCAACCGTAAGTTGAAGCACAGCTAAGTACACTCTAGCGGGGTAATAAAATGACGGAGAGACGCCACACTAATATGGCTGGAGTCTCCTGAACGAGAGTGGAATGAACATTCAGGCAGGAACGACAAAACGTCATCCGCTGGCAGATGTGGCCTGAGGTTCACGCCATCGAAATCGACACCAACGTGCAGCTTTTCCGGAGCGGATTGTACGTTTCTAAATGTTACAGGAGCATAACCCTGAAGCAATTTTTGCGTATTTGAGAATGCCCACCCTCCGGTCGCAGAGCCAGCGTCAGAGCAGAACAGCCCGCAATAAAAAAAGGTTCTTCACGGAATCCCGGGAAACACGGAAACACGAACGTAGATTTGATTGATGGTGTTTCAGCTCTACTTCCAGCGTTTGCGTGCATGCAGATACGCAGCCAGGTCCCCGTAGCCCAGTTGACTGGCAATTTGCGCGCGGTTCTCACCCAGAAATTCAAGATGCTGTTCCAGCTCGGCCCTCACCAGATCCAGTAACCGACGAAACGTCATGCCTTGCTCTTCCATGCGACGACGCAGGGTACGCGGGCTCTGGTGCAGAGCCTCTGCCTGATTTTCCAGGCTGGGTACCACACCGCGCGCCAGGCTTTGTCGCATGCCGGCCGCTACTTTTCCGGTCCAGCCGTTGAGTTGGAGATGCCGTGCGATCCGTCGGTCCATCTCACTGCGCAACAACTCCGCCATCCCATCGTGTCGCGTCAGCAAGGGTAAGCGCAAGGTGGCCAGATCGTAATACAGGCAGTTATGCGCACACTCGAACACGATGTTATCCCCGAACCATCGGGCGTATTCGGCGTGGTAGATCGGCCGCGGATGGGCGAAGTGAGCCAGCACCGGCTGGACCGGTTCGCCCGTGGTTTTGCGCAGTTGGGTCACGGCCATCACGCAGTAATGTTCCACCACGTAGCGGGCCAGTTTGACGGGGGCGTCAATACGCAACTCTACGCCCAGGCCATGGGCATCGCTGATCAGCGTGACACTCTCCATGTCCGAGGCCAGCCCGGAATAGTCACCCCAGCACTGGATAGCTGCGCTGACGTCCGGGCAATACATGCAGATGTACATCAGCATGTGGCAGTCCTGCGGGGTGAACCCGGCGAAAAGGTGCAGGCCAATGGCAGGATCCTGTTGTGCCGCCGCCGTCCACAATTGCTCAAGCTCAAGCAGGCTGTAATCGCGCCGGTTGCTGCGTGTCTGCTTATGCAGTACACGCTCCAGAACCTGTCCGAGCTGACCCCGATGAAAGCGACGGGCTGGCTGATTGGCCTCTTCTCGAGTGATTTTG
>CAYNGZ010000110.1:0-15655 GCA_964396695.1 uncultured Pseudomonas sp.
TCCACAACCCTGCCAAAACCAATAATGTTAAGGGGAAGTCCATGCAAAAGTTATCCACAGTACTGACGGTCGGGCTCCTGGCGCTGGGCAGTGCATCGGCGTTTGCCGATCAGAGTTGCGAGACGGTGAAGATGGCCGATCCGGGCTGGAGCGACATCGCCGCAACCAATGCCATCACCGGGTTTCTGCTGGACGGCATGGGCTACAAGGCCAAGGTCGACACCCTCGCGGTGCCGATCACCTTTGGCGGGCTCAAGGACGGCCAGGTCGATGTATTCCTGGGCAACTGGATGCCGGCGCAACAGGGCTTCTACGACAAGTTCGTGGCCAATGGCGATGTCACCCAACTGTCGAAGAACCTCGACGGTACCGAGTTCACCCTGGCCGTACCGGACTACGTGTGGGACGCCGGTGTGCATGACTTTGCCGACCTGAACAAGTACGCCGAGCTACACCCAAAAGAAGTCGATAAAAAAATCTACGGCATCGGCTCTGGCGCCCCGGCGAACATTTCGCTGCAAGAGATTATCAAGAAGAACGATTTCGACCTCGGCCAGTGGAAGCTGATCGAGTCCAGCGAACAGGCAATGCTCGCCGAAGTGTCTCGTGCGGTGAAAAAGCAGAAGTTCGTGACCTTCCTCGGCTGGACCCCGCACCCGATGAACGTGCAGCTGAAAATGCACTACCTGAAGGGCAGCGAGAAATACTTCGGCGACACTGGCAGCGTCCACACCCTGACCCGCAAAGGTTATGCACAGGCCTGCCCGAACGTTGGCAAGTTGCTGACCAACCTGAGCTTCACCCAGGAGATGGAGAACAGCATCATGGCCGAGGTGGTGAACAGGAAAGTCAGCAACGCCGATGCGGCGAAGGCGTGGATCAAGGCTAATCCGGCGGTGTTGGAGAAGTGGCTTGATGGTGTGAAAACGGCGGATGGTAAGGACGCGTTGCCGGCGGTCAAGGCGAAGCTTTGATGGCGATGATCTGGCGTGCGATGTAAACGTCAAGATCCACCCCTCACCCCAACCCTCTCCCCACGGGGGAGAGGGGAAAGGGAGCCGATCTCCATGCTTTTCAAACCTGAGTTCGACCCGGACTTTCAGGTCGCAGCAAGAAGAAAATACACCTCGCTCAGTCCCCTCTCCCCTCGGGAGAGGGCTAGGGTGAGGGGGCGATCGAACTGACACACCACACCACCCAACCCCACCCTGATACTCTTTCGCCAAAACCCGACCAAGAGGCCCTATGGCAATCCCCAAGCGCCATAAACTCTTCCCGTTCCTCAGCTGGCTGCCCCGGCAAACCCGCGCCAGCGTCGGCCGCGACCTTGTCGTGGGTCTCAGCGGGGCGATTCTCGCGTTGCCGCAGTCCATTGCCTACGCCTTGATCGCCGGGTTACCCGCCGAATACGGCTTGTACGCCGCCATCATCCCGGTGTTGATCGCCTGCCTCTGGGGTTCCTCCTGGCATTTGATCTGTGGTCCGACGGCAGCGATTTCCATCGTGCTTTACGCCAGTGTCAGCCCTTTGGCCGTACCCGGTTCCCAGGACTACATCACGCTGATTCTGCTGCTGACGTTCCTCGCCGGTATTTTCCAGTGGCTGCTGGGCCTGTTGCGCTTTGGCGCGCTGGTGAATTTCGTCTCCCATTCGGTGGTGCTGGGGTTCACCCTCGGCGCGGCGGTGGTGATCGCCCTCGGGCAGTTGCCGAACCTGTTGGGGCTGGACTTGCCGAATCAGGCCACGGCGCTGAACAGTTTGATGTCTTTGATCAGCCACATCGGCGAGCTGGATAGACCGTCGCTGGTACTGGGCCTCGGCACGCTGGCGGTGGGCGTCGTGCTGAAACTGCTGCTGCCGCGCTGGCCGAGCCTGCTGATCAGCCTGATGTTGAGTGGTTTGTTGGTGTGGTTGTGGCCATCGATGTTTGGCCAGGTGAAGTTGGTCAGCTCATTTGTTGGCCGATTGCCGCCGTTCAGTCCGTTGCCGCTGGATCTGGACCTGATGCTGCGTCTGCTGCCCAGTGCGGTAGCGGTGGGTATGCTCGGGCTGGTCACCAGCCTGTCGATTGCCCGCTCGTTGACCGCGCGTTCGCAGCAGTTGCTCGATGCGAATCAGGAAGTCCGCGCGCAGGGACTTTCGAACATCGTCGGCAGTTTTTTCGCAGGTTCCTTGTCGGCCGGCTCCTTTACCCGTTCGGGATTGAGTTATGAGGCAGGTGCCTGCTCACCGCTGGCCGGGGTGTTCTCGGCGCTGTGGGTGGCGTTGTTTGCGCTGACCGGGGCGACGCTGATAGCGCATATCCCGATTCCGGCCATGGCCGGGAGCATCCTGCTGATTTGCTGGGGATTGGTGGACCATCGCGGCATTCGCGCGTTGTTCCGGGTCAGCCATGCCGAATTCGCGGTGATGGCGCTGACGTGCGTCGCCACCTTGCTGCTGGAACTACAAACGGCGATCTACGCCGGGGTGTTGGCCTCGCTGTTTTTCTACCTCAAACGCACCTCGCAACCCCGCGTGCAGCAATGGCGCGTAGGCGATGAAGAGATTCTACGGTTCGGCGGCTCGATCTTCTTCGGTGCCAGCCACTACCTGCAAGTCCGCCTGCAACACACTCAAGGGTTGAAGGTGGTGATCGAAGCGCAGTACATCAACTTCATCGACTATTCCGGCGTGGAGATGCTGCACCAGGAAGCGCGACGACTGCTCAGAGAAAACCGCAGCCTGATCCTGCGCCGGGCGCGGGGGCATGTGGTCGAGGAGTTGATAAAGCTCGAAGGGCCGGAGAAATGCCCGATCCGGTTTGAGGATTGATCGGAGCGCCGCAGGCTGCGATCTTTTTGATCTTAAAGGGCTAACTGCCGCCGCAACTCTGCCAGTACCGGCGTCGTGTCCGGGCGCACACCACGCCACAGGAAGAACGCTTCGGCCGCCTGCTCGGCGAGCATTCCCAGACCATCCATCGCCACCGCAGCGCCGTGTTCGCTGGCCCAGCGGCAAAACGGGGTCGGATCCTTGCCGTACATCATGTCGTAGCAAACGGTCTTGCCCGGTTCGATCAGGCTACTGGCAATCGGCGGTACATCGCCTGACAGACTGGCCGACGTTGCGTTGATGATCAGGTCCACCGGCTCACGCAACCAGTCGAAACCGCTGGCGGACACCGGACCGAGATCGGCGAACAGTTCGGCCAGCAACTCGGCTTTTTCCAGCGTGCGATTGGCGATGATCACCGACGCCGGCTGCTCGCCCAGCAAAGGCTCCAGCGCGCCACGCACCGCGCCGCCAGCGCCCAGCAGCAGAATGCGTTTACCGCGCAGGCTGAACCCGGCGTTGACCGTCAAATCCCGCACCAACCCGGCGCCATCGGTGTTGTCGCCCAACAGGCTGCCATCGGCCAGTTTGCTCAAGGTGTTGACCGCACCCGCTCGCTGAGCCCGTTCCGTCAGGCTGTTGGCCAGACGATAGGCTTCTTCCTTGAACGGTACCGTGACGTTCGCCCCACGGCCTTCGCGGAAAAACTCGGTGGCACAACCGGAAAAATCATCGAGCGGTGCCAGCAAGGTGCTGTAGTCCAGTTGCTGAGCGGTCTGCTCGGCAAATAACCGATGGATCAGCGGCGATTTGCTGTGGCCAATCGGGTTACCGAATACGACATAACGGTCCATCAGGAGTCCTCGTTCAGGCGTTAGCCAACCAATCGCGGTCTTGCAGGAAATACTCGGTCAGGCGTGCTTCTTCGCTGCCAGGCTCGGCCTTCCAGTCGTAACCCCAGCGCACTTGTGGCGGCAGCGACATGAGAATCGACTCGGTACGCCCGCCCGACTGCAGGCCGAACAGCGTTCCACGGTCGTACACCAGGTTGAACTCGACGTAACGCCCACGGCGAAACTCCTGAAACTCGCGCTGTTTCGCGGTGAAGGCTTGCGCCTTGCGGCGCTGCACGATCGGCAGGTACGCGTCGATGTAGGCATCGCCGATGGCGCGCATGAAGGCGAAGCAGGTGTCGAAATCCCACTCGTTCAGGTCATCGAAAAACAGGCCGCCGATACCCCGGGGCTCGTTGCGATGTTTGATATGGAAATAGCTGTCGCACCAATCCTTGTAACGGCTGTAGACGTCCGGTCCAAAAGGCTCGCAGGCCTTCGCGGCCACCCGGTGCCAGTGCACGCAGTCTTCTTCATTGCCGTAGTAAGGGGTCAGGTCGAAGCCGCCGCCGAACCACCAGACCGGTTCTTCACCTTCTTTCTCGGCGATGAAAAAGCGCACGTTGGCGTGGGACGTCGGCACATGCGGATTGTGCGGATGAATCACCAGCGACACGCCAAGGGCTTCGAAACCGCGCCCGGCCAGTTCCGGCCGATGGGCGCTGGCGGACGGTGGAAGACCGCTACCGAAGACGTGGGAAAAGTTGACACCACCTTTCTCGATGACCGCGCCGTTTTCGATCACCCGCGTGCGACCGCCACCACCGGCAGGCCGGGTCCAGGCGTCTTCGACGAAACGGGTACCGCCGTCCTCGGCTTCCAGCGCAGCACAAATGCGGTCTTGCAGGTCGAGCAGGTAGGCTTTTACGGCCTCGGTGCGGGTAGTCATGGCATCACCTTGAATCGGGCAAAGCTACGCGGCGCTCGATCAGAACGGCGGCCGGCGCAAATGGGCGCGTAGCATAACACTGCACTCATGACCGTCGCAGTTGACGAAGATCAAGCTTGGGAGTCCGATAGGGCGCTACGCGCTACAACGCCAGTAGCCAAGACCCAAGGAGAGTGCAGATGGCCAAACGTATCCAGTTCCGTGCCCATGGTGGCCCCGAAGTGCTTGAGTATGTGGATTATCAGCCCGCCGAGCCGGGGCCGCAGCAAGTTCGCGTCAGCAACAAGGCTATCGGTCTGAATTTCATCGACACTTATTTCCGCAGCGGCCTCTATGCACCGCCAGCCTTGCCGTCGGGCCTCGGTGCGGAAGGCGCGGGCGTGGTCGACGCGGTGGGCAGCGAAGTGACTCGTTTCAAGGTCGGTGACCGCGTGGCCTATGGCAGTGGTCCGCTGGGTGCTTACAGCGAGTTGCATGTGTTGCCGCAGGACAATCTGGTGCATCTGCCGGACGCCATCAGTTTCGAACAGGCCGCGGGTGTCATGCTCAAAGGCCTGACCGTGCAGTACCTGCTGCGGCAGACCTATGAACTCAAGGGTGGCGAAACCATTCTGTTCCACGCTGCTGCCGGTGGTGTCGGTTCGCTGGCCTGCCAATGGGCCAAGGCCTTGGGCGTGAAGTTGATCGGTACCGTCAGTTCGCCGGAAAAAGCCGCGCTGGCAAAATCCCTCGGCGCCTGGGCAACCATCGACTACAGCAAGGAAAACGTCGCACAGCGGGTGCTGGAACTGACTGACGGCAAAAAGGTTCCAGTGGTCTACGACGGCGTTGGCAAGGACACCTGGCTGACGTCGCTCGACAGCGTGGCGCCACGCGGGCTGGTGGTGAGTTTCGGCAACGCATCGGGCGCGGTGGACGGGGTCAACCTGGGGATTCTCGCCGCGAAAGGCTCGTTGTACGTGACCCGGCCAACCCTGGGGACTTACGCCAACAACGCCGAGAACCTGCAAACCATGGCCGATGAGCTATTCGGGATGATCATCAGCGGCAAACTGAAGGTCGATATCAACCAGCGTTATCCACTGGCTGAGGCGGCGAAGGCGCAGATCGAGTTGTCTGCGCGGCGCACTACCGGATCGACGGTGTTGTTGCCTTAAGCATCAGGGTGCCGATCGTTCCCACGCTGCGTGGGAACGATCATTGATCAGGCCGGGCGCACAACCTTGCCGGTCGCCAGATCGCGAATCAGGCTGGGGTTTTTGCGTCCGCCCAGGTTTCCGCCCAGCACCAGGTCGATTTGCCCGCGGAAATACTGCTCGACGCGAATTCGCGTGCGCGCTGCCGGCCGGCCTTGCGGGTTGGCTGAAGTCGACACCAACGGCCCGACCAACGCACACAAATCCCGCACTTGCGGGTGATCACTGACTCGCAGCGCCACGGTCTCGTGCACCCCGGTGATCCATTGCGGCAGCATGTTCTGATGGGGCACCAGCCAGGTGTTCGGCCCCGGCCAGGTGCTGGCCATGCGATCCATCCACAGTTCCGGGAAGTCTTCGAACAGGAAGTCGAACTGACGAATGTTGTCGGCAACCAGGATCAGGCCCTTTTCCACCGAACGGCCCTTGATCGCCAGCAAACGATACACCGCCTCTTCGTCCCACGGGTCGCAACCCAGACCCCAGACGGCTTCGGTTGGATAGGCAATCACCGCCCCTGCGCGAATGGCTCGTGCGGCTTGTTGCACACGCCAACTGTTAACCATTACCGACTCTCCAAAATAAGGCTGTGCGCAGTTTACCGATCTTCCTTATAAAACCTAGCTTAGGCGCGCAAACCAGCGTCCGCCTTCCGACACCGCCCGGCCGTCCATTTCAAGCTCTGTCAGCGCGGCCAATACCTTTGGCAACGTCCAGCCAGCCGCGTCAGCCAGGGCCTCGCTGGTATGCGGTGCAGCAAACAACAGGCACAGCAACGGATGATCGACAGGCGCCGGGGCGTCTGTGGATAACGGCAGATTCTGCCAACCGCGCAAGCCTTCAAGGATATGTTCGATGGTTTCCACCAGCACCGCGCCGTCGCGGATCAACTGGTGGCAGCCACGAGCGCCGGGATGATGGATGGAGCCTGGAATGGCATACACCTCACGCCCTTGTTCCGCCGCCAGCCGTGCGGTGATCAACGAGCCGCTGGCGACGCTGGCCTCGATCACCAGTACCCCAAGGGACAAACCGCTGATAATCCGGTTGCGACGCGGAAAGTTGCTGGCGTGTGGCCCGGCGTCCAGTGGAAACTCGGAAACCACCGCGCTGCCCTGCGCAATCATCGCGTCGGCAATGCGTCGATTGCGCTGTGGATAAAAATTTTCCAGACCCGTGCCGAGCACTCCAACCGTCTGCCCACCCACCTCCAGCGCCGCCTGATGTGCGGCTGCATCGATGCCCAGCGCCAGACCGCTGGTGATGACAAAACCGGCGCCCGCCAGGCTGCGGGAAAACGCTGCGGCGGTGTCCATCCCCGGCCTCGATGCGCGTCGGCTGCCGACCATCGCCAACTGCGGTTTTTCCAGAATGCGCGGATCGCCCGCAACAAACAACAGCGGCGGCGGATCACTGATTTCTGCCAGCAGCGCCGGGTAGCCCGGTTGGTCAACCATCAGTAAATGCTGGCCCTCACGCTCCAGCCAGGCCAGTGCATGGTAGGCGCCGTCGCGAATTTGGGGGCTACGCCGAGCCTCGGCACACGCCGCCGGCAACCCCAAGGCGCGCCAGGCACTGGCCGGTGCGCTAATGGCTTTTGAGGCCGAGCCAAAGGCTTCGAGCAGCTTTTGAAAACGTCGTGGACCAAGCTCCGGGAGACGATGCAAACGCAAACGCGCTTCCAGTTCCGCCGGTGAAACCTGCGTAGATGCAAACAGCGGCATAAGATCATCCTTGATCGTTATTGGTCCTGTTGAATCAGGAACAAGCTGTGGATAAGTCTGTTGGTAACATGTTGAGTCTTTTACGGGTTACGCACCTTGTCCATCACCGCCAGGGAGCGCGAAGCGTTGAGCACCAAGCCATAACTGAGCTTTTCGTAGGTGCGGAAGATCATCAGCAAGCCGGCGCGCTCATCAGGAATTTTCACTTGTTCGCCCGTGATCCGGTCACGCACGGTTTCACCGGTTTTCATCACCGCCAGCACGTTGCCTTCGGCCAGGCCGTCGCGCTGGCCCTTGTTCAGGGTCACCACATCCAGCACGCCGATCTGCGTGACACCCCGTGGCACGTCGATGATCAAGCCGTGAATATCGGCTGTGGGGGCACTGGGCATGAAGGTCGAGTTGATTGCCCGTTCTTCGCCGCTGAACAAGCGGTCGCCGAGACGGACCTCCTGAGTGGTGCGCTGCAAGGCGAGGGTCGCTACGTCGCCTTCGGTGGCAATGATCTCGCCGCCGCCGATGTCATCGGCGTTGATCCCCAGAAACTCTTTGCTTTGCGGGTCGCTGTAGACCTTGCCCTGACGGAAAATGCCGTACACCGACTGCGCCGGGTCGAACTTGCCACGCGCGTAGATCCGATCGCCCATGCCGCTGAGCACCCGTTCGGCGTCGCCGGCAACGATGTACGGCGCCTTGTTGAAGTCTTCTACCTTGTCGATGATGCGGTTGCTCAACAGGAAGCTGTTGATGGAACGCAGCGGAATGCTCGGAATGGCGTCGGCCACCGGCGTGCTGCGTACTTGCGGCGAGAGCTTGAGAGCGCCCCGTGAAGCCCCGCGATTGAGGGTCACGCGCGGTTGCCCGTTGATATAGGCCAGTGACAGCGAGTCACCGGGATAGATCAGGTTGGGGCTTTCGATGTGCGGGTTGGCCTGCCAGAGTTCGGGCCATTTCCAGGGTTCGCGGAGGAATTTTCCGGAGATGTCCCAAAGTGTGTCACCCGCCGCCACGGTGTAATACTGTGGAAAACCTTCCCTGAGTTGCACTTGCCCGTGTGCGAAACCGGCCGAGGCCAGAAGCAGCAAGGCGAGTAGTGATTTCCTCATGCGGTGAATCCCTTTATTATGTGCATTCGAGTAGAACGCCAGAGCCCCCGTGGCTCACTCCTGACTCTTCTCAAAAAGAAGGGAGCTACGTTTTACAACGGTAGCCTGCATCTTCGGACCCGCCAGGCCATCGGCCCAGACTTTACTTCACACGTGCAGCAATTACGCTTATGGCTATTTTGAACATCCTCGAATTTCCCGACCCGCGCCTGCGTACTATCGCCAAACCGGTGGCCGTAGTGGACGACGAAGTGCGGCAGTTGGTCGATGACATGTTTGAAACAATGTATGAAGCGCCGGGCATCGGCCTCGCGGCGACCCAGGTCAACGTGCACAAACGCGTCGTGGTCATGGACCTTTCCGAAGACCGTAGCGAACCTCGGGTCTTCATCAACCCCGAGTTCGAAACCCTGACCGACGAGATGGGCCAGTATCAGGAAGGCTGCCTTTCGGTACCGGGCTTCTACGAAAACGTCGACCGCCCGCAGAAGGTCAAGATCAAGGCGCTGGACCGTGACGGCCAGCCTTTTGAACTGATCGCCGAAGAACTGCTGGCGGTGTGCATCCAGCACGAATGCGACCACCTCAACGGCAAATTGTTTGTCGATTACCTGTCCACGCTCAAACGCGACCGGATCAAGAAGAAACTGGAAAAGCTGCATCGCCAGAACGCTTGATGCCCTTCCAAAGGCTTGCTGCGGCAAGCCTTTTTCTTTTCCGCGTGTTTTCAACCGAGAATTCCCATGACTGAGCCACTGCGCATCGTCTTTGCCGGCACCCCTGAATTTGCCGCCGAACACCTCAAGGCCCTGCTCGACAGCCCTTACGAGATCGTTGCGGTCTACACCCAACCGGATCGTCCGGCGGGTCGTGGGCAGAAACTGATGCCAAGCCCGGTCAAGCAACTTGCGCTGGAGAACGGCATTGCCGTGCTGCAACCGCCGACCCTGCGCAACGCCGACGCCCAGACCGAACTGGCCGCGCTCAAGCCGGACCTGATGGTCGTCGTGGCCTACGGCCTGATCCTGCCGCAAGTGGTGCTGGATATTCCGCGCCTGGGCTGCATCAACAGCCACGCCTCGTTGCTGCCACGCTGGCGCGGTGCAGCGCCGATCCAGCGCGCCGTCGAAGCGGGCGACCGCGAAAGCGGCGTGACCGTAATGCGCATGGAGGCTGGCCTCGACACCGGGCCGATGCTGCTCAAGGTCACCACGCCGATCAGCGGCGATGACACCGGCGGCAGCCTGCATGACCGCCTCGCCGAAATGGGCCCACCAGCGGTGGTTCAGGCGATTGCCGGGCTGGCCGCCGGCACGCTGCAAGGCGAAGTACAGGACGACAGCCTCGCCACCTATGCGCACAAATTGAACAAAGACGAAGCGCGCATCGACTGGAGTCGTCCAGCGGTCGAGCTGGAGCGTCTGGTTCGCGCCTTCAACCCGTGGCCGATCTGCCACAGCACGCTCAATGGCGAAGCGTTGAAAGTCCTCGCCGCCAGCCTCGCCGGAGGCAAGGGCGCACCGGGTGAGATTATTGGCGCCAGCAAGGACGGCTTGATCGTCGCCTGCGGTGAACAGGCCCTGTGCCTGACCCGTCTGCAATTGCCCGGCGGCAAGGCGCTGAACTTCAGCGACTTGTTCAACAGCCGTCGTGAGAAATTTGCCGCGGGCACCATCCTGGGCCAAGCGGTGGACGCCCAATGAACCCGCGTCTGGCCGCCGCCAAGGCCCTGGCCGCCGTCCTTAACGGCAAGGCTTCGCTGAACAGTTCGCTACCGACGCAACTGGACAAGGTCGAAGATCGCGACCGCGGCTTCACCCAGGACCTGGCGTTCGGCACTGCACGCTGGCAGCCACGCTTGTCGGCGCTGGCGGCCAAGCTGTTGCAAAAGCCCTTCAAAGCCGCTGACGCCGATGTCGAAGCGCTGTTGCTGGTTGGCCTCTACCAGTTGCTGTACACCCGCGTCCCGGCCCACGCCGCCATCGGTGAAACCGTGGGCTGCGCCGACAAGCTGAAAAAAACCTGGGCCAAAGCCCTGCTCAACGCCGTGCTGCGCCGTGCCCAACGGGAGAGCGAAGCGCTGCTGGCCGAGCTTGAGCACGATCCGGTGGTGCGCACCGCCCACCCGCGCTGGCTGCAAAAATCCCTGAAGGCCTTCTGGCCTGAGCAATGGGAAGCGATCTGCGCCGCGAACAACGCGCACCCGCCGATGATTTTGCGGGTCAACCGCCGTCATCATTCCCGCGATGCCTACCTCGCCTTGCTGAGCGAGGCCGGCGTCGCGGCCAAACCCTGCGCATTCAGCCGGGACGGCATCGTGCTCGACACGCCGGGCGATGTGCGCCAGTTGCCAGGTTTTGCCGAAGGCTGGATCAGCGTGCAAGACGAAGCCGCGCAACTGGCGGCGGATCTGCTGGACCTGGCGCCAGGCCAACGGGTGCTCGACGCCTGCTGCGCACCGGGCGGCAAGACCTGCCACATCCTTGAAGCCGAACCAAAACTGGCCGGCGTGGTGGCCGTGGACCTGGAAGCCAAGCGTCTGGTGCGCGTGCGGGAAAACCTCGAGCGACTGGGCCTTAGCGCCGAATTGATCGCCGCCGACGGCCGCGACACTCAGGCATGGTGGGATGGCAAGCCGTTCCAGCGCATCCTGCTCGACGCGCCATGCTCGGCGACCGGCGTGATTCGCCGGCACCCGGACATCAAGTTGACCCGTCAACCGGATGACATCGCCGCGCTCGCGGTGCTTCAGGGCGAACTGCTCGACGCGATGTGGCCGACCCTCGACGTCGGCGGCATTCTGCTTTATGCCACGTGTTCCACACTGCCGACCGAAAACACCGAAGTCATCGAAGCCTTCCTCGCCCGAACCCCGGGCGCCCGCGAGCTGGACATCGCCAGTCAGGCCGGCATCAAGCAACCTCATGGCCGCCAGTTGCTGGCGCAAGAGGGCGGTCACGACGGGTTCTACTACGCCAAGCTGATCAAGATTGCCGCCACACGCGGTTAAGCGGATTTCAAGGGAGTGAGCGGATGAAGATCATCATCCTCGGCGCCGGGCAGGTGGGCGGCACACTGGCAGAACATCTGGCCAGCGAAGCGAACGACATCACCGTGGTCGACACCGACGGCGAACGCCTGCGTGACCTCGGTGACCGCCTCGATATCCGCACCGTGCAAGGTCGCGGCTCGTTCCCGACGGTGCTGCGCCAGGCCGGTGCCGACGACGCCGACATGCTGGTGGCGGTGACCAACAGCGATGAAACCAACATGGTCGCCTGCCAGGTCGCGCACACCCTGTTCCACACGCCGACCAAGATCGCCCGGGTGCGCGAAGCCGCGTACCTGACCCGCGCCGGCCTGTTCGACAATGACGCAATTCCGGTCGACGTGTTGATCAGCCCGGAACAAGTGGTGACCCACTACATCAAGCGCCTGATCGAGCACCCCGGCGCCTTGCAGGTGATCGACTTTGCCGAGGGCAAGGCTCAACTGGTGGCGGTCAAGGCTTACTACGGCGGGCCGCTGGTGGGTCAGCAACTGCGCCAGTTACGTGAACACATGCCGAATGTCGACACCCGGGTCGCAGCGATTTTCCGCCGTGACCGACCGATCCTGCCGCAAGGCGATACGGTGATCGAAGCCGACGACGAAGTGTTTTTCATCGCGGCCAAAGCGAACATTCGTGCCGTCATGAGCGAAATGCGTCGCCTGGACGAAACCTATAAACGCATCGTCATCGCCGGTGGCGGGCAGATCGGCGAACGGTTGGCCGAAGCCATCGAAAGCCGTTATCAGGTGAAGATCATCGAGATGAACCCGGCGCGCTGCCGCTACCTCTCGGACACCCTCGACAGCACCGTGGTGTTGCAGGGCAGTGCCTCGGACCGCGACTTGCTGCTGGAAGAGAACATCGCCGACGCCGATATCTTCCTGGCCCTGACCAACGACGACGAAGCCAACATCATGTCGTCACTGCTGGCCAAACGCCTGGGCGCGAAGAAGGTGATGACCATCATCAACAACCCGGCCTATGTCGACCTGATCCAGGGCGGTGACATCGATATCGCCATCAGCCCGCAATTGGCGACCATCGGTACTTTGCTGGCCCACGTGCGCCGTGGCGATATCGTCAGCGTGCACTCGCTGCGCCGCGGTGCGGCAGAAGCCATCGAGGCGATTGCCCATGGCGATGCGAAGTCGAGCAAGGTGATCGGCAAGGCCATCGAGAACATCGTCCTGCCGCCCGGGGCTACCATTGGTGCGATCATTCGCGACGAAGAAGTGCTGATCGCCCACGACGACACCGTGATCGAAGCCGGCGACCATGTGATTCTGTTCCTTGTGGATAAAAAGCATATTCGCGATGTGGAGAAGCTGTTCCACGTGGGGTTGAGCTTTTTCTGACCCCGAATCTGTATTGGCCGGACTGGCCTCATCGCGGGCAAGCCTTGCTCCTACAGGAGATATGCGCTCTGCCTTTGTAGGAGCAAGGCTTGCCCGCGATGAAGGTCTCGATAACCACACACAACTCAAGGTGCCACCAATGATCGAATCCCTCGAAAAAATGCTCGCCAAGGGTGTGGATAACTCGCTGCTGCGCTTCGGTCTGGGCAAGGGTTATCTGGATCTGGGCGAACATGCCAAGGCAGCCGAGCATTTCAGCCGCTGCGTGGCATTCGATCCGAAGTACTCGGCCGCCTGGAAGTTGCTGGGCAAGGCTTATTTGGCACAGGCAAACCATGCAGCCGCCCGTCAGGCCTGGGAGCAGGGCCTGGAAGCAGCCCGCGCGCATGGCGACAAGCAGGCAGAAAAGGAAATGACGGTGTTTCTGAAGAAGCTTGACCGACTGGAAAAGTGATCAAAAAACGCTCAACTCAAAGGTATCGCAGGCCGATGCCTTCAGCGTCGACCTGCACCACTTCCATGCGCACGCGCGGCGCACCGCACGGCAAACCCTGCACCTGGCCATAGACCACGGCACCCTTGGCCAGCGCCGCGAGCGTCGGATGCTTCACATAGACGCCGCTGGCGGAAAGGTTGCGGGTCTGGCCCAGGCACTCGCCGAAGCTCTCGTGCTGGATCTTTATTCGAAATGACTTACGGTGTTCGGACATCTTCTGCGCCCTTGATTGAACGGTTGTGGATAACCCTTTGCCCAAGGTTATCCACAGATCATGTCAAGCGGATCAATACCAGCGCGCTTCGCCCGCCGGGCGTTTCTTGAAGCGCTTCATGCTCCACATGTACTGGCTCGGATAAGCCCTCACGTACTTCTCGACGATCTGGCTCATGGCCGCGCAGGACGTCTCGGTATCGGTGCTGTACATGGCTTCGGGCGCAGCTTCCAGGATCACTTTGTAGCCGGAACCGTCCGGCAGGCGCAGGGCGTGCAGGAACACCCCGACCGCTTTGCCGCCCGCAAGCATGTTCGGCACGAACTTGCTGGTCAGGGCCTTGGTGGCGAAGAAGGGCACGAAGATCCCGGCGGATTCGGCCGGTTCCGGGTCAGCCGGAATGCCCACCGCACCCCCTTTGCGCACTTCCTTGATCACGCTGAGAATGCCTTCCTTGGTGGACGCCGCCACGCGATTGCCCAACTGCACGCGCTGTTTGCGCAGCAGTTCATCCACCGCTTTGAGCTTGGGCGGACGGTAGAAAATGATCGGTTTGCACTGGCTGCAATAGAAGTGGTTCAACACTTCCCAGTTGCCCAGGTGACTAGTGATGCCGACCACGCCTTTGCCCGAGGCCAATGCGTCCTTGAGCACGTCCAGGCCTTCGACTTCACGCACCAGATCGATGGAGCGCTGGGCCGGCCAGATCCAGGCGCAGGCGCTTTCGGTCAAGGATTTGCCGATGTCCATCAGGCTCTGCCCAACCAGACGCTCGCGCTCGGCAGCGTCCATCTCCGGGAAACACTTGGCGAGGTTGATGCGCACCACGTCGCGGGAACGGTTGGGGGTTTTCCACATGACCCAGCCAATCGCCGCGCCCACCGCTTGCACCGCCCGCCACGGGAGCAGGGCAAACAACCGCAGAGCGCCTACCAGCAAGGCGCCTTTAAACTTATCCACAGGTCACTCCTGATCTTCTGAACCGACGTCATGAACCTTGTCGCGAGCCGGCTATTCTAACCGCGCACTGGCTAATGTGGCGTAACGATCACAATCAGTGGTGTGATCCATGACCATGCCCGAGGCTTGCATCAGGGCGTAGCAGATGGTCGGGCCGACAAAGGTGAAGCCGGCTTTCTTCAGGCCTTTGCTCATTGCCTCGGCCTCGGGCGTCACCGCCGGCACTTCGCTGCGATCCTTGAAATGATTGATCTTCGGGACGCCGCCGACAAACGACCAGAGCAGCGCCACCGGGTCCTCCAGCTCCATCCAGGCCTGGGCATTACGCCTTGCGGCATCCAGTTTGAGGCGGTTGCGGATGATCCCCGGATCGAGCATCAAATCGTCGATTTCGGCGTCGCTCATCTGCGCCACGCGCTGCACATCGAAGCCGAACAGCACCTCACGGTAGCGCTCGCGTTTCCTCAGCACGGTGATCCACGACAGACCGGCCTGGAACCCTTCGAGCAAAAGCAACTCGAACAAGCGCTGCGCATCGCGTAGCGGTACGCCCCACTCTTGATCGTGATAAGCCATGTACAGCGGATCTTCGGAACACCAAAAGCAGCGTGGCATAAGGCTCCAGGGGGCGTGCGGACGAATGAATCGGGTATACTCCCGCTCTTTAAATCGCAGCCCAAGAAACAGGTGAATTTCGTGAGCCAGCCTACGCCAGCCGTGCGTACCTTCCAAGACTTGATCCTCGCCCTCCAGCAATACTGGGCCGAGCAAGGTTGTGTGGTACTTCAGCCCTACGATATGGAAGTAGGCGCCGGCACTTTCCATACCGCCACGTTCCTGCGCGCCATCGGCCCGGAAACCTGGAACGCCGCTTATGTGCAGCCCAGTCGTCGCCCGACTGACGGCCGCTACGGCGAAAACCCGAACCGTCTGCAGCACTACTACCAGTTCCAGGT
>CAYNGZ010000111.1:0-15527 GCA_964396695.1 uncultured Pseudomonas sp.
CGGTCTTGGCGCCATAGGGCAGGCGTGCCAGGAAGCGCGGCATGGTCAGGCCGATGTAACGCGAGTCTTCCGATTCACGCAGCGAGCGCCAGCCGGCGTATTCCGGGGTGGTGAAGATCTTGGTCAGGTCGCGCGGGTTCGACAGTTCTTGCCACGAGCCCATGCCCATCACGGTCGGCGAGGCGGCTGCGATGAACGGCGAGTGCATGGCGGCGCAGACTTTCGACAACTCGCCCAGCAACTCGACATCCATCGGCGACTGGTCGAAGTAGTAATCGCCCACGAGGCAACCGTAAGGTTCGCCACCGAACTGGCCGTATTCTTCCTCGTACATCTTCTTGAAGATCGGGCTCTGGTCCCACGCAGTGCCCTTGAATTTCTTCAGGGTCTTGTGCAGGTCGGTCTTGGAGATATTGAGCACGCGGATCTTGAGCTGCTCGTCGCTCTCGGTGTTGTTGACCAGGTAGTGCAGGCCACGCCAGGCGCTTTCCAGTTGTTGGAAGTCCGGGTGATGGATGACCTGATTCACCTGGGCGGTGAGCTTGGCGTCGATGGCGGCAATGATCGACTCGATCGACTTGATCGCGTCGTTGGACACCAGGTCGGTCTGCGCCAGGGCCTGTTCGGCCAGGGTGCGCACGGCGGTCTCGACGGCTTCGCGAGCGCGGTCGGTCTTGGGTTTGAATTCTTGCAGCAGCAAGGAGGCGAACTCGCTGGCTTCTTCGGTGGTGCCCAGTGTCTGAGCGTCTGCACGTACTGAATCGGTCATGATCATTCGTCCTGATTAAGCCTGAGGCTCGGCTGGCTTCGGCGCACTGGCAAGTGCCTGGAGCAGCGCCGGGTCCTTGATAGCCTTCATGATGATTTCTTCGGCGCCAGTCTTGCCGTCCATGTAGGTCAGCAGGTTGGCCAGTTGGGTGCGCGCTTCGAGCAGTTTGTTCAGCGAGTCGACCTTGCGCGCTACGGCGGCGGGGCTGAAGTCGTCCATGCTTTCAAAGGTGATGTCCAGGCTCAGGTTGCCTTCGCCGGTCAGCTCGTTGGGCACGTGGAACGCGACGCGTGGCTGCATGGCCTTGAGGCGCGAGTCGAAGTTGTCGACGTCCACTTCAAGGAACTTGCGATCGGCAACAGGGGCCAGGGGCTCGGCCGGCTTGCCGGCGAGGTCAGCCATAACGCCCATTACGAAGGGCAACTGGACCTTTTTCTCGGCGCCGTAGAGCTCGACGTCGTACTCGATCTGCACTCGAGGCGCGCGGTTGCGCGCGATGAATTTCTGAGAACTTTGCTTCGCCACGTTGCTGCTCCTGGTCGCTCAAGCGACGGTGTTGGCGTCATCGGTGGTACCGGTGACGTGACTGCGTGATCCTTTCGCTTTTATTCGCTGTCTGGTCCGCGCAGGTTTTCAAATTGGCTCATGCCGTCGGGAATCAGGTTACGCACGATGGCCGCAAAGTCGGCGTGCACCAGATTCTTTGCCCGGTTCAACAGCACCGGCAGCGGGCTGGAAGGCTCTTGACGCGTGTAGTACGCAAGAATCCGGTCCAGGCTGCGCAGCACGTCGTCGCGGTTGTTGATTTCGCCAATGCCGGTACTGCGCGGTGCGCTCGGTGCGGTGGCGTATTCAACTGGCGCGGCGCTGTCGTCGCTAATGGCATCGGGCAGGGGGCCGTCGCCGCTCTGGGGGGCGAACTGACCGAGGATCTGCAGGGCCATTTTGATTGGCTGCTTCAACGGGCCAAGGTCAACGCCCTGGGCGGAACCGACGTATTCGCTAACCTGTTGCTCAATGGTCTCGGCGGCATTGCGGGCCTCGTGCAAGGCAGCACGGGTGATTTCCAGTTGCTCGGGATCGCTGCCGAGGAACGCCCCGGCGAGCTGCTCGGAGCCGAGGTTTTCGTCAGGGAAGCTTTGCAGGCCGCTGGCATTGGCGGCGGCGCGCAGGCTGACAGGGCCAAAGGTACGCGAGCGGGCCAGGATGCTTTCGCGCAGCAGGCGGATGGTGGTGTCCGACGTCAGGCCGGCAAGGGCATTGATGCGCACGGTAGGATCGTTGTCGTCATCGGCATCCAGTCGCGGATGCAGGTCGGCCCAGTATTGCTTGAGTAATTCGCCGATCAGCGTCAGAACGCGGGCCAGGCCCGTGACGCCTTCGAGGGCAAGAGAACTTTGCAAAAGGAAATGGGTGATACGCAGGTCTTTACTGCGTTGCAACAAATCCAGGCTTTGCTGCTGGATGCTGCTCCATTCAGGGGGTTCGGCAGGCAATATCGAATCGCCCATGCTGCGCTCGGGCTGGCCGCGGGATTCGCGTTCCAGACGCAAAAATGCCTGGTCGTATTCCAGATCTTCACCACAAGGCGAAGTCTCGGAAACGGCGGCGAGCAGCGAAGGTACGTCCACTGAATTTGATCTCCCTATCGCCCGCTGACAGAGTCGGGCATTTCACACGCGAGTTCGCGATGGAACTTCACATGTTTCCTTGACGGTAATTGCTCTGTTTGAGGGGCAATGATCTTGAAGTACCGTCGCACATATTCAAGAACTTGCGCATTTTTGGTGTAGTACTTATGCCTTGTCAAGGTAAGCTATTATCCTGTGCGACTGATGTGAGGTGCTTAACAACCCGCGCGACCGGTGGGTCGAAGCGGGCACTTATGCAGGTTTTTTGTCACGCAAGCCGGTTAAAATCAGCAATCATGCTGGTTGAAAGGCGTTTTCGACGTTGTTTGCAAGGTATGTCGGCGAGAGTCACTCGGGCGTAGGCCCTCACTCGCCTGCGCGCAAAGTGTGCAGCAAGGAGGCAAGATGCCGCTGTGTTTGACTATCACTAGTTATCACAAAATTACCCCTGGTCAATGCTCTGAAAAATCCATGGATCAGGGCGTGATGGCAATTGGCCGTAACTCTGATAATGACTGGGTATTGCCCGGTCCGGAGCGCTTGGTCTCCGGAAAACATTGCATTATTCAATACAAAGATGGCCGGTATTATTTAACCGATAACAGCACTAATGGAGTGGCGTTAGTCAAGGCCGGCATTCGTCTGCGCAAGGGAAACAGCGAGCCGTTGCAAGATGGGGAAGTGATCCACATCGGTGATTATGAAATCCAGGCGCGCATCGATTTCAATCTGCCTGTGACTGACAGCAACCCGTTTGCCGATTCGTCCAGCAGCTTCGATGCGTTGATGGGACGCCAGGGCGCCGGCGTGAAGACGCCGACCCCGTTGCCCGTGATACCCCCTGCACATTTTCAGGGCGTGTCGGCCATGGACACGCTGCCGGACTTGTTCGACTTTCTGGCACCGAGCAGCATCCCGCCGGCCACCCAGCCCGACCATGTCCCGGTCGAGCAACACGACTTCCGTCCACCGACCCCGATCCCTAAGCCGACGCCCATGACAGAGCCTGCGCCGCTGGCGTCGGCCCCACTGATTCCGGAAGATTGGGACCTGTTCAGCGACCAGCCTGCGCCGCTGGCGGTTGCCCCCTTGCCTGTTGCAGACGTTGCGCCGCCACCCGTACCTCAAATCAGCGTACCGATCGAGCCGGCCCCCCTGCGCGAATCGCCCGTGGCCATCGTTGAGCCCCCGGTCAGTCCGGTCAGCCATTCTCAACCCGACCTGTTGCAAGCCTTTCTGCGCGGCGCCGGGCTGGATCAAGTGCGCCTGGAAAAGGCCCAGGCCGAAGCGCAGATGGAAAGCATCGGCCGCAGTTATCGGCTGATGGTCGAGGGCCTGATCGATGTTTTGCGCGCCCGCAGCAGCCTCAAGGGTGAGTTCCGCATTCAGCAGACGATGATTCAGCCGGTGGAAAATAACCCGCTGAAATTTGCTCCCAACGTCGATGAAGCCTTGCTGTTGCTGTTGCGCCACACCAATCAGGCGTTCATGGCGCCGGACCTGGCGGTGCGCGACAGCTTCGATGACTTGCGCGCCCACCAATTGGCGGTGATGGCGGGTGTGGAAGCTGCGATCAAGCACCTGTTGGCGCATTTCGAACCGGCACAACTGGAAGAGCGCATGGGTAAGCCCGGTGGCCTGTCGAGCATTTTCAATGGCTCACGACAGGCCCAGTACTGGCAGCAGTTCACCGAGCTCTACAGCAATATTTCCCGTGAGGCCCAAGAGGATTTCCAGGACCTGTTCGGTCGGGAGTTCAGCCGCGCCTACGAAGAACACAGTGCAAGACAAGGTCGCCGCTGAGCGCCGCTGTCACATAACGCGATTCATAGCAAAGAACGGAACAATGGATAGCTGAAACGTCATTGAGGACGCAGGATGATTCCCAGGTTTTTACTCGCAGTTGCCACCGCGCTTCTGCTGACCGCGTGTGCGAAGGATACGGCCAAACCCCAGTCCGAAGTGGCTGAGGCCGAGGCCGACACCGCCGCCGTCGAGTTGCACTTTCACGCCATCGCCGGGCTCAACCCCGGAGCCACTGGCCAGCCGGCCCCGGTCCGGGTGCGCATTTTCGAATTGAAAAATGCCGCCACCTTCGGTCGTTCCGATTATTTCGCACTGGCCGAACGAGCCCAGGCGACGCTCGGTGCGGATCTGATCGACCAGGACGAAGTGCTGATCCAGCCCGGCCAGCAGTTGAGCCTGCAGCGCAATCTCGACCCCTCCACCCGCCATATCGGTGTGCTGGTGGGGTATCGCGAGCTGGATCAGTCGCTGTGGCGCACGGTGATGAACGTCCCGCCACGCCAATACACCGAATACCAGATCAGCCTCGATGTGCGCGCCGTGCGCAGCGCCGTCGTTGTTCCCCCATCCAGCCCTGCCCAATAAGCAATCGGAGCCCCCATGTCCTGGAACAATCGCGTGGTCTGGTCGGAAGGCATGTTCATTGGAACGCAGCACTTCCAGCAGCATGACCGTTACCTGGAGAACCTCATCGACGCCCGGAGTCGCCCATTGTCGGCCGGGGCCTGGGGATTTTCTGAATTGCTGATCGACCAGGGCCTGCTGGCCCAGGGCAAACTGGCGATCATCTCGGCGCGGGGCCTGTTGCCAGACGGCACGCCATTCAACATTCCCCAGGATGACCTGACGCCGAGCCCGCTGAATGTCGATGACAACCTGCGCGATGGTTTGGTGTACCTGGCCTTGCCGCTCAAGCGCGCCGGCGCGCGTGACACTGTTGACGAGGGCGAGACCCTGGGCGCTGCGCGCTATGTGAGTCAGGTGCGCGAAGTGCGGGACGACAACGCGCCGTTCGAAAGCCAGGCCCCGGTGGCCGTGGGGTCGAGGGCGCTGCGATTATTGATAGCCCGGGACGGCATCAGCGACTACGCGGCGATCGGCCTGGTGCGAATCAAGGAGAAACGCGCCGACCGTGCCTTGGTGCTCGACGACGCTTACATCCCGCCGCTGCTGGATGTGGTCGCCTCCACGCCCTTGGCCGCGTTTCGCAACGAGCTACTGGGCCTGCTTCATCAGCGCGGCGAAGCGCTTGCCGGGCGGGTGGTGGCGTCCGGTGCCGGTGGTGCCTCGGAGATTGCCGATTTCATGCTGCTGCAACTGGTCAACCGTGCCCAGCCGCTGATCCAGCACTTGAGCCACTTGAGCCCGTTGCACCCCGAGCGGTTCTACAGCGAGTTGGTGAGCCTGGCCGGGGAATTCTCGACCTTTACCGCTTCCGGACGGCGACCGCAGGAATTCCCGCAGTACCAGCATGATGACCTCGCGCTAAGTTTTGCGCCGGTGATGCAAGCCCTGCGTGAGGCGCTATCAATGCTGATCGACAGCAGGGCCACGCCGATTCCGATTGTCGAAAAAGCCTACGGCATTCATGTGGCCATGCTGGCTGACAAAACCCTGCTCGACAGTGCCAGTTTTATCCTGGTGGTGCGCGCCGATGTGCCTGCCGAGACCCTGCGCAGCCGCTTCGGCCTGCAGAGCAAAATCGGCTCGGTGGAGCACATTCGCGATATGGTCAACCTGCAATTGCCGGGCATCGGCCTGCTGCCAATGCCCGTGGCGCCACGGCAGATTCCGTATCACGCCGGTTCCACCTATTACGAACTCGACCGGGGCAGCGAGCATTGGCAACAACTGGCCAACTCCGGCGGTTTTGCGTTCCACATCGCGGGTCAGTTCCCGGGGCTGAACCTGGCTTTCTGGGCGATCCGAGGATAAATCGCGATGAATAACGACGATCGTACCCAGTTCATGCCGACACCCGGTGGCCGTGGCGCCGAACCGGCCCGCCCGGACCCTGGTCGCGCCCAGCCCGCGCCGCTTTCGATGCCGGCCGCGCCGGTGTTGACCGGCAAAGCCGAAGGTCTCAACCCCCTGGAGAGCGCCGCGGGTCCGCTGCTGGCTTTGCTGACCCGCTTGCGCAACACCATTGCCCACCCGGCACCGGCGAGCCTGCGGGCGCAATTACTGGCCTACCTGCGCCAGTTCGAGGAACGCGCCGAGGCCGCCGGTGTGGTGCGCAACGATGTGTTGCTGGCCCGCTACGCCTTGTGCACCGCCCTGGATGAAGCGGTGTTGAGTACGCCGTGGGGCGGCACCGGCGACTGGGGCAAGCAGAGCCTGCTGATCACCGTGCATAACGAGGCCTGGGGCGGCGAGAAGGTGTTCCAGCTATTGGAACATTGCCTGCAAAGCCCCCGCGAACGTTTGTATCTGTTGGAGCTGTTGTACCTGTGCATGTGCCTGGGTTTCGAAGGGCGTTATCGGGTCATGAATGACGGTCGCAGCCAACTGGAGGCCTTGCGTGAGCGCACCAGTGCGGTCATCCGCAGCGCCCGTGGCGAATACGAGCGTGAACTGTCGCCCCATTGGCGCGGCGTTACCGTGGCGCGCGACCGGCTGGCGCAATTCATGCCGCCATGGATCGCCGTGGCCATCGGCGTGGCGTTGCTGCTGGCCCTGTTGTTCGGTCTGCGCTTGAAACTGGCCGCCGATGCCGAGCCGGTGTTTAAAAACATCCATGCGCTGGGCGAAATCCCGGTGCAGGCCATCGACCGTCCGGTGGTGCAACCGAAACTGATTGAGCGTCCTCGCCTGGCAGGCTTCCTTGCCGATGAAATCAAGGCCGGGCGGGTCTCGGTGGAAGACGCCGTTGACCGTTCAGTGGTGACCATCCGTGGCGATGAACTGTTCGCCTCGGGCAGCGCCAGCATCATCGACAACTTTCAGCCATTGATGCTGCGCATCGCCGAGGCCATTCGCATGGTCAAGGGCCAAGTCCGGGTGACCGGGCACAGTGACAATCGCCCGATTGCCACCCTGCGGTTTCCATCGAACTGGGCCTTGTCCGAGGCACGGGCCACTTCGGTGCTGCAAATCCTTTCGGCCAAGACCGGCCAGCCCGAGCGCTTCAGCGCCGAAGGCCGAAGTGACACCGAGCCGTTGGCCTCGAACGCTACGACCGAGGGTCGCGCACGCAATCGTCGGGTCGAAATCACAGTGTTGGCGGAGGGAGTCGAGTGAAGGCGTTTTTCAGTTTTATCACCCGCTGGGTCATTCCGTTGCTGGGGCTGATCGCCCTGAGCCTGATCATCTGGTTTGTCGGGCCGCTGCTCGAATTCCTGGTGCCCGAAGGCCGGCGCTGGGCGCTGATCATTCTGCTGTTCGCGGTGTGGATCGCCTACCGGCTGTTTCGCATCATCCAGGCCCGCCGTCAGGCCGCCGAAGTCATGCGTAGCCTGGCGGCGCAAACCCCGCCGGACCCGACCAGCATCGCTACGGCGCAAGAGCTCGAAACCCTGCGTCAACGTATGGGCGAAGCCCTGGCGCTGTTGAAGAAAGCCAAGTTGGGTGGCGACGAGCGACGCAATCTCTACGAATTGCCGTGGTACGTGATCATCGGCCCGCCGGGTTCGGGCAAGACCACGGCGCTGGTCAACTCCGGTCTGCATTTTCCGTTGGCTGCGCAGTTGGGCGCAGGTGCGGTGCGCGGCGTCGGCGGTACGCGCAATTGTGATTGGTGGTTTACCGACCAGGCCGTGCTGCTCGACACCGCAGGCCGCTACACCACTCAGGACAGCGACGCGACAGTCGACAAGGCCGCCTGGCTGGGCTTTCTGGGTCTGTTGAAAAAACAGCGGGCCCGTCGCCCGATCGATGGTGCATTTATCGCTATCAGCCTCTGCGACCTGTTGCTGGGCAGCGACGCCGAACGCGCCGCCCATGCCGCTGCGATACGCCTGCGCATTCAGGAGCTGTATACCCAATTGGGCGTGCGCTTCCCGATCTACCTGATGCTGACCAAACTCGATCTGGTGCCTGGGTTCATGGAGAATTTCGACACCCTGAGCAAAGAAGAACGAGCCCAGGTCTGGGGCATGACCTTCGCTCTGGATGACGGCAAAAGCAATGACAGCCCGCTGGCCTATCTGCAAAGCGAATTCGCCGGTCTGGAGCAACGCTTGAACGATCGACTGGTGGAGCGTCTGCAGCAGGAACGCGACCCGGCGCGACGCGATCTGATCTACGGTTTTCCACAGCAGTTCGGCGCGTTGAAGGATTGCCTGCAAAGCTTCCTTGAGGGTGTGTTCAAACCCAACGCCTTTGAAGAGCGAGTGCTGTTGCGCGGGGTGTATTTCACCAGCGGCACCCAGGAAGGCAGTCCGATTGACCGGCTGATCGGCTCTATGGCCCAGAGCATGAACCTGGACCGCCAGCACCTGGCGCGCCAGACCGGCACCGGGCGCAGTTACTTCATCGAAAGACTCTTCACCGCCGTGGCCTTTGCCGAGCGAGGGCTGGTGGGGGTCAACCCGAAAGTCGAACGTCGACGCAAGTGGATCGCCCAAGGCGTGCTGGCCTCGACCGTGGCCTTGGTGATGGTGGTCGGGACCTTGTGGTGGGTCAGCTACCGCGCCAATCAGGCGTATATCGCGCAAGTCGATCAGAAAGTCGTACCCCTGGGTCAAGCCGTGCAGAACCTCAGCCCGGCACAGCGGGACGTGCTCGCGGTGTTGCCCTTGCTCAACGCAGTGAAGCACTTGGCCGATGATGCGCCGAACTGGGCCGAAGGCCTGGGTCTGTATCAGGGCGACATGCTTGAAGCCGAGTCCGGCAGTGTCTATCGCAAGCTGTTGATCGCGGTCTTCGCGCCACGCTTGCTCACGCGCATCGAAGAGCAACTGCATGGCGGCGGCAATTCGGACTTCCTTTATGAAGGCTTGAAGGCCTACCTGATGCTCGCCGACAGCGAGCATTACGATGCCGACTTCATCAAAGCGTGGATCGCCCTGGACTGGGACCGCAATCTGCCGCGTGACTTGCCGTCCGAGCAGCGTATGGCCCTGGCGGAGCACTTGCAGGCTCTGTTCGAGCGCCATCCGCCCACTGCACGTCTGGACCCGCGCCTGATCGACGACCTGCGTCGGCAGTTGCAACAACTGCCGGTGGCCCAGCGTGTCTACGACCGGGTCAAGCGGCAGAAACTGCCGGACGGCATCCCGGACTTTCGTATCAGCGAAGCGGCCGGGCACGATGCGGCGCTGGTGTTCAGCCGCAAGAGCGGCAAGCCGTTGGGCGAACCCTTGAGCGGCTTCTTCACCGCCAAGGGTTATCGCCAAGGGTTTTTGCTCACCAGCCTGAACCAGGCCGGCACCCTGGCTGAGGAGCAGTGGGTGCTCGGTCACGACCAGACAGAACAGCAGAACGTCGCCAGCCTGGCCGCCGACGTGCGTCGCCTGTATTTCCAGGATTACCTGCGCCAGTGGGACGCCTTGCTGGCTGATATCGACTTCGTGCCGATCACCAGCGTGGCCCAGGCCGCCGATGTGCTGCGGGTGATTTCCGGGCCGACTTCGCCGTTGAAAAAACTGCTGGTGGCGGTGGCGAAGGAAACCGACCTGCAACAGGAAGAACGCCTGCTGGCCGCCAAGGGTGCGCCAGTGGAAGGCGGGGTCGACAAGCTCAAGGAGCGCCTGGGCACCTTGCTCGGCCATGAGCAGGCGACGCAAAACACCCCTGAGACCAGTGACGATCCGGTCACCGCGCATTTTGTCGAACTCAACCGCATCGTCAGCAAGAACGAAGGCGAGCCGGCAGCCATCGACGGCCTGCTGGCCGACATGAACGCTCTGTATGTGCAGGTCAGCGCCATGGTCGGTGCCAGCGGCGACGCCTTGCTCGGCGAGGCCAAGAACCAGGCCGCAGCGGCGGCGACGCGGGTCAGCCTCAACGCCGAGCGTCAACCGGCGTTGGTGCAGGGCCTGGTCAAGTCGGTGGTCAACTCCACCACCAACAGCATGATGGGCGGGGTACGCAATCAACTGAACGCGGCCTGGACCAGCGAAGTGGTGAACATCTATCGCCAGTCCCTGGCCGGGCGTTATCCGATGTCGCCGGGCAGTGCACGGGACGCGACCCTCGACGACTTCGGTCAGTTCTTCGGTGTGGGCGGGGTGATGGACAACTACTTCCGAAAATACCTGCAGCCATACGTGGATACCTCGACTCAGGCCTGGCGCTGGCAACCGGGCGCCGCGCAGAAGCTCGGCATCGCCCCGGGCGTGCTACAAACCTTCCAGCGGGCAGCAACCATCCGGGATGCGTTTTTCCGTTCCGGCGGTACCCAGCCGATCGTGCGCTTCGAACTCAAGCCCGTGGCCATGGACGCCTCCATCACTCAGTTTTTGCTCGACCTCGACGGCCAGCAATTGAGCTACGACCACGGACCGAGCCGTCCGACCGCCATGCAATGGCCCAACCCCGGCAGCATCGGCGTGGTGCGGATCTCGATCATGCCGCCCACGGCCAGCGGTCGGTCCGGCATCACCCTGGACGGCCCCTGGGCCTGGTTCCGCCTGCTCGAGCAATCGGACCTGACCGCCAGCAACTCGCCAGACCGCTTCAACCTGCGGCTGCGGGTCGACGGCGCCAGCGCCTCTTACGAACTGCGGGCCAACAGCGCCTTCAACCCGTTCAAGAGCCGTGTGCTCAGCGGTTTCAGCCTGCCGGAGCGGTTATGAGCACGCCGGGTTTCTATGGAAAGTTGGCCAGTCGCGGGGACTTTGTCAGCCGTGGCTTGCCGCAGAGTTTTATCGGTCCCTGGGATTCATGGCTGGCGGCGGGGTTGCTCGCCAGCCAGAGCCTCGGCGACCGTTGGCTGAATGCCTATCTGGTCAGTCCGCTGTGGCGCTTTATGGTCGCGCCGGGTGTGTGTGGGCCGCAGGCCGTCGTGGGGGTGGTGATGCCGAGCATCGATCGGGTTGGCCGGTATTTTCCGCTGACCGTCGCGGTGCTGCTGGATCACGACGCTGACCCAGCGTCGGTGGTCGGCGGTTCGGATGCCTGGTTTGAACAGGTCGAGCAATTGATGTTGAGCACCTTGAGCGTGGAGGCGAGCTTCGAAGCCTTCGGTGCAGGGCTGGAGCCGCTGGGTAGCCCGGCGTACCTGCGGCGCACCCCGAGCAGCCGTTTTGCCGGTCTGCATCGCTTTGATGCCACCGCTCCGCAGGCACGAATGACCGCCCTCGCCGAACAGGCTTGCGAAGGCGCCAGTGTGTGGTGGGGCCAGGGTTCGGAGCGCATTTCCCCCGGTTTATTGTGGTGTCAGGGTCTGCCGGCCGCCGCTGATTTTGCGCAATTTTTGCTCGGCCAAGAAGGTGTTGTGTAGATGTGTGCAAGCGTTGGAAAGACCTTCAAGTCTGCAAGCAAAAGCCATGTCGGCATGGTCCGCCAGGTTAACGAAGACGCTTGCCTGGACCTGCTGGAAAACGGCCTGTGGGTGGTCGCCGATGGCATGGGCGGGCATGCGGCGGGCGACTACGTCAGCAGTCTGATTGTCGACAGTCTGCGTAGCATTGCCGTGGGCCGCTCGCTGGATGAATACGTCTGGGCGCTGAAAACCGATCTGCTGCGGGTCAACACCACCGTGCGTGAAGAAACAGCCAACCGCGGCGTGACCATGATGGGCAGCACGGTGGTGGTGCTGGCGGCGCGTGATTTGCGCGGGGTGTGCCTGTGGGCGGGCGACAGCCGCTTGTATCGCCTGCGTGACGGCCGGCTCAAACGCATCTCGCGAGACCACAGTTACGTCCAGGATCTGCAAGACAGCGGCTTGCTCAGTGAAGCCGAAGCCCGGGTACACCCGCGGTCCAATATTGTCACCCGCGCCATTGGGGTACAGGCACAGCTGGAGCTGGCGATGGTCGAGTTACTGTTGAAGCCCGGCGACAGTTACCTGTTGTGCAGCGACGGGCTGAACAAGACCGTTGAAGATCATGAGATCCGTGAGGTACTGGGCCACGACGAACCTGGGGAAATTGCCAGCAGCCTGGTGTCCCTGGGCCTGATGCGTGGCGGTCCGGACAACATCACCGTCATCGTCGTGAAGGTGCCTTCATGAACCTCACTGCGAACATGCTGATCCCTGGCTACGACATCGACGGTGAGATCGGCGAAGGCGCCATGGCCAGCGTTTACCTGGCGACCCAGCGCTCGCTGGAGCGCAAGGTGGCGTTGAAGGTCATGGCCGCTGCGCTGGCAGCCGACCCGAGTTTCTGCGAGCGCTTCCTGCGCGAAGGCAAAACCCTGGCGCGCCTGTCTCACCCGCATACAGTCACCATCCATGACATCGGCAATGTCGGTGAGCTGTATTACATGGCCATGGAATACCTGCCCAACGGCACGCTCAAGGAGCGCATCGCCGCTGGCCTGACGCCGGAGCAGGGCCTGATCTACGTCCGCCAGATCGCCTCGGCGCTGGGTTATGCCCATGGGCTGGGGCTGGTTCATCGCGACGTCAAGCCGGCGAACATTCTGTTCCGCGCCGATGGCACGGCGGTGCTCTCGGACTTCGGCATCGCCAAGTCGCTGGACGACCGCACCCAGTTCACCCAAGCGGGTTTCGCCGTTGGCACGCCCAGCTACATGAGTCCGGAGCAGGCGCGCGGCCAGGACATTGACGGCCGGGCCGATCTTTATGCCCTGGGCGTGGTGCTCTACGAAATCCTCGTCGGCAAATTGCCGTATACCGGCAACGACGCGCTCTCTACGGCCCTGGCGCATCTGACCGAACCGCTGCCGGAGCTGCCGGTGCACCACGGTCGTTATCAAGAGGTGCTGCGCAAGCTGTTGGCCAAGGATCCGGCCGAGCGTTTCCCGGATGCGGCGGCGCTATTGCGGGCGCTGGATAATCTGCCCCGGGAATCGGTTGAAGCAACCACAATCCGGCCGTTGCCCCTTCCGGTGAGCAATGACCTGGCGGGGCTGACGCCGGTGTCCATCGACATTCCGACCAGCCCCGCGCAGCCACAACCTCAAGCCAGGCCTGTTGCGCCGACGGTGAAGTCGACGCCGCAATCCCCGGCCTCGGAGCAGCGCAAGGGGCCGGTGTTCGCACTCGCCGCTGTCGCGGTAGCCGTGGTGCTGGCCTTGGGCGGCGTGGGTTATTGGTGGTTGTCTGGTGACGTTGAAGCGGATGCCAGGACGCCGGTTGTTTCAGTGCCACCGGCCAACACGACACCGGCAGTGGTTGCACCAGAGCCAACCGTAAAGACCCCTGTGGTGACACAAGTCGATGACGGTCAGCGTCCGCTTTTGATGGCCGGCAAAAAAACTTTGTTCCAGCGAGTGCTCAGCAAGCCGGGGGCCAAACTCGCCGGTGAACCGGGGGCCATGCCTGGCAAGGCCTTGCCGGCGTTTTCCGTGCTTTACGTCTATCAGCGCAAAGAGGTTGCCGGCAGCCCGTGGCTGCGCGTTGGCACCGCCACCGACGGGCGCAGTGATGGCTGGTTGTCGGCCGAGCAAGTCAGCGACTGGAAGCAAAGCCTGGTGCTCAAGTTCACCGAACGCTCCGGCCGTGCGCCGGTGATGTTCCTGCGTCAGCCCGGTGAAGTAGAGCGGTTGCTGGCCGATCCGCAGGCTGCAAAAAACCTGTTGCTCAAGGCCCAGCAGAATCGCGAAGACAATCAGCAAGTGCTGGCCCTGGAACCGGCCGCCAGCGCAGTGCCGCAAAATCAGTTCTACCTGTTGCCGATCTTCGATTCGCGCGAGAGTTTCGATGAAAACGGCCAGCCCGTGCAGTTGCTGAACGTGGCGTCCATCGACCCCGGCAATGCACCGAAGACCACTGCCGGCAACACCCCGATCAGTGCCGCCAATGCCGACGCGTTTCGCACCGCCGTGGTGTTGGTCGTCGACACCACCGTGTCCATGCAGCCCTACATCGATCAGGTCCGCGACGTGGTACACCAACTGCAAACCCACATCGCCGAGCGCGGCGAGCTGGACAGCGTCAGCTTCGGCCTGGTGGGGTTTCGCAACAGCATCAAGAAAACACCGGGTCTGGAATACGTCGCTAAAACCTTGATCACTCTGGAACAGGGTCGCGACCCACAGCGCTTCATGGACTTGGCGCGGCAGGTCAAGGCGACCACGGTCTCGAGCCATTCGTTCAACGAAGATGCGTTTGCCGGTGTGATGGAAGCGGTCGAGGGCATGGATTGGTCCGGTTATGGTGGGCGCTTGATTCTGTTGGTCACCGATGCTGGCGCCCTGCGCAAGAACGACCCGTATGCCTCCACACAAATGAACGAGGCCGAAGTGCGTCAGGCTGCGCTAGGCAAGCAGATCAAAATCTACGCCTTGCACTTGCTCAGCGACGCTGGCAAGAAAACCCACGCCGGTGCGCAAAGCCAATATCGCACCCTGACCGCCGACGCCAACCCGCAGATCGGCGACCTGTACATTCCGGTACCGGGCGCCGATGTGCGCAAGTTGGGTGAGCGGGTGGACGAGATCGGCTCGGTGTTTGCCGACCTGGTGCATCAGGTGCGCAATAACACGCCGCAAACCGTGCCGCTGCTGAGCGCCGCGCCGAGCCTGACCGACAAATCGGCAGCCGTCGGCTACGCGATGCACATGGACTTCCTGGGGCGTAAAGCCGCCAGCCAGGCGCCACAACTGGTCAGCGCCTGGACCGCCGACCGCGACCTGACCAACCCGGCCCTGCCGGCGTTCCAGGTATGCGTGATGCTGACCAAGCTGCAGCTCAACGACTTGCAGCAATCGCTGAAACTGATCGTCGATGCCGCCCGCAAGACCCAGACCTCGCCGAAGAATTTCTTCCAGGAAATCGCCAGTGCCAGTGCCTACATGAGCCGCGATCCTTCGGCCTTGCGCAAGGGCGGCAACCTGGCCGATGGCGGGGTTCTGGGTGAGTACCTGGAAGGGCTGCCCTACCGCAGCAAGTCGTTGAGCATGACCCAGGACTTGTGGCTTTCCCTGAGCGTGGCCGAGCAGGAAGACTTTATCGACGAGCTGGATTCGAAAATCCGCCTCTACGAAACCTTCCATAACGACTTGGCCAACTGGGTGCGTTTCGGCGATGCCGAGCCGGGGGATGCCTTGTACCGCGTTCCGTTGTCGACGCTGCCGTGATGCTGAACATGAGCGCGGTGCACAAGAGCCGGGGCGCTGGCAGCCAGCGCTACAGCCTGGTGATTCCACGGCTGCAACTGCGTGCCGGTGAACAACTGGCGGTGGTCGGTCCCAGTGGTTGCGGCAAAAGCACGTTGTTGGATTTGCTGGCGCTGGTGCTGGCTCCGGAT
>CAYNGZ010000112.1:0-15518 GCA_964396695.1 uncultured Pseudomonas sp.
CCTCGAGCACGATCGAAGGGAAGTCGAGAAACAGGGTGTTGAGCACGAGCGGCGTCTGGCCCTGGTTGATCAGGCGCACGTGGATGGACAGCTGCTGTGCCTCAGGCACGTCGGCGCTGTCCAGCGTGAGCACGGCAGTCATCGCGGAGTTCATCTTTTTCCTCGGAGCGGACTCAGGGTGAGGCGTCGCGCAGCCAGCGACGGTAAAACGGGTGGGCTTGCAGATTGGCCGCCACTGCCGGCTCGGTGGCTATCCGTTGCTCTGTCAGCGGTCCGCCAGCAGCCAGTTCACCGAGACAGGCGAAGGTCTGCGTCAGCAACAGCCGATTCATCTCGTTGGCCGCCGGGTGATGTTGCGGCGCCGGAGCGCAGTGCCGGGCAACCTGCGCCCAGTCATCGGACGCCAGTGATTCCTGCGCCGGGTAGCAATCGACCTTCCAGCCGCTGTCGATGCCGGCGATAGCCATCGGCGCCAGCAGTTTGATCAGCCCTAACTGCGGCAAGGGGCTGGTCAGCAGCCGGTCCAGTGCCGCCATCCCTTCTTGCGGTTCGATGGAACCCAGACCCTGCGCGGCCATCCGCGCCCGGTAACCCGCATCGGCAACCACACCCACGGAACCCCAATAGCCCCAGTTGATGACCTTGACCGGACATGGGCCGTGCTGATTGAGTTGAGCGGCAAAGGCGTCGACGAAGGCGCAGCCAGCGGCGTAGTTGCTCTGGCCGGCGGCTCGGCTGAAGGCAATCATTGACGAGAAAAACAGTACGAAGTCCAGCGCCGGGTTGTCCGCCGCGTTACAGACCTGCGCCATTGCAATACTGGTCAGCCGCTTGGCGTCGAATGCGGCGCTGAACTGCACCTCGTCCATCTGCGCAAGACGAGCATCGTCCAGCACCAGTGCCGAGTGCACCCAGCCGTTGATCGGCCCGCAGGCCTCGACCACCTGTTGCCTGGCCCGGGTCAGTTGCCCGGCGTCGCTGGCATCGGTCTGGAGATACAGCGGCGCCGCCGCGTTGTGTTGCCGGGCAAATTGCGCCAGCGCCGTGAGTTGGTGATTGATCTCATCATCAGCAGCGCGGCGGCCCAGCCAGATCACTCGGGCACGCCAATGGCTGATCAAATGGCGTGTCCACACTTCGCCGATGCCACCGGCGCCGCCGATCACCACATACACGCCGCCTTCACGGTAACGCACAGCGCCAGCGTCTGTTTGCGCACGCTCGGTCAGCGGCAACAAACGTTGGCGAAACCATTCGCCTTCACGCCAGGCCAGGCATTCACCGGGCAACGCTGGCTCAGGCATTGTCTGCGGCAGCGATTGGCTGTCCGCCGGCAGATCGATCAGTTCAACCCGCCACTGTTCCTGTTCTTTGGCCAACGACCCGGCCAGCCCATGGCAAGCCGTCTGCTCTGGCGCCAAGGGCTCATCGGGGCGCAGCGCAATGCTGGCCGTGAAGATGAGTTGCAACTGCAACGCGCGTTGGGCGAAACCCAGCTGCAACAGCGCCTTGATCAAGCGAAACAGCATCAGCGTGCTGTGTTCTGCCGGCGCCAGCCAGATCAGGCGCTGGAACGGTGCGCAAGCCGACAGCTGGGCGGCGGTCCCGTCAATGGTGGACGCCTGCGATGGCAAGAACTCGATCTGCGGATGTTGTCCGGCCAGCCAATCGTGGCGCTCACCGGCTGCGCCAATGGCCAGAGTCGGTAGCGCTTGCAGCGACAGCGACGGACTATCGGCAATCAGCCATTGAGGCGCGAGCAGGCTCAGGCCCGCCGGCAACAATTGATCGGCGCTGACTGGCGCCGGACGGCCGCGCCCGGCCCGAATTGGCCGCGAGCTGAACCCGTGTAACGCCACGGCGATCTGCCCTTGCTCGTCGCACAGGTCAATATCGATCCGCTGCACAGCGCTGCCCGGATTGCGTTCATCGACGCTAATCAGTGCCCACATCAGCGGCTGGCAACGCCCGAACACGTTCAGTTGCTCAAGGGCAAAGGGCAACAGCGTCTCGCCCATCCCGTCACTGTTTTGCAGGAGGCCAATCGAAGCCTGAACGGCGGAATCGAGCATGCCCGGATGCAGCCCCCAATCACCGTCAAACAACCCCGGCGCCAGCTCAAGCCGGGCCAATACCCTGCCCTCACCCAGCCACAGCCGCGAAACGCCGCGATGGTCGGGACCGTAGTGAATGCCCATCGCTTCAAACAGTGGATACAACTCATCCGCTTCAAGGCTGCGCTGCCAGGGCGCCGCGCAAAGGCTGTCGAGATCCAGCCGTTGCACATCGGCTGCCGGGATCACCTGCGCGCTACCCTTGCAGTGTTCCAGCGCTACGCCCTCGACCTGCGAGTAAATTCTGAAGTCGACTTTCTGCTGCTCAAGTGTCAGTTCGATATGCAGTTCGTTGTCTTGCGACGTCGGCGTGTAAGGCGTCAGCCAGACGATGTTCTTGAATTGCAGCGAGCCGGCATCCAGTGCCTGCGAATCCAGCGACCGGGTAATCGCCGCCCGGGCCATTTCCAGAAAACCAACGCCGGGCATGGTGTTGCGGCCGTGGACCTGATGATCGACAAACCAGCCCTCGTCACCCTGCCAACGGCTGCTGAAACGCTGCTGATAAAAGTCCGAGGTATTGCGTTCGAGCATCGGGTGCAGCCACACACTACCTTGAACGGGGCTGGCCAGCTGGCCGGTGGCGAGATCCGAGACCCAGTAGCGCTCCTCGGCAAAGGGATAACCCGGCAGGCTGAGGCGGTGCATCGTTTGACCGTCACGGTAGAACTGACGCCAGTCGATTGTCAGGCCCTGAGCCCACAGTTCCAGCAACTTGTGGTACTTGCGTTTGTCGATCCAGGCCGCAAGCGCGGCAGCCATGTCCTCATCCTGACGAAACAGCGCCAATGCCGGGTTGTCGCCTTCACTGGTGCCGCGATAGAGCGCCTGGCCTGTTGCCGCGAAGTCGCCGAGCTGGTGTTGCAGGTCACTCAGGGAATCGCTCAACAGCGCCACACGTTCCGGCATCAGGTCGCGGCCAACTTGCAGCGTATAAGCCAGATCATCGAGATAGTGCTGGTTTTGCGCAGGTGCGGCGGCGATGAAATCGGCCAGGCGACGGGCGGATTCACGCAGCTGTTCCGGGGTTTTGGCCGACAGCAGAAACGGTCTGGCGCCCGACGTGACTTCGTTGCGAGCCGGCAGCGGCGCCCGATATTCCTCCAGCAAAATATGTGCATTCGCGCCGCCAAAACCGAACGAACTGATACCCGCCCGACGCGGCAATTCATTGCCGTGGCGGTCCTTGACCGCGGCCCAGGGACGGTTTTGCTTGACCACATAAAACGGGCTGTTGTCGAGTTCGATATAAGGGTTGAGCTGTTCGCAGTGCAGGCTCTTGAACAGGGTTTTGTGTTTGAGTTGCAGCAGGACCTTGATCACCCCGGCAATCCCGGCGGCCAGTTCAAGGTGGCCGATGTTCGACTTCACCGAACCGACGCCGCAATAGCCTTGTCCCGGTTCATCGGCGCTCAACTCTTCAGCCAGTTCGCGGAAGGCCATTTTCAAGCCGTTGATTTCAATCGGATCACCCAATTCCGTACCGGTGCCATGGGCCTCTATGTAGCCGACGCTGCGCGGATCGACCCCGGCCTTGCGGTAAGCCGACTTCAGCAGCTCGGCCTGGGCGCGTGGGTTGGGCGCCGTCAGCGAGTTGGCCTTGCCGCCGTGGTTTTCCGCGGTGCTGCGGATCAGCGCATAAATGTGGTCGCCGTCGGCCTCGGCCTGGCCACGTTTCTTCAGCACGATCATCCCGACGCCTTCGCCACGGGCATAGCCGTTGGCCTGGGCCGAGAAGGTCTTGCTGCGCCCGTCCAGGGCCAGCATGCCGGCCTTGCTGAAGCTGATCTGCGCCTCGGGCGCGATCAACGTATTGACCCCACCGACCACCGCCATCCGGCAATCGCCGCTGCGCATCGCCTGCACTGCGCGATGGATCGCCACCAGTGACGACGAGCAGGCGGTTTCGACCGGTTCGCTGGGCCCGTGAAAATCCAGTAGAAAACTCATGCGGTTGGGGCCGACCGAAGGCACCATCGCCGTGGCGCTATAGCCTTCGACCGGTACACCGGCCTTGGCGATCAGGCTGCTGTAGCCGGTCACCCCGGTGCCGACAAAAATCCCGGTGTCGCTGCCCGCCAGATCAGCAGTGGCGTAGCCGGCGTCTTCGATGGCCAGCCACACGTATGTCATCAACAGGCGCTGCTGCGGGTCCATCAATTGCGCTTCGCGCGGCGAGATGGCGAAGAACAGCGGGTCGAAGTGATCGACGCCGTGGATAAAGCCGCCCCATTTGACGTTGGTCTTGTCGACCTCGCGGTGCGGATCGCCGTAGTACTCGCGCCAGTCCCAGCGGTTGGCGGGAATCTCGCTGATGCAGTCGCGCCCGTCCTTGAGGTTATGGAAAAACTGCGCGATGTCCTCGGCCATCGGAAAACGGCCGCTGACGCCGATCACTGCGATGTCATCGTCAGCTTCGGTGACAGACGGTTTAGCCATGACAACGCTGGCGGTTTGCAGCGGGCGCCGGGCTGTTGCTGCTTGCGGGTGTTGTTGCCGGGGTTGCGCTACCGGCGCTGTTGTCTGCGGCGCCAGCCTGGTCGCCAGCGCACTGCGGTGCTCGCGTTCCAGGTAGGCGGCGAAACGGCCGACCGTGGCGTGTTCGAAAAAGATCGTCGGCACCAGGTTGAGCCGCCATTGCTGTTTCAGGGTGTTCGCCAGCGTCGTCAGGCTGATCGAGTCGAATCCGTACTGACTGAACTCGACGTCGAGGCGGATTTCGCCAGCGGGGATTTTCATCTGCGCAGACACCAGCTCGATCAACGCCCGGTGCAGTGCTTCGGTCAACGGTGCGTCATGGTGGGGTGCTACCTGCGCGACGATTTGCGGCTTCGACGTTTCGGCAGTGCCACGCCCCGTCACCAGCGCGCTGATCAGCGCTCGCCGACCATGCATCACCAGCACCTGCGGCAGCGCCAGCGCAACGCACTGGCGCAGGGCATGAATCCCGGCGTTGCTCGGCATGGCGACCATGCCGGTGCTGTGCGCCATCTGCTGCGCGGTCGTTTCGTCGACCTGCATGCCGCCCTCTTTCCACAGCGGCCAGTTGATCGCCAGGCTCTGGCCGCTGCGTAGACCTTGGGCAGTCAATCGGTTGCGGTAGGCGGCGTAGCGGTCAACAAAAGCATTGGCTGCCGCATAGTCGGCCTGACCGGCATTGCCGACGACACCGGTCCCGGATGAAAAACAGATCCAGAAATCCAGCGCCAATCCGGCGGTGACGAGGTCCAGATTGCGGGTGCCGGCTACCTTGGCCGCCATCACCTGTTTGAGTTCTTCATCCTGTTTATTGATCAGCAAGCTGTCGCGGATCACCCCGGCGCTGTGCAGCACGCCGTTGAGGCCATGATGCTCGCCGACAATCCCGTCGATCAGGCGCTGTACCGCCTCAGCGTCGCTGACATCCAGCTGCCGGTACTCGATCCGGTTGCGGCCCGCATCAATCCCGGCCAGCAACTGCGGGGCCGGCGCTGAGCGGCCAGTGAGAATCAAGGTGGCGTCACTGACGCTGGCCGCGATGGCCTGGGCAAACAACCGCCCCAGACCGCCGAGGCCACCGGTAATCAGGTACACACCACGGTCCTTCCACGGCGCGTCAATGGCCAGATCCACCGCCGGGCAAGGACACCACTGTTGCACCTGGCGCCGGCCCGCCTGGTAGCGAATCCCGACATCGCCGGCGGCAGCATTTTCCGCCAGCCGCTGCGCCAGCGATAGTTGCTCGTCCAGCTCGATCACCTGCCCGGTCACGTCCGGTACTTCCAGCTGCAAGCTGCGCAGCATCGCCGCCAGGCCACCGGTCATCCGCTCGCCATTCGGGTCATGCACGGCGAGCTGGAGCAACCGCCGTCCGCCGCCCGCGCCGAGCAGCAGCCTGATCTTCTGCAACAGCGCGAGTGCCGTCTGTTGATAATCAACGGCGCAATCCTGCTCGGGAACGTCCAGCACCGTGCAGCAGCTAGCGGCCAGTTGTTGTTGCACCTGAGCGGCGATCCGGGAATCAAAGCCACTGAGCAGGATCAGGCGTTGACTGAAGCCGGGCGCTTCAGCCGACGGTGCCGCCTCGTCAATCCACCGTGGCTGGAATAACAGGGTTTCCATCAATGGCTGGTCAGTGGTTGCCGGCTCACTTGGGTTGCCCAGAACCCGTGAGGTGAAACCCTGCATCAACACGCAGAGCTTGCCTTGCTGATCGAACAGCTCGATGTTCAAGCGCTGCAAACCGCTGTCGGCCTGCTGATCGTCGCGGCGTTCGGCGTAACTCACCCGGGCCCACATCTGTTCGCTGCAACGATCCAGTATCTGCAAGCCTTCAAGGGCAAACGGCAGCGTCGGGCGCGTCAACGGAGGCAGATGCTGCCGGTCGTCTTCGCTCAGTACCACGTCGGCACCGAGACTCAGGGCGATGGCTGCCTGCAGCGCCGAATCCATCAGCGACGGGTGCAGCACATAGTCCTCAAAGCTGTCGCGCTGGCAAGCGGGCAGCAGCAGCTGCGCCAACACTTCGCCACGCCCGAGGCCCACTGATTGCAGGCCCTGATAGGCCGGGCCGTGTTCAAACGTCATCGCCTGATAGGCGTCATAACACTGTTTAGCGCTCAACTGACCACCGGTCATCCGCACCTTGAGTGCCGCCAGATCAACCTGATGCGCCGCCGACGACGAAGCAAAACCCGCCAGCCCCTGACTGTGCAGCAGCGGTTCACCCGTGGTTTGGCCGGTGAGCGAATCGAGCTCGCGACTGGAAATCTCGAAGCGGATCTGCTCGTCATCTTCCAGCATCAGCTCGATATCGACCTGCCGTGCCTGGGCACCGACGATCAATGGCCGCAACCACACCACCTGACTGAATGACGGCTGCCGCCCCGCCGTGGCCATCGCCACCGCCGCCCGGGCCATTTCCAGATGCGCGACGCCGGGGAAAATTCGTTGCCCGCCAACCACATGCTGTTTGAGGAAAAATTCCTCGCCATCAAACACACTGCTAAAGCGCTGGCGGTGCAGATCCGAGGTGTTTCGCGCCAGGAATGGATGCAGAGGGCGGGTGTTGGAAACGGCACCGGCGCTGACCTCGCCTCCCGCCGCACCACGTTGCGCGGGCGGTATCCAGAAACTCTGCCGGGCAAACGGATAGACCGGCGCGTGCACACGACGGGCGTCGCCACGGTGCTGACGATTGAATTGCGCCCAGTCGAGCTTGCCCCCCGCGACCCAGGCTTCGGCCAGCGGTTGCAGACTCGCTGCGTCGGCGATGGCAGGCACCTCGATGCTCGCACGTTCACCCGTCTCGATCTGCCCGGACCAGCAGTGCCGGGGCGAACGGCCGTCCAGCCAGTCATTCAGTTGTTGCCGCAACTGGTCCTTGTCGGAGCACAGGAAGATCAATCGATGCTCCTGCGCCAACCGCCCCGTTTGCAGGGTGTAAGCGAGGTCCGTCAGGCGCAGGGCCGGATCTCGCAGTGCCTGATGTACCCGGCGGGCATAGCGCTTGAGGCTGTCGGCAGTGCGCGCCGACAGTGGCAGCAGACAGGGCCCCGCCTCGTCGGTAACCGGCGGCGCGGCGACTTCGGGCGCCTCGCGGATGACCATGTGCACATTGGTGCCACTATGGCCAAAGGAGTTGAGCGCCGCCATCTTCGGGCCGCTGCCGAGCCATTCTCGGAGCTCGCGATGGATATGAAACGCCGAGCCCGCCAGTTCGATCCGTGGGTTGAGCTGTTCGAAATTCAATACCCCCGGCAACTGCCGGTGCTTCATCGACAGCAGGATCTTGATCAGGCTGACCACACCGGCCGCCGCCGAGGTATGACCGATATGCGCCTTGGCGCTGCCCAGCGCGCAATAACCGGTATCAGCGGTGAACTGGCGGAAAGCCCGGACCAGTGCGTTGACCTCGACCGGATCGCCCAGTGGCGTGCCGGTGCCATGGGCCTCGACGTAGCTGATCTGCCGGGGATCGACGGCAAAACGCCGATACAGCTCGCTGATCAGCCGTTCCTGGGCCTGGCCGCTGGGGGCGGTAATGCCGTTGCTGGCGCCGTCCTGGTTCATGCCCGAGGCGCAGATCACCCCGTAGATCGGGTCGCCGTCGGCCAGCGCCTGGGAGAGACGCTTGAGGGTCACCATGCCCACCGCTTCGGACAGCACAATGCCGTCGCTGCGCTGATCGAAGGTATGGCAATGCCCAGTCGGCGAGAGCATGTCCATTTGCGCCAGGCTGATCAGGCCGGGCTCGCCGAGGGTGGCGAAAACGCCGCCGGCCAGCGCCAGGTCCGCCTCGCCATTGCGCAGGCTTTCACAGGCCAGGTGAATGGCCGTGGCCGAGGACGAGCAGCCGGTATTGACCACCAGCGCCGGGCCTTTGAAGTCGAGGAAGTAGGACAGTCGTGAGGCAATGATCGCGTCGGAGGCGCCGATAAAGGTTTCGTGGAAATAGCCGGTCGGTTCTGCGCCGACAAAGATGCCCACCGACTGATCGCGAAAACTTTTCGGGTTGTAGCCGGCATCCTCCAGGGCCTTCCAGCTTTCCTGGAGGATCAGCCGTTGATGCGGGTTCATCGACTCGGCATCGCGGGGCGAAATATTGAAAAACAGCGGATCGAAGTCGTCCCGCTGCTCAAGGACCCCGCCCCATTTGCAATACGTCTTGCCGGGCTGGCGCTGGGCCGAATAGCTGCGCTCAGCGTCCAGATAACGCTCGCCCAGTTCAACCACACCATCGTTACCCGTGCTGAGGTTGTGCCAGAAGCGTTCGACGTTGTCGGCGGCGGGAAACTGCCCTGACATGCCAATCACGGCAATCTCGTCGTGCGCCTGCGGGCGAGCGGCTGGCGGTGTTTCCACTGTGGCCCGGGCGCCAGCCTTGAGTTGTTGCAGCAGCTGCCGGGCCTCGTCAGCCGTGATCTGGCGCTGTTGGAGCCGGGCGATAATGGATTGAAATGCTTGGCTGCTCATGATTGTCCTTTCCCGGTCGTTGCCTGCGCTGTGCCGTGGTGTGCCGTGGCGCTGTCGTTGACGATTTTCAGCAATTCATCGATTGCCAGTTCACCGCAGAGAAACGCTGCCTCGAGTTGCCGCTCGGGTGCGACTGGCTCGGGTACAACAGGCCGCGCTGTCCCTGCGCCCAACCGGGCACACTGCGCCGGGTATTGGCCAAGCAGGTAGTCCACCAGGCTTTCCAGCGACGGATAGTCGAACAGCAACGCGGTGTTGAGCTCCGTGCCCAGGGCCTCGCCAATGTGGCTGACAAAACTCACGCCAAGGATCGAGTCAATGCCGTAGTCGGCAAAGGGTTGATCCACCTGAATGCGCCCAGGCGTCAGTTGCAACGTATTGGCCAGACCGTCCAGCGCCAACGCGGTCAGCACCTCACGGCCGTCGCCGGTTGCGGCAGATGCCGGCTGCAGAATTCGTTCAGGGTTGCCGAACGGTTTTTCGGACTTATCCAGCACCGCCAGACACTCCACGCCATCGCTTTGCGCGACGATAATCTGCTGACCAAGGCCGTGGGCGCATTGCGCCGGGAACACGACGCTATGGAAGCCAGTCTCGCCCAGCACACTGGCCCAGCTTTGCGGGTACAGGGCCGGCGTGCCGGGGATGCGCAGCTCGGGGTCTTCGTACAGCCACCAGCCTTTGAGCAGGCCGAATGTCAGGTGGGCGAACAGCGACCGGTCACTGATTTCATTCATCACTACAATCCCGCCACGGCGCAGCAACGCTGCGGCGTGTGCAAGCGTGCGCCGAATGCTGCTGGTGGCGTGCAGCACGTTGGCGGCGATCACGATGTCATAGCCGCCCAGCTCCAGCCCCTGGGCCTGCGGTGGCTGTTCGACATTCCATACCTGATAGGTGAGGAACGGATTGGCCGCGCCATAGGTTTTTTTGGCGTACATCAGAAACGCCTTGGAGATGTCGGTGTAGCAATATTCGGCAATTTGTCTGCGCCAGGGTTGCAGCGCCGGCAGCACGATGGAGCTGGTGCCGCCGGTGCCTGCACCGATTTCCAGAATACGGAGTTGCCGGTGCGGCTCGCGGATCAACAGTGCTTCGATGTGCTGCTGCACCACGCCTGCGACCACCTGATTGAAGTAGTCGGACAAGGCGTTGTGGCGATAGACGCCCTCGACTTTGTCCATCGAACCGTTGGGGAACATGACATCGGTGGCCTGGGTTCGTCCGCCAAGTATTGCCGACAGCTGTTGCAAGCAGGCGTCAACCAGTTCTACCTGGGCCTTGCGTTGCGGCACGGCGACCAACTCATCCCTGAGCAGGCACCAGCGTTGCTCCAGTTGCTGAAGGTTCGCGTGCTCGGTGATCGCGATCTGCGTGCCCCGACGCTGCACCAGACCCTGCTGTTGCAGCAGTTCGAGGCTGGTCGCCCACCAGCGGCCATAGTGCTCGCCAATCCCGGCCTGACGACGCAGGACTTCGCTGTCCTCAAACTGCCCCGACTGGGTGAACAGCCCCATGCGGCACAGTTGCACCAGCGTCATCCCGGCCATGGCCTGGTCAAACGGCAGCGGATCATGAGCATCTAGCAACGGCGCGGCAGCAATACGGTAGCGCTCGAAACCATCGTCGGGCGGCTGAACGCCAGTCTCGTCAAGAACTATCGGTTCCGGTTGCAGCTGCATCAACTGCTGGACCGGCGCCGAGGCGGCCATGCACAGCACCTGATCGAGCTGGCCGTGACTCAAGGCTTCGACAAAGCGGGCAAAACACTCAAAGCCCTCGCGATCCTCCAGCGCTCCGGCGTGGCGGCTCATCGGTTGCGCAGACGGGTCCGCCGCCTGTTGCTCGGTCAGCGATGACAGCCAAAACCCCCAGTTGATGGCGCCCACCGGGAACGCCGCCTGCCGACGCAGGCTGCGCACCAGCGTGTCGCCGAAGGTGATGCCGGCGGCATAGGCGCCCAACCGCGCCGCGCCGGAGAAGGCAAAGCTCTGCCCGGACGAGAAGTAGCACATGAAATCCAGCGGCTCGTGGGCCAGCGCCCGGTAGAACTCGATACCGCCACGGCTTTTCACTTGCAGGATTTCGTCGAACTGCGGTTCGGGAATGCGGGTGATCGGGTCTTCATGGTTGAACACCACTGCGGAGAAAATCGCCCCGTTGATCGTGCCATGACGCTGTTTGATCTGTGTCACGGCCCGTTGCAGCGATGCCGGGTCGTTGGCGTCGGCCTGCAAATATTGCAACTGCGCCGGATCGACCGTGCCATCAACCCGTTGCAGGCATTTCGCGAGCCGTTGTTGCACCTTGGGATCGTCGGCACCGCTGCGTCCCAGCCAGATGACCCGCGCCTGATAATCGGCCAGCAAATAGTGGCTGATAATCGAGCCCACCGTGCCACTGCCGCCGAGAATCACATAGACACCGCCACGCTTGAGCGCCGGGCTGACAAACCGGCCTTCGGCCAACGGTGACTGAGGTTGCCACCTCAGGTTGAAAATGCGCTGACGATAGCGCACGCCATCGCGCAGGCACAGCACCTCACCTCGAGCCAACCCGCCCTCGCCCTGCACCTGACGCAGCAAGCGTGGCCGACGCCGGTTGTCGGCCAGCTCACGGCTGTCGACATCCAGATTGCGCACCCGGAACCGATGCTCGCCCTGGGCAATCGCATAGGCCATGCCCGTCAGGCCGCCACCCACGGCGCTGACTGGCTCGCCGGTAATGTCGAAATTGTCCTGGCTGATGATGTAGCTGTCGATCGCCTGGCAAGGGCTGTGTTGTTTGAGCCATTTGATCAACCGCAGCAGCAGGTTCTCATTGGTTTTCGGGCTATCGAGCTGCGCTTGCCAGTCAGTGGCCTCGGCGTTGCCGCCGAAGAAATACAGGCAATCGATTGCCGGGCCCGCGCTCAGGCATTGCGCCAGCGCTTGCGGATCGGCCGCGTCCAGCGACCAGTGATCCGGTGCCAGACAGACCGTTTGCAGGCCTGGCTCCAGACGGATCACCCGGCCTGCGCCAGTGGCAAAACCAGCGCTGAGCAGGTAGTGCGCGGTGATCGCCTCCGCCGCTGGCCGGGTCGACGTATCGCCGACAATCAGCACGCAACGGTGCTCGACAGTCTGTGGCTCACCACCCTGCCCGTCGGCCTGCCAGCGCGCCAGATAGCTCAGGCGGTCACTGTTGGTCGAGGCCATCGGTGCGGTGAAAGCCGTTTCAGTGACGGGTGCCGCCGTCGGCTGAATACCCGGCAACCAAAACGTCTCGCGGGCAAAGGGATAGACCGGCACGCTGATCCGATACGGCAGTGGACCGGTACGCTGAGCATGCAGCAGCGACCAGTCGATGACTTCGCCGTTGACCCACAACTCCAGCAGCTTGTGCAGATTGCCACTCTCGGCCCAACGGCGAATTGTCGGCGCCAGCTCCGCATCAGCCTGGGCAACGAGGCGGTTACGCTGAATGTCGCCGGTGTAGAGGCCTGCGTCCGGTTGTGCGCCACGGTCGATAAACGTGCGCAGTTTCGTCGCCAGCGCGGCGGGCGAATCGATCACCAGCCCCAACCGCGCCGCCATCATTTCTCGTCCGGTTTGCAGGGTATACGCCAGGTTCGCCAGGTCGGCGCCCGCCAGCGATGGCCGGGCATCCCCATAGGCCAGCCGCGCCTGCGACTAGTCACGCAAGCGTTCCCCGTCCCGAGCCGACCGTAGAATCACTTCGGCGCCGCTGGCGTTTGGCAGTTCGCGGTATTCGTCGTGCTCCTGCAGCAACACGTGGGCGTTGGCTCCGCCGGCGCCAAAGGACGAGACCCCGGCGATACGCGGCCCATGATCTGCCGGGCGCCAATCGCCCAGCGTCTGTTGCAGGTAAAACGGCGTGGCGTCCAGCGTCAGGTTGGGATTGAGGGTAGTGGCATGCAGGCTCGGCACGAGCTGCTTGTGTTTGAGCTGGAGAATGACCTTGCTGACCCCGGCAATGCCGGCGGCGCCTTCCAGATGACCGATATTGGCTTTCACCGAACCCAGCGCACAGTGGCCGAGGTCGACGCCGTCAAGCGCAAAGGCTTGGCTCAGGCCGCTCACCTCGATGGGGTCACCCAGTTCAGTGCCAGTACCGTGGGCCTCGATGTAGCTGATCTGGCTGGCGTCGAGCCCGGCCTGATCGATGGCCAGGCGAATCACCTTGGCCTGGGCCTGGGGATTGGGCACGGTGTAACCGTTGGTTTTACCACCGTGATTGACCGCTACGGCGCGGATCAGTGCGTGGATGTTGTCGCGGTCCGCCAGCGCCTGGGACAACGGCTTGAGCAACACTGAACCGACGCCTTCGCCCGGTACAAAGCCGTTGCCGCCCTCGCCGAAACTGCGGCAGCGGCCGTCTTTGGAGAGCATCTGCCCAGCGCTCAACTCAACGTAATTAGAGGGATGCAGGTACAGATTGACGCCACCGGCAAAGGCCATCCGGCACTCGCCGCGACGCAGACTTTCGCAGGCCCGGTGCAGCGCGGTCAGCGACGAGGAACACATGGTGTCCACAGGTTCGCTCGGCCCGTTGAGGTCTAGCACATAGGAGACCCGGTTGGCGGTCGAGCCGAACGAGGTTCGCGGAAAGACCATGTGGCCTTGTTCGCGCAGCGTCGGCCCGTAGAGGCTGTACCCGGTCTTGGTGATTCCGGCGAAGACCCCGACATTGCCCTGATACTGTTCGGCCAGATCGGCTTTGGTGATCCCGGCATCTTCCAGCGACTGCCAGCAGGATTGCAGGAACAGCCGTTCCTGCGGATCCATGTTGACCGCCTCACGCGGCGAGATATTGAAAAACAGCGGATCGAAATCGGCAAAACCATCGATGAAGCCCCCCCACTTGCTGTAGCTGCGGGCCTGCTTCAGCGCCTCGGCGACCGAATCGACATAGAAGCCTTCAAGCGGCCAGCGCTGCGGTGGAATCTCGGTGATGCTGTCGCGGCCCTCCTTGAGGTTGCGCCAGTATTCGTCGAGATTGGCGGCCTGCGGATAACAGCCACTGATGCCGATGATCGCGATGGGCTCGGCGGCCAACATCGCTGCTGGGGCCTGGGTTGTCTGACTGACAAGCGGCGCAGTCGGCACGGGAGTTGGCACCTCGGCCAGACCGCTCCACAGCAGGCAGGCACGATGATGTTCGGCCACCAGGTAGCCGGTCAGCGCGTCCAGGCTGTGGTATTCGAAAAACAGCGTTTTCGACAACAGGCGTTCTGTAGGGCGCAGTTGCGTCATCGCCGAAAAGACATCCTCCAGCGCCTTGTTGAGCCGGGTAATCATGATCGAATCGATGCCGTACTGCTCCAGCGGCGCTTGGCTCTCGACCCGGTCCGACGGCAGCTTGGTGACGGCACAGAACACCGCCTTGAGCCGTTCGAGAATGGCGCCAGTGAGCCGCGTGCGGTCAACCGCGACCGAAGCCGGCGTCAGCGCTGGCTCTGCATCGACTTCCTCAGCGGCGCCAAAGTGTGCACGAATCTGCGCCAGATCACCCTCGATCACTAACAGCCGTTCCAGGCCGGCGTTGATGCCCAGTTGCAACACCTGGATGCCATGCACCGACTGCATCGGCTCCATGCCGGTCTTGTGGCGGATGTGCGCGCGGTCGGCGGCGCTGACCTGCATGCCGCCGTCGCGCCACAGCGGGTAATTGATCGACAGCGTGCGGCCGAATCGCAGACCCTCATCGACGCGTTTGTTACGCAGCTCGGCAAAGTGATCGACGAAGCCATTGGCGGCGGCGTAATCCGACTGGCCGATGCTGCCCAGCACCGCCGAGCAGGATGAAAACAGCACAAAAAAATCCAGATATAGCCGACGGCAAGCACGATCCAGCAGCTCTGTGCCGACCACTTTGGCGGCAAACACCTCGACCATCTCCTGTGGGGTTTTATGCGCGAGCAGCCGATCCCGGTTGATCCCGGCGCCATGCAGCACACCATTGAGGCTGCCGTGTTTGGCGCAGATGTCGTCGATCAACTGCTCCAGCGCTTCGGCGTCGGTCAGGTCGACCTGCTGGTAACTGACCACAGCACCGGCGTCGCGAATTTCCTGCAAACGCGCCTGCTGACGCGAGTCGAGGGCCGAGCGGCCAATCAGAATCAACGTGACGTTACTGCATTGCTCGGCAATGGCCCCGGCAAATATCAGCCCCAGGCCACCGGCGCCGCCGGTAATCAGGTAAACCCCCTGATCTTTCCAGGTGATGCGGTCGTGCTCACGGCTGGCGGCGACATCGTCCGCCAACTCCTGCCATTGCAGTTCCTGGTGTTCGCCTCGTGGGCCACTGCGCTGCAACACCGAACGGGCGCGCTGACGCCTTTCGCCAAGCGCGGTCGTCAACTGTTTGAGCTGCGCAGCCGACAATGGCTGGCCGACCTCGACCTTGATCATCAGGCACCTGGCACTCAGTGACGGTTGTTCCAGGCAT
>CAYNGZ010000113.1:0-15507 GCA_964396695.1 uncultured Pseudomonas sp.
ACCACTTCACCCATTAATCAGTATTGCAAAAACGGGGGTGACCATAGATTTGTTTGTAGTGCGATTTATTACAGCGTCGGATAGTCGATGTAGCCGACCGGGCCTTTGGCATAGAACAGTTCCGGACGCGCTTCATTGAGCGGCGCATCGGCTTTCAAACGCGCCGGCAGGTCCGGGTTGGCAATGAACGGTACGCCAAAGGCAACCGCATCGGCCTTGCCGCTGGAGAGCCAGGCATTGGCGCTGTCCTTGGTGAAGCGTTCGTTGGCGATGTACGGGCCGCCGAAGGCTGCTTTCAGTTGTGGGCCGAGGCTGTCGCCGGCTTCTTTCTCGCGGGAGCAAATGAACGCGATGCCGCGCTTGCCCAGTTCGCGAGCAACGTAGGTGAAGGTTTCGGACAGGTTGTCGTCACCCATGTCGTGGGAGTCGGCCCGTGGTGCCAGGTGTACGCCGACACGGCCCGCGCCCCAGACTTCGATTGCTGCGTCGGTCACTTCCAGCAACAGACGAGCACGGTTTTCCAGGGAGCCACCGTAATGGTCGGTGCGCTGGTTGGTGCTGCTTTGCAGGAACTGGTCAAGCAGGTAGCCGTTGGCGCCGTGGATTTCCACTCCGTCGAAACCAGCCGCTTTGGCGTTTTCCGCGCCGGTGCGGTAAGCGTCGACAATGTCGGCAATCTCAGCGGTTTCCAGTGCGCGCGGCGTCGGGTAGTCGGCCAATGGGCGAACCAGGCTGACATGACCTTTTGGCGCAATGGCGCTCGGTGCAACGGGGGCTTCGCCGTTCAGGTAGGACGGGTGGGAAACCCGGCCAACGTGCCACAGTTGCAGGAATATTTTGCCACCGGCGCCGTGGACCGCTTTGGTCACGTTGCTCCAGCCACGCACCTGGTCGTTGGACCAGATGCCGGGGGTGTCCGGGTAGCCGACGCCCATCGGCGTGACCGAAGTGGCTTCGCTGAGGATCAGGCCGGCAGAAGCGCGCTGCACGTAGTACTCAGCCATCAGCGCATTCGGTACGCGGCCTTCGTCGGCGCGGCAGCGGGTCAGTGGCGCCATGATGATGCGGTTCGCCAGTTGCAGGTCGCCCAGTGTGATCGGATCGAAAATAGTCGTCATGAGATACAACCCTCGTTAGTGATCAGTTAGTCGCAGGAGCCAGCTCGGCATTGCCGCTCTGACGGAAAGTAATCAGGGTCACCAGCAGCGCCAGGATCGCCAGCGCAGCGGCAGCAAGAGGTACGTTGGCCAGCCCGAAACCGTGGGCGATGACGCTGCCGCCGACCCAGGCACCGAGTGCGTTGCCAAGGTTGAAAGCGCCAATGTTCAGGGTCGACACCAGGTTGGGGGCAGCCTTGCCGAAGGTCACGACATTCACCTGCAGGGCGGGTACGGCGGCAAAGCACGCAGTGGCCCAGAGGAACAGAGTGATTTCGGTCGGGATCAAGGCAACGCTGGTCCAGGTCAGCACGGTGGAGACCACCGCCATGGTGAGGAACACACCGATCAGCGTCGCCGCCATGCCTTTGTCAGCCAGCTTGCCGCCAATGATGTTGCCGACCGTCAGGCCCAGACCGATAAGCATCAGGGTCCAGGTCACGCCGCGTGGCGAGACTCCCGTGACTTCGCCCAGCAGCGGTGCGACATAGGTGAACAAGGTGAAGACCGATGCGGCGAACAGTACGGTCATGCTCAGCGACAGCCAGACCCCGGCGCCTTTGAGGGCCGCCAGTTCGGCGCGCATGTCGAGTTTCTCTTCGTCGCGTTTGGCCGGCAGGAAGCGGATCAGGCCGATCAGTGCGATCACGCCGATCACGGTCACCGCCCAGAAGGTCGAACGCCAGCCGGCTTCCTGACCCAATGCAGTGCCCAGCGGTACGCCCAGCACATTGGCCAGGGTCAGACCGGTGAACATCAGTGCGACGGCCGAAGCGCGTTTGTTGGCGGGTACCAGACCTGCCGCCACTACTGAGCCGATACCGAAGAATGCGCCATGACACAGGGCAGTGACGACACGGGCGAACATCAGTACCTCGTAATCACTGGCCAGGGCGCAGAGCAGGTTGCCGACGATGAAAATGCCCATCAACGCAACCAGCGCAGCCTTGCGTGGCAATTTGGCGGTGGCCATTGCCATGAACGGTGCACCGATGGCGACGCCCAGGGCGTAGCCGGTCACCAGCCACCCGGCGCCGGGAATCGACACACCGAGGTCAGCCGCCACATCGGGCAACAGGCCCATGATGACGAACTCGGTGGTGCCGATGGCGAAGGCGCTCAAGGCCAGAATGAGGAGCGAGAGGGGCATTGTTGATTCCTTGGTAAAGGGTCAGAGCTCTTTGCTGAAGGTGCGGAGGAATTCCTGAATGGTTTCCTCGTTGCGTTTGAAAAAATGCCACTGGCCGACTTTACGGCTGCTGATCAGGCCGGCGCGTTGCAGAGTCGCCAGATGGGCGGAAACCGTGGACTGCGACAAACCGCAACGTTGATCGATCTGCCCGGCGCAGACACCGTGCTCGTTGCTGTGAGACTGGTCGGGGAATTCGACGGTCGGGTCCTTCAGCCAGTGCAGGATTTCTCGCCGTACCGGGTGCGCCAGGGCTTTTATTATTTCGTCGAGGTCAATGGTGGACATGGCAGTGCTCGGGTTGGGTAAAACGTTATATCGCGATGAGGCGAACTTTAAATCGTCATTTCGCGATATACCAATATGATTTTGATCTGATATCAGCTCGAGTCGGTATATCGGGTTATAACGATATGGATGGCGCAGTGCTAAGCTACGCGGCATGAACTATCTCGCACATCTTCACCTCGGTGGCCAGCGCCCCGGTCAATTGCTCGGCAGTTTGTATGGCGATTTCGTCAAGGGTCAGCTGCATGGGCAGTTCAATCCGGAGATCGAAGCGGCCATTCAGTTGCATCGCAGCATCGACGTGTTCACCGATCGCCATGCGTTGGTCGACGTGGCGTTGTCGCGGTTTACGCTGACTCGACGGCGGTATGCCGGGATCGTGCTCGATGTGTTTTTCGACCATTGCCTGGCGCGGGACTGGGCGCTTTACGCTGACCAGCCGCTTTCGCAGTTCACCTCGGATGTGTATCGGGTGCTGGTTGCTGAACCGCAGTTGCCAGGGCGACTGGCGCAGATCGCCCCGCACATGGCGGCAAATGACTGGCTCGGTTCTTATCGGGAATTTGCGGTGCTGGACCAGGTGCTGCGGGGGATCTCACGGCGCCTGTCGCGGCCTGAAGAACTGGCCTGCGCGATGCAGGAGCTGGAGCGGTTGTATGAACCGTTGAGTGATGATTTCCGGTTGTTCTATCCGCAGCTTCAGGAGTTTTCGGCGCAGCATCGGTAGATCAGGTCAAAAGATCGCAGCCTGCGGCAGCTCCCACAGTGGGAACGTGTACACCCCCCGCAGGCTGCGATCTTTTTTTCAGGCGGCGATCAGTTCGCCAGCGCGACGCGGTTCGACAGGTTGAGCCACGTCGCCAAACAACGCCTTTTGCACCGCTTGCTGCGCCGCAAAGGCCAGCGCCGCGCGTTCCTGACCGTGGCAGGCAATCGGTTTGAGCAGGTGAACTTCCACCTCGCCCCGATCGTTGGCAAACAGGCGCATCAGGTGCGAGAGCAGATCGTCGTCGCCAATGAACGGTGCCAGCGGGTCGATCTGACCGTCGCGCAGGTAACGGATCGCCACCGGTTGCAGCGCAACGTCCGCATCGATGGCCGCGGACAGCAAGCGACCGTGAAAAGTGCGCAACGAGCGACCGTCGGTGGTGGTGCCTTCCGGGAACATCAGCAACGGGTGTTGTTGCTCCAGATGGCGGCTCATTTGTTTGCGGATCAGTTGGCTGTCACCCGAGCCTCGACGAATGAACAGGCTGCCAGCCTTGGCCGCCAGCCAGCCGGCGACCGGCCAGGTACGTACTTCGGCCTTGGACAGAAAGGACAGCGGCGTGAGCATGCCCAGCAGCGGGATGTCGGTCCAGGACACATGGTTGCTGACCCAGAGCATGGGGTGCTTCGGCAGTTCACCGTGAACCGTTACGCGAAACGGCAGGGCATTGCTCAGCCGGGACATGAAAAAACGCGACCAGCGTTGGCGCCGGACCATCGAGTTGGCGATGCCCAAACGTTCGAACAGCCCGAACACGCTGGCCATGCTCAAGCCCAGCGCGACCACCAGCAGCACTCGCGCGATTCGCGCATACACCCGCAGCCGGCGCATTACACGGCCGCCTTGAAGTGTTTGGCGTAGCGCGGGCACAGTTCGTCGCGCTTGAGCAGGATGAACACGTCGGCGACCTGGAAGTCTTCATCCCAGCACGGCTCGCCGCAGATCTTCGCCCCCAGGCGCATGTAGGCCTTGAGCAGCGGTGGCATTTCTGCGATCACGTTGGACGGGATGTCGAGGGCCGGCAGCGGCTTCTTCGGTTCGGCGCGCAGGTGTTCGGTGCACAGGTACCGTTCACGCAAGCGCTGCATGATCGCCTGGGCCTGAATGCCGCCGTCCTGCATCGGGATGCTCGCGCAGCCCATGAGGTAGCTGTAGCCGCCCTGATTCAGCACTTCGGCCAGTTCGCCCCAGAGCACGGCAATGGTGCCGCCGTTACGGTAGGCCGGGTCGACGCAGGTGCGACCGATTTCCAGGATCGGGCCTTGCAAATGCACCAGGCCGTGCAGGCTGAATTCTTCTTCGCTGTAAAAACGCCCCAGGCTGCTGGCGGCCTGATGGTCGAGCAAACGCGTCGTTGCTACCAGGCGTCCGCTATTCAAATCACGCACGCCAATGTGGGCGCAGTGAACATCATAGTCATCCATGTCCAGACCCAACTCTGCGCCTTTGAGCCTGGCGTTGAACTCGCCACTGAAAACGTTGAAGCGCAGGGCCTGGGCCTCCTGCAACGCCTGCGCGCCGATCAGGCGTTCGGCTTGCAGGCGGCGTTCATTGCCGGTGTCGCTGATGCGGGCGATCTGAGTCATTGCGAATCTCCGTACGGGCTGCTCACCCGTCTTGGGTTGCAGTCGATCGACTTTGTTGTGCAAAGTCAGGCTATGTAGCCCCGGTGTCATCGCCATGAAGCTTTGGTGATGCTTGTGTGACAGCCCCCTGAGGACCCGTTTATGCCTTGGCAAGCCTTGTTGAACTGTAACCAGCGCCAGCCCGAAAACCCTGACCTGGCGGAGGGGTATGCGACGTTGCTGCATGTGTTGGGTGCGGTGACGCCGTTCGAATTGGCGGTGCGTGGCGGGCGGATGATGGCAACACCGGGGTTGGCCTTTCTGGTGGGATACCAGGCGGCGCTGCGCATGTTGTGGCCCAGCGCACCGTCGAGCCTGGGGGCATTGTGTGCGACTGAGCAGCGCAGCCTGCGCCCGGCGGACCTGCAAACCCGGCTCAAGGATTTGCGTGTGAGCGGGCGCAAGGATTTCGTGACCGCCGGTGATGCGGCGGACTGGCTGTTGGTCGCGGCACGCAGCGAAGAACAGGGCGAGTCACCGCAATTGAGTCTGGCGGTGGTGTATCCCGGCGAACCCGGTGTTCGGGTTGAAAAATTGCCAGCCATCCCATTGATGCCGGACATCAGTCACGGTCGGCTGTTTCTCGACAACGCGCTGTGTGAACTGCTCGCGGGAGATGGCTGGGACGCGTACGTCAAACCGTTCCGCACCCTTGAAGACATCTATGTCCTGAGCGCCATGAGTGCCTGGTTGTACGGTGTCGGTCAGGACAGCGCCTGGCCGCAACCTCTTCAACTGCGGTTGCTGGCGTTGTTGGCCGGGTGTGCGGAAGCCAGCCGTCAACCGCCGAACAGCAGCGCCGGGCATGTGTTGCTGGGCGGGTTGTTTGCGCAGTTTGATGGGCTCAAGCCAGCGCTCAATGAAGCCTTTGCCAGCGGACCGTCGCAATGGGCTGCGTTGTGGAAACGCGATCAGGCGGTGCTGGATATGGCGGCGGGGGCCCGGGCCAAGCGGTTGGCCAAGGCGATGGCGATCTCGTGAGCAACCGAAACTTCAAAATTGTCATCTGCCTCGACTACGCTCAGAGGATTAATCCCTCTGAGTGTCTGCCGTGTTCAAACGCCTGCCACTGCTGTTTCTGTTGCTGATCAGTCTTGCGGCTCAGGCAGAAAACTGGCCTGCCGAGCAATGGTCGCCCGGCCCGAAAACCAGTGGTCCGACGCTACAGGCCCTGGAGGATTACGCCTTTGCGCCGCGTGATGACGTTACCCGCAAAGGCGTCCGCACCGATGCCTTGCTGGTGATTCGTGACGGGCAACTGATCTACGAACGCTACGCCGGCCCCACGACGGTCGACACACCGCACCTGACCTGGTCCGTCAGCAAAAGCCTGATAGCCACAGTGCTGGGTGTGGCCTATGGCGAAGGCTTGTTCAAATTGCAGGACCCGGCAGCGAAGTTTTACCCACCCTTGCAGAGCCATCCGAATGTATCCATCGCTGATCTGCTGCATTGGGCCTCGGGGCTGGACTGGCAGGAAAGTTACGAATATGCGCCGCTGAATTCTTCGGTAGTGGCGATGCTCTACACCCATGGACGCCAGGACATCGCCGCGTTCGCTGCCGGCCATGATGAGTTCAGTGCAGCGGGTCAGGCGTTTCGATATTCCAGCGGTGACAGCATTCTATTGTCCGCAACGCTGAAAGGCATGGTCGGTGCGCAGCGCTACGCCGACTATCCATGGACCGCGTTGTTCGGCCCCTTGGGCATTCGCAGTGCGGTTTGGGAAACCGATGCCACAGGGACGTTTGTTGCCTCGTCTTATGCCTATATGACGGCTCGCGATCTGGCGCGGATCGGCCTGTTGATGCAGCGTGACGGTCGCTGGGGTAACCGGCAGTTGCTGCCAAAGGACTGGGTCGAGTTCAACCGTCAACCGTTCATTGGCTTCAAAGTCAATCAGGATGAAGCCGTTCCCGGGGGACATTGGTGGCTCAATCGTGCGGTCGACGGCGCGGAGAGACCCTGGGAGGACGCACCTGATGATACCTTCGCCGCACTCGGCCATTGGGGGCAGGCGTTGTATGTGGTGCCCAGCGAGAAACTGGTGATCGTGCGCTATGGCGATGATCGCGACGACAGCTACCAGCACAACGAATTGCTCAGACTGGTACTGGCGGCATTCGCGCAGAAGGTGCAGCCATGAGTCTCGATTTCATTCGCCGTCGACCACGGCTCAGCGTGTTGCTGTTGTTGATCGCTGCGCTGCTCGGCTGGATCTGGCAGGAGCGGGTCGCGTTGTGGGCGTTCCCCGACATCATCAGTGCCTACACCGCCAAGGAATATTGCTCGTGCCGTTATGTCGAGAACAACCCGGCGGACTATTGCCAGGGTTATGTGAAGCAGTACGTGCCCGTCAGCGGTTTTCTCGATGACGCCCCAAACAAGCGTGTGACGGCCAGCGGTATGGGGCGCAGCCATACCGCCACGTGGCTCGGGCCCCGGCAGGGTTGTCGGTTGAACCCATAGGGGCGGTCTTTTGGCTTGCGCGGTTTGCAAGCGCGTTCACTCAGGCTAAGGTTCGGCTCAGGTTTACTTGCCCATGAGTGTTTATGTTCAAGCGGTTTTGCTGCACAGCCCTGGCCTTGCTGCCGTTGGCTTTCGTTACCTCGCCAGCCCACGCCGACTGGTACCTGGACGGTGAGTCTTCACGTCTGTCGTTTATCTCCACCAAGAACGCCAACCTCTCCGAAGTTCAGCGCTTTCTGGTGCTGCATGGAAAAGTCGACGCCACAGGTCAGGCGCAAGTGCAGGTCGAACTGGAGTCGGTCAACAGTGGAATCCCGCTGCGCGATGAGCGCATGCGCAAAGAGCTGTTCGAGATCAAGACGTTCCCTGAAGCGCTGATCAGCACGCAGATCGATCTGCGGCCGATCAAGGATCTGGCCCCCGGCGCGCAACTCGAACTGCGTTTGCCTCTGACCGTCAGCCTTCACGGCAAAGAACACGATTACAACGCCGAATTGCTGGCGACCCGCCTCGATGACCGGCGCTTTCAGGTGGTGACCCTGGAGCCGCTGGTGCTCAATGCCGCGGATTTCGACCTGCTGCCGGGGCTGGAAACCTTGCGTACCGTCGCCGGCCTGTCGGCCATCAGTTTGTCGGTGCCGGTCGGTGCGGTGCTGATTTTCACGGCACGCTGACATGAAGGGTGCAGTGTTTCCCTGGCGCGAAGGCAATCGCTATGAGTTGTTGATCGACGGGCCGCAGTTTTTCCCACGGATGCTGGCAGCGATTGCCAATGCGCAGGAGCAGGTCGAACTGGAGCTGTACCTGGTGGAGGCGGGCGTCTGCGCCGAGGCGATGGTTCAGGCGTTGGTACAAGCCGCCGGGCGCGGTGTGCGCGTACGTTGCCTGTTCGATGACTACGGCAGTCTGGCGTTCACCCTGAGTCTGCGGCGGCGCCTGATCGAGGCTGATGTGGAACTGCGCTTCTACAATCGTTTGAGCTGGCGGCGCTGGGTGCGCAATCTTTACCGCGACCACCGCAAGTTGTTGCTGGTCGATCAGACGCTGGCGGTGGTTGGCGGCACAGGTGTCACGGATGAGTTCTGGACGCCCGGCCATGACACCAGTGAATGGCATGAAGTGATGGTGGAAATCAGCGGCCCGCTGGTGCTCGACTGGCAGCTGCTGTTCGACCGTCAATGGATCGCCAACCGTCACCGTCGAGCCTGGAAACCCGCCTCATACGTTGGTTTGCCGCACCTGCCACGGGTGCCGTCGACGGGCGAAGGGATGGGCCGTGTAGCGTATGCAGATGCCAGGCAACACCGGGACATCCTGCAGTCACTGTTTCGCGCCTTGAACAGCGGCCAGCGCCGGATCTGGCTGGCCACGCCTTACTTCCTGCCGACCTGGAACGTCCGCCGTTCGCTGCGCAAGGCCGCCGCACGAGGTATCGATGTGCGCCTGCTGCTGACCGGGCCGCGTACCGATCACCCGTCGGTGCGCTACGCCGGGCATCGTTATTACCCGCGTTTGCTCAAGGCCGGGGTGAAAATCTTCGAGTATCAGCCGTGTTTCCTGCACCTGAAAATGGTCCTGATCGATGACTGGGTGAGCATTGGCTCATGCAATTTCGATCACTGGAATCTGCGCTTCAACCTGGAAGCCAACCTGGAAGCCCTTGATCCGGCACTGAGCCTGGCGGTGGCGGCAAGCTTCGAAAAGGACTTTGTCTTGAGCCAAAGGGTCAGTCTTGAGGAATGGCAACGCCGGCCGCTGTGGCGACGGATCAAGCAGCGGGTGTGGGGATGGGTGGATCGGATGGTGGTGAATCTGCTGGATCGGCGGGGGTAGATCAAAAGATCGCAGCCTGCGGCAGCTCCTACGAGGGGGTTGTGTTCGCCCGTAGGAGGGGCCGCCCCCTCTTCGAGGCCGCGCTGTCGCGTAAGGAACATGGGCCAGGGCTGGCAAGCCAGCCCTTAAAAATAATATATAAATCAATAAGTTATTTTTTGTTCCATAAGAGCTGCCGAAGGCTGCGATCTTTGCTTTTACAGCAACTCGAAGCTCTGCTGCGTCACGTCCTCGGAGTCGAGGCCGATCTGCACGTTGAACTTGCCAGGTTCTGCCGCGTATTTGAGCTGGGCGTTGTAGAACTTCAGGTCGTTCTCTTCGATGGTGAAGTGGATGACTTTCTGTTCGCCGGCCTTGAGCATCACTTTCTGGAAGTTTTTCAGTTCCTTGAGCGGACGGATCATCGAACCGGCCACGTCCTGAATGTACAGCTGCACCACGGTTTCGCCGTCGCGCTTGCCGGTGTTTTTAACGGTCACGCTGGCGTCGATCCTGCCGGTCTTGTTCAGCGTGGTCGACGACAGGGCCATGTCCGACAGGCTGAAGCTGGTGTAGCTCAGGCCGTAGCCGAATGGGTACAGGGGACCTGTGGTGTCATCGAAGTACTGCGAGGTGTAGTTGCCCGGTTTGCCTGGGGTGAACGGCCGGCCGATGCTCAGGTGGTTGTAGTAGGTCGGAATCTGCCCCACCGAACGTGGGATGCTGATCGGCAATTTGCCGGACGGGTTGTAGTCACCGAACAGCACGTCGGCAATCGCGTTGCCGCCTTCGGTGCCGCTGAACCAGGTTTCGAGGATCGCGTCAGCCTGTTCCTTCTCGTCGAGAATCGTCAGCGGTCGGCCGTTCATCAGCACCAGCACCAGCGGTTTGCCGGTGGCTTTCAGGGCCTTGATCAGCTCGCGCTGGTTGGCCGGGATGTTCAGGTCGGTACGGCTCGAGGACTCGTGGGACATGCCACGCGACTCACCGACTGCTGCCACGATGACATCGGACTGCTGCGCGGCTTTCACTGCTTCGTCGATCATGACCTGCGCCGAACGCGGATCGTTCACCACTTCCGGAGCATCGAAGTTGAGGAAGTTCAGGTAATCGAGGATTTTCTTGTCCTCGGTGATGTTGGCGCCACGGGCGTAGGTCAGCTTGGCCTGATCGCCGAGGGCACGGGTCATGCCGTCGAACAGGGTCACGGATTGCGCAGGGCGGCCAGCGGCAGCCCAACTGCCCATCATGTCGATCGGCGCCTTGGCCAGCGGGCCGACCAGGACGATTTTCGCGGTTTTCTTCAGGGGCAGGGTTTCGCCCTGGTTCTTCAGCAAGACCATGCTGCGACGGGCAACGTCACGGGCTTCGGCGCGGTGCAGGCGGCTCTCGGCGTAGGTGTCGGCCGGATCATCTTCAGCCTTGCCGATGCGCAGGTACGGGTCCTTGAACAGGCCCATGTCGTACTTGGCGCCCAGTACTTCACGCACGGCGTTGTCGATATCGCTCTGCTGGATCTCGCCGGACTTCAGCAGCCCCGGCAATTCCTTGCCATACAGGGTGTCGTTCATGCTCATGTCGATGCCGGCCTTGATCGCCAGCTTCGCCGCTTCGCGACCGTCACGGGCCACGCCGTGCTTGATCAGTTCGAAGATCGCCCCGTGGTCGCTGACCGCCAGGCCTTTGAAGCCCCACTCTTTGCGCAACAGGTCCTGCATCAGCCACATGTTGGCTGTGGCCGGTATGCCGTTGATCGAGTTCAGCGCAACCATCACCCCACCAGCGCCCGCGTCAATGGCGGCGCGGTACGGTGGCAGGTAGTCCTGGTACATCTTCACCGGGCTCATGTCGACGGTGTTGTAGTCGCGACCGCCTTCCACCGCGCCATACAGGGCGAAGTGCTTGACGCTGGCCATGATGCTGTCGGCCGCGCTCGGGGTCTGGCCCTGATAGGCCTTGACCATCACTTTGGCGATACGCGAGACCAGGTAGGTGTCTTCACCGAAACCTTCGGAGGTGCGGCCCCAACGTGGGTCGCGCGAGATATCGACCATTGGCGCAAAGGTGATGTCGAGGCTGTCGGCAGCCGCTTCCCTGGCGGCGATGCGTCCGCTGAGGCCAATCGCATCCATGTCCCAGCTCGAGGCCAGGGCCAGAGGGATCGGGAAAATGGTCCGGTGGCCGTGGATCACGTCATAGGCGAAGAACATCGGGATCTTCAACCGGCTGCGCATGGCCGCGTCCTGCATCGGACGGTTTTCGGGACGCGTGATCGAGTTGAACGTGCCGCCGATGTTGCCGGCGGCGATTTCCTTGCGGATCAGCTCGCGGGGCATTTCCGGGCCGATGCTGATCAGGCGCAATTGGCCGATCTTTTCTTCCAGGGTCATCTGCTTCATCAGGTGGCTGACGAAAGCGTCCTTGTTTTCAATCGGTGCAGGCGTTGTATCGGCCCATACCGAGTGACTGGCCAGGCCGATGGCAAGGCCCAGCAAACACAGCTTCTTCATGAATAGTGATCTCAAAAGCCTAAACGGACACTGTGGTTACGCGCCGGTCAGCCAAAAATTAGGGAGCGTCTATTGTTGTTCGGACAAATGCAGCAAACTTCAGACCATGTGAAAACTACTGCGCTCGGAAATACTGCGTTGAAAACAGGCTCGGAATGCTCATTTACAACACGTAAACTCCGCTTCCTCGCCTGTTTTTGCCTTGTCTTGCCTTCGCTCGCTACGTTTTCACACGGTCTGATTTCTGAACTCTTTTCGCGCTGGGCATCTTTTAGCCGATTGGCTCGATGCAATCCAGTGGTGGGGGCCGATTATGCCCCAAGAGTTCGATGTGAAGGCGCGCAGGATGACTTCCATGGCAAAAGGGTCATGCAGCGGCGAAGGCCAAGGATGGGGAGGGTGTGGTTTCAGAGGCAGCAGGCGATAACAATAATGAATGAGCATTCAACACCATGGCATTACTGAGTGAGTACGAACAGCGTCAGGTCGCTGAAGCGATTGCCCGTGTCGAGCGCGATACCGACGCTGAACTGGTCACGGTGCTCGCGGTTAGGGCCGACGACTACGCCTATATTCCGTTGCTGTGGGCCAGCCTGTTGGCGCTGATCGTACCGGGCATCGTGCACTACGTTTCCGGCTGGCTGAACATGCACACCTTGTTGCTGGTGCAGTGGGCAAGTTTTATCGTGCTGTGCCTGGTGTTCCGGGTGCCGTCGATCACCACGCACCTGATCCCGCGTTCCGTGCGCCACTGGCGTGCCTCGAACCTGGCGCGTCGACAGTTTCTGGAGCAGAACCTGCACCACACCGTCGGCAGCACCGGCATGCTGATTTTCGTCTGCGAGGCGGAACGCTATGTGGAGATTCTGGTGGACGAAGGGATTTCCAGACGGCTGGACAACAAAACCTGGGAGCCGATCGTCGCAGCCTTCACCCGCCAGGTGAAACAGGGCCAGACGTTGCAGGGGTTCGTGACCTGCATCGAGGCCTGTGGCGAACTGCTCAAGGTGCATGTGCCGGTGACGCATGTGCGCAATGAGCTGCCGAATCAGTTGGTGGTGTTGGGGTAGAAAGCCCCCCTCACCCTAACCCTCTCCCCTAGGGGCGAGGGGACTGACCGAGTTGTTTGATCGAGATACTGCGACCTGGGATTTCGCATGGCGCTCGGGCCTTGAAAGCAGTGGAGATTTGCTCCCTTTCCCCCTCTCCCCTCTGGGGAGAGGGTTGGGGTGAGGGGGGGATTTCAAACCGTTTGGTAAATAACTGCGTGTCCCGACGCGCCATCCCCCCTAAAATACCCGCCATTCCCCGATCCGCACCGCCCGAGGCGTTTTTGACATGTCCGTTACCGCAACTTCCGCCAGCCTCACGCCGGATCATCACGCGCAATTCATCGACCTGCTGAGCACCAGCCTGGCGCAGAACGCCTTCATCAAACTGGTGCTGGCCAAGTACGTGGGTACTGAAGTCGACTTGCAGCGGATCATCATCAAGCAACTGACGGTCAAGGATCAGCCGTGCCTGTCCTTCGTCTATCGCTACAAGACACGCGATATCACCAGGAATTTCCCGATCGAAGAGGGCGTGGCGACGATTGCTGCGCTGTTGCCGCACGCGTTCAAAAATGCTCACCTGCTGTCGCTGACCGATGAGGCCCAGCTCGAATACAGCAAGAGGGGCAAGAGTTCGCTGTTCAAGAGTAAACCCCAGCAACTGCGCGAAGTGCCGTCTGCCGAGCACAACCGCGAGAAGAACCGCTTCCTGGACCTGAGCCGGCCGTTTCTCGTCGACCTGGGCGTGACCAACAAGCAGCATGAACTGATCCCGGCGATGTCGCGCAAGTGGAAGCAGATCAACAAGTTCATCGAAGTCTTCAGCCATGCGCTGACGTCCTCGCCGCTGGCGCTGGATAAACCGGTACGGGTGGCGGACTTCGGTTCAGGCAAGGGTTACCTGACCTTTGCCATTCACGACTACTTGCGCAACACCTTGCACGCCGAAGGCGAGGTCACTGGCGTCGAGTTGCGTGAAGACATGGTCAAGCTGTGCAACAGCGCTGCCGCGCGCCTGGAGCATCCGGGGCTGGTGTTCAAATGCGGTGATGTGCGCAGCGTGGCACCGAGCGAGCTGGACGTGATGATTGCCCTGCATGCCTGTGACATTGCCACCGACTATGCGATCCACACCGGTATTCGTTCCGGTGCGGCGATCATCATGTGCTCGCCGTGCTGCCATAAGCAGATCCGTCTGCAAATCCAGAGTCCGGCGTTGCTCAAGCCGATGCTGCAATACGGTTTGCACCTCGGCCAGCAGGCGGAAATGGTCACCGACAGCCTGCGGGCGTTGTTCCTCGAAGCGTGTGGTTATGAAACCAAGGTCTTCGAATTCATCTCGCTGGACCACACCAACAAGAACAAGATGATCCTGGCCGTCAAACGTGCTGAACCGGTGGACCCGGCCCAGCTGTTGGTGAAGATTCAGGAACTCAAGGCGTTCTACCACATCAGCGAACATTGCCTGGAAACCCTGTTGCGGGCCGATGGGTTCCTTATTTGAACGGCGTGGTCTGAATACCCGCCGGTAATGTGCCCGGTTGCGCCGGGCGCACGCTGGTCTTGCGCCCGAGCATCACGGTGACGATCACCCCAACCGCAAACAGCCAGGTAATCGGTTCGATGTGTTCGCCAAAGAACAGCGCCGAGAACGCCATGGTGAAGAAAATCTGCAACAACTGGATCTGACTGACCCGGGCGATGCCGCCCATCGCGAGCCCGGCGTACCAGGCGAAGAAACCGATGAACTGCGAGAACAGCGACACGTAACCGAAGGCCCACCAGGTTTTCGCCGAAATTTCGCCGTGGTGCTGTAGCGCCAAAAACGTCACCGGGCCGATCAGCAACGGTGTCGATAGCACCAGCGCCCAGCAGATCACCTGCCAGCCGCCCATCTCCTTGGCCAACCGGCCACCTTCGGCGTAACCCAGACCACCGACGCCAATCGCCCCGAGCATCAGCAAATCACCGGCCTGGATGCTGCCGGCACCGCTGATCAGCGCATAACCCAGCACCAATGCACTCCCTAATGCGGCACAGGCCCAGAAGGCTTTCGACGGTCGCTCATGGGACAGCCACGCCGCATACAGCGCCACGCACAGCGGCTGCAAACCGTTGACCAGCGCGCCATGGGACGCCGGCAGCGTTTGCATGGCCCAGGCCGAGAGTACCGGGAAACCGAGAATCACTCCGGCAATCACCAGGGTCAGGCCTTTGATCTGTTTCCAGGTCGGCCATTTCTCCCGTCGCCAGAGCAGCAACAACGCCGCCGGAATCGCCGCGAACAACGCTCGACCCAGACCATTGAGCAGCGGATGGACTTCTTGCACCACGATCCGGGTGAAGGGCAGGGTCAGGCTGAAGATGACGACGCCGAGCAGGCCCAGAGCCATGCCGGTGTTTTCGCGCGAGGACATAACGGTAACCAGAATTCGAAAGTGGCAGAGAGCTTTCATCTAGCCACAAACCCCGGATTTACGCGCTTACAGCTGAGTGCAAAGTTATCCGTACAGTTGGGAGTAATGCTCCCAACGTAGGAGCTGCCGAAGGCTGCGATCTTTAGCAATCCCAACAACGCCAGGATCAAAAGATCAAAAGATCGCAGCCTGCGGCAGCTCTTATGGAACAAAAAATAA
>CAYNGZ010000114.1:0-15226 GCA_964396695.1 uncultured Pseudomonas sp.
ATCAATAAGTTATTTTTTGTTCCATAAGAGCTGCCGCAGGCTGCGATCTTTTGATGTTTGAAAGTCAAAAGATCGCAGCCTTCGGCAGCTCCTACGGACATCTCAATTTTGTCTGATATTGAGACATAAGCAGCCTTATGTTGTACTCATAACTCAGTTTCACGAGTTTTTGAGACAGCGATGATCAAACCTCCTCCAGCCATAGACCCCAGCCTTTTCGATACACTCGGGCAATCGCCTCACAAGGAAAAGCTGGTCGACTACCTGGCACTGCTCAAGCCGCTGGATGATCAGGGGCGCTATCTGCCGTTCGATGATCTGCGTTTTCGCTGGCCGCCAGGCCTTGATCCGGGCTTGTGCTGGGCCTTGGTGAAAAAAGCCCGCATGGCGCAGTACGTGAGCTTGCTGCCGGTGGGCGAGCCGACTCGGTGGGCTCAGTTCATCCTTACGCCTCTGGCACAGAAAACCCTCTCGACGGTTGATCGCCAGGCAACGACCGCCGCGTTGGAATACATGACTCACCACATCGGTGAGACGGCGCATTTCAGTTACCTGCTCAATGACCTGATCGAAGATGAAGCCATCAGCAGCAGCCAGCTTGAGGGGGCAGCGACGACCACGCTGGTGGCCAAAGACATGCTCAAGCGCAATCGCCTGCCGCGAACGCCGGATGAGCGGATGGTCATCGGCAACTACAAAATGATGATCTTCGCCTGGGAAAAACGTCACGAGCCATTGAGTGTCGAGCTGATCCGGCAACTCCATCGTGTTGGCGTCGAAGGCATTGATGACTCGCTGTATTCGCCGGGAGTTTTTCGCAGCAATGATCAGGTGGTGGTGCAGGATGGTGAGGGTAATACCGTTCATGTACCGCCGCCGGCAGCGGGCATCAGTGCTCGGCTCAATGGGTTGGCGACCTGGATCAACCAGCCCCACGATGACCCGCTGCGCGCTGATTATGTGCACCCGATGATCAAGGCCATCGCCCTGCATTTTGCGCTGGGCTACGAGCATCCGTTCCGCGATGGCAATGGTCGGGTGGCACGGGCGTTGTTTTACTGGTTCATGTTCAAGAATGATTTTTCGGCATTTCGCTACATCGCGATCAGCATTCTGCTGCGCAATGCGCCGGTGAAATACGGTCGGTCTTATATACATACCGAGAGCGACGGGCTGGACCTGACGTATTTCATCGATTACCAGTGTTCGGTGATTCTGCGTGCGGTGACCGAGTTCACGGCGGCCTATCAAAAGAGTCTGGCCTACGCCGAAGGTTTTGATCGTTGGCTGGAGGCGTCAGGGCTTTTCACGCAGTTGACCGAGAAACAGCGCACGGTGTTTCAGGTCGCCAAGAGCGGCATGGCCAAGGAGTTCACCGCGGTCAATGTGAAGGAAAACCTGAACTGCTCCTACAACACAGCTGCCACGACCTTGAACGGATTGGTTGAATTGAAGCTGTTCGAGAAGAAAAAGCTGGGGCGCGAGTGGGTGTTCTTTTTGCGCGGCTCATCACACATCAAAACAGACTGGCCGTAGGAGCTGCCGCAGGCTGCGATCTTTTGACCTTGATCTTTTTTGAGCCGATGAAGATCAACATCAAGATCAAAAGATCGCAGCCTTCGGCAGCTCTTATGGAACAAAAAATAACTTATTGATTTATATATTATTTTTAAGGGCTGGCTTGCCAGCCCTGGCCCATGTTCCTTACGCGACAGCGCGGCCTCGAAGAGGGGGCGGCCCCTCCTACGGGGGGTGTTGATCGTTCCCGTGTGGGAACGACCGAATCGTTTCGGGTTACAGCAAGCCGAAGACTTTCTTCGCCAGGCTGGTCGCGGCTTGCGCCGGGTTGGCGCGGATGCCTTCTTCCTTCTGGGCGATCATCTTGAACAGGCCGTCCAGGGCCTTTTCCGTCACGTAGCCTTCAACATTGGCACTTTTGGCATCGAGCACGCCGAAGGTTGCCGCTTGCCCGGCGAACGCGTTGTACTGCTTGGCCAGGCCCACCTGGTCGGTGGCGTGTTTGACGATCGGCAGGAACTTGGCGCGGATCTGTTCGCGGCTGGTCTTGTCCAGGTACTGGGTGGCCGAATCCTTGCCGCCGGTGAGGATGCCCTTGGCATCGGTCACGGTCATCTTTTTCACCGCATCCACCAGCAGGGCCTGGGCCTGCGGCATGACCGCCTCCGCCGCCTTGTTCATGCTGGTTTCCAGTTGATCGACCTCGGCCCCCATGCCGAACTGTTTCATCTTGCTGGCGACCTTGCCCAGACTGCCCGGCAGTTCGATCTTCACCTCAGGGTTGTTGCTGAAACCGCCCGGTTTGCCGAGCGTGGTGACGGCTGCTACGGCCCCCTGGGCCAGGGCGTCCTTGAGGCCGCCCGAGGCTTCTCCCTGGGAAAGGTTGCCCAGAGACAGGGCCAGGGCGCTGGCGGAAATCAGCAGGCCGGCACACAGGCCGGCGAAGCGAAGGGTAGGGCGGAGCATGGCAACTTCCTTTTTTCAAAAAGACAATGAGCGGACCGCGGACGATCTTAAGCAATTTAGTCGGCTTGTGGCCCAGGCGCAGGTTGATCCGCCGCATCTTCACTGCGATGCAACGCCACCTGACGGATCGACAAACGAATCTCCGCCGGCAGCACCCGTTTGGCCGCGCCTTCGGCCAATTCACCGAGCAGTTCGTGATAGCTCAGCTTGCCGGTTTCGTCGCGCTTGACCACGTCGAGGTCCAGCAGGGTCTGGATGAAGTGGCGGAACAGGCTCTTGTCGAAGAACTCCGGGGCGTTCAGGCCATGCAGGATCGACAGGCGCTGGGCCATGACGGTGCAGAGGTCTTCCAGTTCTTCGGCGCTGATGCTGTTCTGACCGCTGTTGAGCAGCAGGGAAACGGTCATGTAGAAGCGTTGCAAGGTCTGGGCAATGCTTTTCGACAGCAGCGTCAGCAGCACGAAATGCCGGGAGCTTGGCGCCGGGCGCAGGTACACGTTGTTTTCGAAGCGCAGCAGGCCTTGTTCGACAAAGGCGTCGAGCCATTGATCGATCACCGCATCCAGTTCGTCCAGCGACCAGCGGATGAACAACTCTGATTGCAGGTACGGATACAGGGCGCGGGTGTAGCGCAGGATCTGTTCGCGGCTCATGCGCGACGCGCTCTGGAAGAAACTCGCGAGCAGCGCTGGCAGGGCGAAAATATGCAGCACGTTGTTGCGGTAGTAGGTCATCAGGACGGCATTTTGCTCGTCCAGATAAAGAATCTTGCCCAGCGCATCGCTTTGCTCGCAGAGCAGTTCCATGTCTTTGACGTGCTTGATCAGCGCGCTGCCGTCACCTTCCGGCAGCGTGGTGTGCGGCGAGTAAGGCACGCGACGCAACAGCGCCAGGTACAGATCGAGCACCCGCGCCATGGCGCGATCGTCCAGCGCCAGACGACTGGTGGACAGCAGAGCCAGCGCCACCAGGTTCACCGGGTTGATCGCCGCCGCTTCGTTCAGATGCCGGGCCACGCGCTCGCCGAGGCGATTGGTGGTGTCGTTGAGCCAGGCCGGTCTGAACTGCGGACCGAGCTCCTGGGTACGCCAGTCCGGTTGTTCGCTGTCGAGAAACTCCGCCAGTTTGATCGGCTCGCCGAAGTTGACTGCCACCTGGCCGAAACGCTGCTTGAGCGCGCCGATGACTTTGAAAATGTCGAAGATAGACTCTTTCTTCTTGCTCGCACCACGCAGTTCACCAAGGTAGGTCCGGCCTTCCAGCACCCGCTCGTAACCGATGTACACCGGGATGAACACGATCGGCATGCGCGAGGAGCGCAGGAAGCTGCGCAGGGTGATGGCCAGCATCCCGGTTTTCGGTTGCAGCATGCGCCCGGTGCGCGAACGGCCACCTTCGACGAAATACTCCACCGGGAAGCCTTTGGTGAACAGCGTGTGCAGGTATTCGTTGAACACCGAGGTGTAGAGCGGGTTGCCCTTGAAGGTGCGGCGCATGAAGAACGCTCCGCCACGCCGCAGCAGGCCGCCAATCACCGGCATGTTGAGGTTGATCCCGGCGGCGATGTGCGGCGGAGTCAGGCCGTTGCGAAACAGCAGATAGGAGAGCAACAGGTAGTCGATATGGCTGCGGTGGCACGGCACGTAGATCACTTCGTGACCCTGAGCGACTGCCTGCACGCCTTCGATGTGGTTGACCTTGATCCCGTCGTAGATCTTGTTCCAGAACCAGCTCAGCACCACTTCGAGAAAGCGGATCACGGTGTAGGTGTAGTCCGAGGCGATTTCGTTGCCGTAGCGCAGTGCTTGAGCCTTGGCCTTCTCCGGTGAAATGTTCTCGCGCTCGGCTTCGTCGAGGATCGCCTGCTTGACCAAGGGCTGATTCAGCAGGCCTTTGACCAGGTTGCGACGGTGGGAAATGTCCGGGCCGATGACCGCGGCTTTGAGGTTACGAAAGTGCACCCGCAGAATACGTTGGGCCATGCGCACCGTGCGCTCGTGGCCCTTGTCGTGCTCGATCAGCTGGCGCAGGTGGATCGGTGCGGAGAACTGCACGCGGGTCTTGCGTCCCAGAATCATGATGCTCAGTAGTCGACGCAGGCGCCCGGTCACCGCCCAGCTGTCGGCGAAGAGCAATTTCCACGGGCTCGACTCGCTGTCCGGCGACTGGCCCCAGAACACGCTGACCGGGATGATCTGCGCGTCTTCGGCGGCATTCTGGCTCAGGGCGCTGACCAGCCGGGTCAGGGTGGGCGGCGCGCCGCGCTTGTCCTGGCGGCCAAGCCAGTCAGGTGCAGGCGTCAGGTAGAAGAACGCGGCGGGTTCCAGCAGGTTGCCCACCGATACTGGCAGTACCGGGCGTGGCAGCCCGGCCTTGCTGCATTCGGTATCGACCACGGCGAGGTCGGTCAGCGAAGGATCTTGCAGGACGTAGAACACCGGACGGCTGCGGTCGAGGTTGAGGGTAAAGGACGACTGGTTGATCGTTTCCGAGCGAACCCAGAGGTACAACAGTCGGCGCAAGGTGCCAAACACAAGACGGCGGAACGGGGAGCGGGTCATACGGCTTCTGCTTTAGTTGAAAAAACCGAGCAAGCGCTCGGGGACCGGTAGTGTGCCGGATTCGTCGAAAATCGGCAAAAAAGCACCGAAGTAATCTTGAGTTGAGAGTTTTTGCGGCTGTCATATACTCGGCTAGCCGTTTGCCACTGTCGGCGCTGTTCATTACAGAAAACCGAGTGCTGGCAAACATTCCGAAGGCCTGTTCATGAACAGGCCGACTCAATAATAAAAAGATGGGGGATTGATTGATGGCAACGCGCGAGACCGGCAACGTGAAGTGGTTCAACGACGCCAAGGGCTACGGCTTCATTCAGCGTGAAGGCGGGGCAGACGTGTTCGTGCATTACCGCGCGATCCGTGGCGAAGGCCACCGCTCGTTGGTCGAAGGCCAGCAGGTTGAATACGCCGTGGTAGATGGGCAGAAGGGGTTGCAGGCTGAGGATGTGGTGGGGCTGTAACTCTTAAGGTCAAAAGATCGCAGCCTTCGGCAGCTCCTGCGCCGATCACTGTAGGAGCTGCCGCAGGCTGCGATCTTTTCGGTATTACGCGGTTTTCCAGGTGATCTCTTCTTCACCGTCGACGCTGATGCGAATCCAGCGATCGGCCGATTCCTCACCTTCTTCCTCGACCCAGCTTCCCGGCGCGCAGCGCACTTCGACGTTCAGCGCGGCAAAGGCTGCGCGGGCGCAGGCGATGTCGTCGTCCCACGGCGTCTGGTCGCTTTCCAGGTACAGGCTGTTCCACTTGCCCACGGCTTTTGGCAGCCAGGTCACGGGCACGTTGCCGGCCTTGCACTTGTAGGTCTGACCTTTCTGAACCCAGTCGGTGCAAGGGCCCAGAGCCGCGCCGAGCCAGGTGGCGATGGCCTTGTAGTCGACGTCGGCGTCTTTCAGGTAAATCTCGATATCGGGTTGGCGCATGGATGTTCCTCACTGCGGGTTCTGAAAAATCCATTCGCGGATTTAGCCGGCCTCAAGCCACTGCTCAGGGCCAAAAGTTAAAGGGTTACGCTCAAACAATTACTGCAAAACGAAGTAATCGTAGCGCATCGACACGCTGACCTCGAACGGCTCGGCCTGTTCGATCACATTGGCCCGGCGTTCGGCACTCGCGCGCCAGCCGTGAGGCGTCATGGCCAGCAGGTTGGCGCGGTCCTGGCTGCTGACCAGGTTCAGTTTGAACTCCAGAATTTCGCTGTGTTGCAGCGTCATGCCTTCCGGCACCAGCGCCAGATGCTTGTCATCGGTGTATTCGCGCACTTCGTCGTAAAGGCGCTCACGCAGTTCCATCAAATGACCGCTGGTCGGGCCGACTTTCATCAAGCCGCCGCCAGGGCTGAGCAGGCGCTTGGCTTCCTGCCAGTCGAGCGGGCTGAACACGCTGGCAAGGAACTGGCAGCTGGCATCGGCCAACGGCACTCGGGCCATGCTGGCGATCAACCAGGTCAGTCGCGGGTTGCGTTTGCAGGCACGCTTGACCGCTTCGCGGGAGATGTCCAGCGCGTAGCCGTCGGCGTTCGGCAGGGCGTCGGCGATTTGCGCGGTGTAGTAACCCTCGCCACAACCGATGTCCAGCCAGCGCTGTGGCGCACGTTCGGCCGCCAGCTCGGCGAGACGCCTGGCCACCGGCGCGTAGTGCCCAGCGTTCAGGAAGTCGCGACGGGCTTCGACCATGGCCTGGTTGTCGCCTGGATCGCGGCTGTTCTTGTGCTGCACCGGCAGCAGGTTCAGGTAACCCTGGCGGGCGCGGTCGAAGCGATGTCCGGCCGGGCACGCCACGCCATTGTCGACCGCGTTCAGCGGCGCACTGCAGATAGGGCAGGCAAGCATCAGGCGAGCAACTTGATCAGGGTCTGGTAGTAGATTTCGGTCAGTAGATCGAGGTCGCTGGCCAGCACGCGCTCGTTGACCTGATGGATCGTCGCGTTGACCGGGCCAAGCTCGACCACTTGCGTCCCCATGGTGGCGATGAAGCGCCCATCCGAAGTACCGCCGCTGGTGGACGCCTTGGTTTCGCGACCGGTGATGGTCTTGATGCTCGCCGACACTGCATCGAGCAGGGCGCCCGGCTCGGTGAGGAATGGCAGGCCGGACAGCGCCCAGTCGATATGCCAGTCCAGGCCATGTTTGTCGAGGATGGCGGCCACTCGCTGTTGCAGGCCTTCAACGGTCGATTCGGTGGAGAAGCGGAAGTTGAACACCGCCACCAGATCACCGGGGATCACGTTGGTCGCGCCGGTGCCGGAGTTGACGTTGGAAATCTGGAAGCTGGTCGGCGGGAAGAAATCGTTGCCGTGATCCCAGTGCTCGGCGGCCAGTTCGGCCAGGGCCGGGGCGGCGAGGTGGATCGGGTTTTTCGCCAGGTGCGGGTAGGCCACGTGACCTTGCACACCGCGCACGGTGAGCTTGGCGCCAAGGGAGCCGCGACGGCCATTCTTGACCACGTCACCGACCAGGGTGGTGCTCGACGGTTCGCCGACGATGCACCAGTCCAGACGTTCCTTACGCGCCGCAAGGCGTTCGACCACCGCCTTGGTGCCGTGATGCGCCGGGCCTTCTTCGTCGCTGGTGATCAGGAAGGCGACCTTGCCCTTGTGGTCCGGGTAGTCGGCGACAAAACGTTCGGCCGCCACGGTCATGGAGGCCAGGCTGCCTTTCATGTCGGCCGCGCCACGGCCGCAGAGCATGCCGTGCTCGTCGATCACCGCGTCGAACGGATCGATCTGCCAGGCCGCCACCGGGCCGGTCGGCACCACGTCGGTGTGACCGGCGAAGCACAGCACCGGGCCTTCGTGTTTGCCGTGGGTGGCCCAGAAGTTATCCACATCTTCGATGCGCATGGGCTCAAGCGCAAAACCGGCATCGCCCAGGCGCTGCATCATCTGCTTCTGGCAATCGGCGTCGAGCGGCGTCACGGACGGACGACGGATCAGGTCGATGGCGAGTTGGAGGGTCGGCGAAAGGTCGGCGTGGGCCGTCATGTGAGAACTCCGATAAGCACACATATAAAACCGTAGGAGCAGCCTGCGGCAGCTCCTACACGTTATCTGGCATGGAAAATGGCAAGCATTCTAAAGCAAAACGGCGGCCAGAGGCCGCCGTTTAGTGGTTTGCGCAGATTTAGGCGGCAGGTGCCGGCTCGGCTTCAGGCGCAGGTTTTGGCAGCGAAGACAGGAAGGCCATGACCAGCGCGGCCAGATACGGCAGCGACTGCACCAGCAACATGGTGACCCAGAAACGCATGTCGTTGCTCGGGATGCCCTGCACCAGGTAGATCCCCAGTGCCGCGCCCCACAGCAGCAGCATGATGAACAGCTCTTCGCGAGCTTCCGAAATCGCCACCCAGAAGCCGTGGTTATCGGCATTTTTCGGGGTGCGGAAAAACGGAATGCTGCTGGTGAAGAAGCCGTACAGCACCGCTTTGGCAATGGTGTGGGACAACGCCAGCCCGGCCAATGCCGCGCAGAATGCGTCCTTCAGGTTGACCCCGACCGCACGGCGGTAGAGGAAGATGATCTTGCCGACCTTGAACACGAACAGCGCCAGGGGCGGGATTGCGAAGATCAGCAGCGGTGGATCGACCCGTTGCGGCACGATGATCATCGCCGCCGACCACAACAGAGCGCCGACGGTGAAGAAGATGTTCATGCCGTCCGCCACCCACGGCAACCAGCCCGCGAGGAAGTGGTAACGCTGGCCACGGGTCAGCTCGGTGTCCTTGCCACGCAACAGGCTGGCGGTGTGCCGCTTGATGATCTGAATCGCTCCATAAGCCCAGCGGAAACGCTGTTTCTTGAAGTCGATAAAGGTATCGGGCATCAGGCCCTTGCCATAACTGTTGTGGTAGTACGCCGCCGACAGGCCTTTTTCGAACACCCGCAGACCCAGCTCGGCGTCCTCGCAGATGCACCAGTCGGCCCAGCCGAGTTCTTCGAGCACCGAACGGCGGGTCATGGTCATGGTGCCGTGCTGGATGATCGCGTCGCGGTCGTTGCGGGTCACCATGCCGATGTGGAAGAAGCCTTTGTATTCGGCGTAGCAGAGCTTCTTGAAGGTGCTTTCGTTCTGGTCGCGATAATCCTGCGGCGACTGCACCACGGCGATTTTCGGATCGGCGAAGTGCGGCACCATGTGCTTGAGCCAGTTCGGATCGACGCAGTAGTCCGAGTCGATCACCGCGATGACTTCGGCATCCTTGGCGGTGTGCGGGATCAGGTAGTTCAGCGCACCGCCCTTGAAACCGGCCAGTGGCGAAACGTGGAAGAACTTGAAGCGCGGGCCAAGGGTTTCGCAATAGGCCTGCACCGGTTCCCAGACCGCCGGGTCCTTGGTGTTGTTGTCGATGATCAGGACTTCGAAGTCCGGATAGTCGAGGTTGGCCAGGGCGTTAAGGGTCTGTTTGACCATCTCCGGCGGCTCGTTGTAGCACGGCACGTGGATCGAGATTTTCGGGCGGTAGTCCGAATCGCCCTCTACCGGCAGGAATTCACGCCGGCGCTTGTGGGTCCAGACGGTTTCGGCCAGTTCGTGGGCTTCGGTCAGCAATACGATAAATACCCCGAGCGCACCGAGGGCGAGCAGGAAGCCCACCGTCAGGCTGAACCAGGTGCTGTATTGCTGGCTGTAGTCGTAACCGATCCACACCAGTGCTGAACCGCCGAGGAACGCGGTGAAGGTCAGGAAGGTCCGACCGCGCTGGCGCAGGGCCGAGCCGTCGATCATCAGCAGGGTCAGGGACAACAACGCCAGGACCACCGAGCCGACCGCCAGCACCCGCCATTGCGGGATCGCCACGACCGGGCCTTCGAAGTTGAATTTCTGCTGACGCGCGGCGTTGAACACGCCCCAATAGGCGCCTACCGAGCCTTCGTCGCTGGCTTTCCAGGGCTGGTCAAACGCTTCGATCACGAAGTAGTTGAAGCCTTGGCGATTGAGCTTGTTCACCAGCGTGCGCAGGTAAATGGCCTGGTCAGCCGGGGTCGCATCCGCACCACCGCGCATGCGGCCATTGCTCGGCCAACCCACTTCGGACAGCAGCAGCGGCTTTTTCGGGAACAGCTTTTTCAGGTCGCGGGCACGGTCCAGAACGAACTGACCGGCCTGGTCCATCGGGATGAATTCCCAATAAGGCAGGATGTGGGCCGCGATCAGGTCGACGTGCTTGGCCAGCATCGGGTTTTCTTCCCAGACGTGCCACTGCTCGGACGTGGTCACCGGCACTTTTACCGCTGCGCGTACGCGATCGAGGATCACGCTCAATTGCTCGGCGGTGATTTCCTTACGGAAGATCGCCTCGTTACCGACCACCACGCGCACGACGCTGCGCGTGCTGTTGGCGAGTTCGATGGCGCGCTGGATCTCGCGCTCGTTGCGCTCCAGGTCCGGGCTGATCCAGATCCCGAGCGTTACGCGCAGGCCGAATTCTTCCGCCAGTTTCGGGATGTTCTCCAGCGTACCGTCGACGGAGTAGGTCCGAATGTTGTCGGTCAGCTTGCTCATGATCTCCAGGTCGCGACGCATTTCATCGTCGGACGGGTACTGGTTTTTCTGTGGGAACTGGCCTTGCTGGAACGGCGAGTAAGAAAAACCGGAGATCTGCTCAGGCCAGTTGGGGGTCGTGACCGGGCGGTTGATCAGCGCCCAGAAACCGGTGAACAGCGCGGCAATCGCCAGCACTACCACCAGATTGAGTCCAAATTTACGCGATGACATAGCTATTTCGGGTTCCAAAAGGTGTGGAACGAGGGGACGGTTGGCACGCGCCAATCGGCGCGCATCCTACACTGGCCTTCAACTGAGCGTATAGCAGACAGAAAAAAGCCGGACATTGGGCAAGCCATCTTCGCTTAAGTTCTTTTGTGTGACAAAAAATGTACATATGCGGGCTCAATTTAAGCAGGACCCGCTGCCGTTTATAGCGCAAAGCTGTTCTTGGCACGCATCGGCCCTATAATGCGCGCCGGTTTTCAGGGTAGTGGTCATGAGTACAGAAGATCCGCGGTTTGCTGGCATCGCCCGGTTATATGGCATCGAAGGCCTTGCGCGTTTGCGCGCGGCCCATGTGGCGATTGTCGGCGTCGGTGGCGTTGGTTCCTGGGCGGCGGAAGCCATGGCCCGTTGCGGCGTCGGCGAAATCTCGCTGTTCGACCTCGATGACGTGTGCGTCAGTAACGTCAATCGACAGTTGCATGCACTGGACAGCACCGTCGGCAAGCCCAAGGTCGAGGTGATGGCCGAGCGCCTGCGCGGGATCAACCCGGCGTGCACCGTGCACGCGGTGGCCGATTTCGTCACGCGCGAGACCATGGCCGAGTACATCACGCCGAATATCGACTGCGTGATCGACTGCATCGACAGTGTCAACGCCAAGGCTGCGCTGATCGCCTGGTGCAAGCGTCGCAAGATCCAGATCATCACCACCGGTGGTGCGGGCGGGCAGATCGACCCGACGCTGATCCAGGTCTGCGACCTGAACCGTACCTTCAATGACCCGCTGGCCTCGAAAGTGCGCTCCACGTTGCGTCGCGATTATGGTTTCTCACGCACCGTGACCCGTCACTACAGCGTGCCGTGTGTGTTCTCTACCGAACAACTGCGCTATCCGAAACCCGATGGCAGCATTTGCTTGCAGAAGAGCTTTGTCGGCGATGGCGTGAAGCTCGACTGCGCCGGCGGTTTCGGCGCGGTGATGATGGTGACCGCGACCTTCGGCATGGTCGCCGCGACCAAGGCTGTAGACAAGATCGTGGCCGGCGTACGGCGCCCGGCAGACAAGCTCAAACCCCAAACCGAAATCTGAACCCCCGTAGGAGCTGCCGCAGGCTGCGATCTTTTGATCTTCGGCGTAAATGATCGCGCTAAAGATCAAAAGATCGCAGCCTTCGGCAGCTCCTACACGGCGCTCAGGCTCCGCATCCGCTGCAATACGGCGTTCAAGCCATTGCTGCGCGACGGCGACAGCTGTCGGCTCAGGCCCAGTTGATCGAACCAGTCCGGCAGATCGACTTGTTGCAGCTCTTTCGCGGATAGCCCGTTGACCCGCGCCAGCAGCAGCGCCACCAACCCGCGAATCAACCGTGCATCGCTGCTGGCCGCAAACTGCCAATGGCCGTCTTGTAGCGCGCCCACCAGCCACACCTGACTTTCGCAGCCGTGTACGCGGTTGGCGTCGGTCTTGTCTGCCTCGTTCAACGCTGGAAGTCGTTCGCCCCATTGCATCAGCAGGCGAGCGCGTTGCTCCCAGCCAGCGGCGGCCTGAAAGGTTGCCAGTGCGGCAACAGCGTCGGCAGGCAGGCTCATCGCAACAACTCCAGCGCTTGGTCAAGCGCTTCGAAAAAGCGCTCGAGGTCTTCCGAGTCGTTATACAGCGCCAGGGAAACCCGAATCGCTCCCGCCAGCTCGAAGCTTTTCAGCAGCGGCATGGCGCAGTGGTGTCCGGCACGCACGGCGATGCCTTGCTCGGTGAGCAGATGTGCCAGATCGGCGTTGTGCACGCCTTCAACGACAAAACTGGCCAGCGCCAGTTGCGGCTTGCCCAGCAGGCGAATGCCATTGCGCGCCTGCAAGCCCTTCAACAGGTAGTCATGCAGCGCGGCTTCGTGGGCGCACACGGCGTCCTGGTCCAGGCCGGCGAGATAGTCCAGGGTTGCGCCCAGGCCAATCACGCTGGCAATCGGCGGCGTGCCGGCTTCAAATCCCAGCGGGGCCGGGCGGAAACGCGCGTCGTGGTAGTTGGCGTCCAGCACCATCTCGCCGCCGAACTGCCATGGGCGCAACTGTGGCAAGGCTTCGTTGCGGCCATACAATACGCCGAGACCGTCCGGGCCATAGAGCTTGTGGCTGGAAAAAACGTAGAAGTCGCAACCCAGCGCCTGCACGTCATGGCGACCATGGACCACGCCTTGCGCGCCGTCGACCACGGTCAAGGCGTTCTGCGCCTTGGCCTGCGCCAGCAACGGCGCTAACGGCTGCCATGCGCCGAGTACGTTGGATAGCTGACTGACCGCCAGCAACCGCGTGCGTGGGCCGATCAACTGGGCGGCAGCGTCGAGATCGATCAGTCCGTCCGCGTCCAGTGGCAGGACCACCAGTTTCAGCTCGCGACGGTGGGCCAGTTGCTGCCACGGCAACAGGTTGGCGTGGTGTTCCAGGGCGCTGATGACAATTTCATCGCCCGGGTTGAATAGGTGTTCCAGGCCATAGGCCAGGAGGTTCAGCGCGGAGGTCGCGCCATGGGTAAAGATGATTTGCCCGCTTTCACCCGCATTGAGCCAATGGGCGACTTTGCTGCGGCTGCCTTCGAACGCCTGTGTGGCGTGGGCGCCGGGCAGGTGTTGCGCACGATGGACGTTGGCCGCGCCGTTGGCGTAGTAGTGCGTCAGTGCATCGAGCAGGGCCCGGGGTTTCTGGGTGGTGGCGGCGTTGTCCAGATAGGTCTGGTCTTGTCGTTGCAGAGCGGCGATGGCCGGGAAATCGGCGCGCCAGGGAGAAGGAATCATCATGTGTTCGGCCCTGTGAACATGGGCAGGTGTAGGCCAGACCCTGCGGGAGCAAGCTCCCACAGGTGCCTGCGGCACTTAGTTGTGAGCGTGCAGTGCTTCGTTCAGTTCGATGGCTGACTTGTGGGTTTTGCATTCCACGGCACCGGTCTCCGAATTGCGGCGGAACAACAGGTCAGGCTGGCCGGCCAGTTCGCGGGCCTTGAGCACTTTGACCAGTTTGTTGTTCTCGTCCAGCAGGGCCACTTTGGTGCCAGCGGTCACGTACAGGCCCGATTCAACGGTGTTGCGGTCGCCCAACGGAATACCGATACCGGCGTTGGCGCCGATCAGGCAGCCTTCGCCGACCTTGATCACGATGTTGCCACCGCCCGACAGGGTGCCCATGGTCGAGCAGCCGCCGCCCAGGTCCGAACCCTTGCCGACGAACACGCCCGCAGAGACGCGGCCTTCGATCATGCCCGGGCCTTCGGTGCCGGCGTTGAAGTTGACGAAACCTTCGTGCATCACGGTGGTGCCTTCGCCGATGTAGGCACCCAGACGGATCCGGGCGCTGTCAGCGATACGCACGCCAGTCGGCACGACGTAGTCGGTCATTTTCGGGAACTTGTCGACCGAGAACACTTCCAGCAGCTCGCCACGCAGGCGCGCTTCCAGTTGATGCTCGGCCAGTTCGTTCAGGTCGATGGCGCCCTGGCTGGTCCAGGCCACGTTCGGCAGCAGCGGGAAGATCCCGGCCAGGTTCAGGCCATGCGGCTTGACCAGGCGATGGGACAGCAGGTGCAGCTTCAGGTAGGCCTCAGGGGTGGAGCTCAGTTGTGCGTCTTCGGCCAGCAGGGTGGCGACCAGCGGCTTGTGGCTTTCGGCCAGACGGGTCAGCAGCGCCGCTTGAGCAGCGTCAACACCCTTGAGGGCTTCAGCCAGTTGTGAAGCCTGAGCGTTGCTGAAGGCGATGGCCTGATTGCCTTCGGTGTAGCCCAGAATCGGGGCAACAGCGGCGACCAGCTCAGCCGAAGGCTTGAGAACCGGAGCTGCATAAAACACTTCCAGCCATGCACCTTGACGATTTTGAGTGCCGACACCAAAGGCCAGGCTGAACAGGGTAGTGGACATGTCTATACCTCTAACAAAATTGAACGGGCTGGCTTACTTGAGCGCTGCCGCGTAAATGTCTGGCTTGAAGCCAATCAGGGTTCGGTCACCGAGATCAAGCACCGGGCGCTTGATCATCGAAGGTTGTGCGAGCATCAGTTCGATTGCTTTCGTCTGGTCGAGATCGGCTTTGCGTTCGTCGTCGAGTTTGCGAAAGGTCGTGCCTGCACGGTTGAGCACCACTTGCCAGCCGTGCTCGTTGCACCACAGAGTCAGGTGTTCACGGTCGATTCCGGCCGTTTTGTAATCATGAAAGTCAAAGCTGACAGCGTTTTCATCGAGCCAGGTGCGCGCCTTTTTCATGGTGTCGCAGGCTTTGATGCCGAAAAGGTGCAACGTTTTGCTTGAAGCGGTCAAGGAATTGCCCCCCTTTGGAGGTGCTGAAAAGAAAAGGTGACGGATTATGCCATGACCGAGCGGGTTCGGCGTCGGCCACGACCGGGCTTCGCCACATTGCCAGTTGCGACTGTTGTACAGCTTAGGCTCTGTACGAAAAATATTGTCGCAAACACCGCATGGCACAGGCCAATGA